>CAADGU010000276.1 GCA_900696625.1 uncultured Chloroflexota bacterium | reverse complement strand
TGCTGCTAGAACGCGCCGGTGTGCTGGCTGAGTTAGGCCCAGACCACATCTTTTGGAGCGCGGATAAGGCGATTGCGGCGTTGGGGGCCACCGTTAGCAGCGAACCACCCGCAGAAATAACGGAACAGCCGATCATGGAAAGCCTGTTGATGGCGCCCTTTGCGGAAAAGATGGAACCGAGCCGCCCTGCGCCAGACCCGCTTGATCGCCCCGTGGCCGACGTGATGCGGACGGAAGTGGTAACGGTTTCGCCGGATGCCTCAGCCGCCGATATTGTGGCGCTGCTGCTGCAAAAGGGGTATCGCAGCCTGCCGGTGGTTGCCGAAAACGGCCGTCTCCTGGGCATTATCACCGACGGCGATCTATTGCGCCGCGCCAATTTAAGCACCCGCCTGACGCCCGCCGGTGATGATTGGGGGCAGCGGCTGGCTGAAGTAGCCGACAAGTCCATGACCGGGGCGAACTTGATGACGGCGCCTGTCGTCACCATTCCGGCGACGGCGACGCTGCGTCAGGCGATGACGCAGATGATCACCCACAGCCTGAAACGGCTGCCGGTAGTAGACGGATGGCGGCTGGTGGGCTGGATCAGCCGTATAGACATCTTGCGCGCCATCGGGCAGCATCAATCGTTGGATGAGCCGTTAACTTACCAGACGGACGACATCCTCGTTGACCGCCGCGTTATCACAACAGCGGATCTGATGCATCGGGATGTACCGGTGGTTTCGCCCCAGGCCACACTGGAAGAAGTGTTGCAGGCGCTGGAACAAGATCGCCGCCGCCGCGCCGTTGTCGTAGATGCGGAACAGCAAGTGCTGGGCATTATCACCGATGGGGATTTGTTGGAACGCAGCCAACATGCCGCCCATCCTGGTCTGCGAAGCCGTTTGCATGCGCTGGTCACAGGCCAATCATCTGCTCCCCCATCTACATTGGCAACGACGGAAACGGCCGCCGACCTGATGACGACGCCGGTCATTACCATTGCCGTAAACGCCACGCCGGACGAGGCGCTGAGGCTGATTATGGAACATGGGGTTAAACGGCTGCCGGTGGTGGATGACAACGGCCGTCTGGTCGGGCTGTTGGGTCGGGCCAGTTTACTGCGAGGTTTGTTGGGAGAGGCATCAGACTCATCCTAATCAATCATGCAAAAAATCAAGCGGCGAGAAGTGAAACACGGCCGTGTCCCCAAAACTCTGGCCAACTATCCCAACTGTTGTGGGTTGGATGGGTAAATCGCCGGCCCACAACAACTCCCGATTCAAGCGCACCCGTATTTGACCCTCCACCACATCCAACCAAATCTCATTGGCGGCGTCATCAAGGCGCACATGGGGCCAGGGCTGCCAGGGGAGTGCGGTGGGCAGTGAGCGGTGAACAGTGGGCAGTGAGCAGTAAGTGGTGGTTGGCGGGGTTTGTTGGATGGTGGTGTAGCCGAGAGGGGAGAGGGCGATGATCACGGCCGTACAGCCATCCCCCAATACCAGTCCCGCACCACTGTCCAACTCGCCGCTTTGGTGGGTAATGGTAGCGCGCACCGACCAGTTACCAGATGGCAGCGGCTCTGGCAGCCAGACGATGGTCTGTTCTCCCGGAGGAATGGTGAGCGTTTGGGGCACGGCCGTCCAGGCCAGTTCACCCACCGGTTGGGGATCAAACAGGCCCAGGGCAATGAGCGAGATAAGGAGGACGGCCGTCAGCGCCAACACCACCGCCCCCACGCGTAGCCAAACGATTTGCCTCATGCCACCAAGTCTAACAATCCCTTCACCTCCTCACCCCATCACCTCATCACCCCCTCACCTTGCCGCCCCATCGCCTTGTCACCTGGTGGCCTAACCACTACACTTACCCTCATGCCTGATGAAATCAGCTTCACGATTAGCGACCAGATTGCCACGCTGACGGTGAACCGGCCGGAAGCGCGGAATGCGTTAAATTGGGCCGCACAGGAACAGTTTGCCGCCTGTGTCACGGCCGTTGCCCAGACGATATCTGAATCGCCACCCACCATCCGCGTCCTCATCATCACCGGCGCGGGACGGCAGGCCTTTGTGGCCGGGGGTGATTTGAAGGAACTGAGCAGCCATCCTGAACCACAGTCCGGGGCACGATTGAACCAGATTATGCGTGACGCCCTACAACGGCTAACGGAACTACCCATCCCCGTCATAGCGGCGATCAACGGTGACGCTTTTGGCGGTGGCTGCGAAATTTTGACGGCTTGTGATTTGCGCGTTGCCGCCAGCCATGCCCGGTTTAGTTTTGCCCAGGTGAAAAACGCGCTGACCACCGGTTGGGGTGGCACGGCGCGGCTGGTGCGGCTGCTGGGACAGAGCCGGGCGTTGGAACTGCTGCTCACGGCGCGGCTGCTCACGGCCGTAGAAGCGCAACAAATCGGCCTGGTGCATCGGGTGGTAAATGAGGGTGAGGATTGGGACACGGCCGTGACTGCCTGGGCGAACGAACTCTGCCGGCTACCGGGGCCAACATTAGCCGCTCTCAAACAACTGACCTATGCCGCCGCCCACTTGCCACTGGCCGAAACAAACCGGCTGGAAACCGAACTCTTTGTCCACCTCTGGTCACACCCCGACCATTTAGAAGCAATGGCCGCCTTTGTAGAAAAACGCACGCCCCTGTTCAACAAATAGCCGCCGACGGGCTTATGGTACACAATGGCAGAGTTGTTATTGACCACTATCATATTGATATTGTTGTTTATCATTATGGCATTGCTGCCATCAAAGTATTTTCAGGTTCGCGTTTACTCAAAAGAAGTGGTCGAAACATGGGCAAAAAATGAGGGTTTCCGCATCTCTTGTGTCGAGCAACGATATTTTGTGCCTGAACTTCATTTTTGGATTGCATCTAGAACACAGCACATTTATTACATCGAAGGTCGGGACATCACCGGAAATGAGAAAAAGGGGTATATTCGTTTCACAAACAAATGGTATAGCAGAATGACTTTGGACTCCATACAAGTTCTCTGGTTATGACTAACGCTACTGTTCTTGGTAATTGTAAGATATAGTGACAAAACTTACCCCGCCTCCTTTGAATCGTTTTGTCTCTTCAAAATAGAACATCAAGATTATGCTGACTAAAGTTCTTCAACTTATTTGCCTATGTTCGATTTTAGCAGCGTGTGGGGCGGAAGCGGCGCCCACAGCCGTACCCGCCACCGCCACACCCATGCCCACAGCAACGGCCGTGCCCCCCACCCCCTTCCGCATCATCGGCTACGTCACCGACGCCGTCATCGTGGAACTGGTGCCGTTGGACAGGCTGACACACGTCATCTATGCCTTCGCCATTCCCAACCGGGACGGTACGCTCAAACCAATGGCCAATGGCTGGAAGATTGACAACCTGGTCAGGCAAGCGCATGAACACAATGTAAAAGTCCTCATCGCTGTTGGCGGCTGGGGGCACGATGAGACGTTTGAAGTGCTGGCCGCCGACCCCGCCGCGCGTGACCAATTGGTGCAAGAACTGGTGGCTCTGGTAGAAAAACACAATCTGGATGGCATAGACATCGATTGGGAATATCCTGATCCGGTTACTTTGTCCCCGGATTCGGCCCAAAACTATGTCAAGCTGATGCAGGCATTGGGCGCAGAGATGCGGGCGCGGGACAAGCTGCTGACGGCAGCGGTAGTGGCCCTGGGTGAATATGGCGCGGGCATTGAACCGGCCGTTTTTGACGAAGTGGATTTTCTCAACGTGATGGTATATGACCGGGGTGGCGAGGGGCATCACTCTTCGTTTGAGTTTGCCCAGGA
>CAADGU010000275.1 GCA_900696625.1 uncultured Chloroflexota bacterium | reverse complement strand
GCTTCCAGAATGAGCAGGGGGAGGGCGAGGAAAAAGAGGAGGCGTTGGCCGTGAGCAGTAAACAGTGAGCGGTGAGCAGTGGGCGGGAGGCAGAGGAAGGGGACGCCGGCGAGCAGGGCGACGGGCAGGGCGGCGCGGCCGATGAAGCGCCAGGGGAATTGGGTGAAGTCAATAAGGGGCAAATTTTCCCAGAGAAAGCGGGAGGCGAGGAGGGACATGAAGAGGTAAACGGCCGTGGCCAATACCATTAACACAATATGCCATTGCTGCTCTTTTGGGGGAGATTGAGAGATTGAGAGATTGGGAGATTGTCCAGTCTCCCAATCGCCTAATCTCCCAATCTCCACTCTTCTTAACCAAAACCAACACAGCGCCCCCCCCATCGCCAGCGCCGTCGTCACCCAGCCCAGGCGGAAAAGCAGCGGCGGGTTGAGCAGGGTGGGGTCTTCTGGGGTGACGGGGGCGAAGATTTCGGCCAGGGTGGCAAAGTTGTAGCGAAAGTCATTGTTGCGGGTGGAGACGGATTGCTGCAAGGTGACGGCGTCCATTTCCAGCACCGCACCAACAGCGTAGAAACTGGTCATGCCCAGCCCCAGACCAAAGAGCAGTGCCAGGCGCAGCACGGCCGTGCGCCAGGCCATTTTGTGCAACACCGCCAGCGCCAGCAGATAAACCAGCAGGGTGGGCGTGAAGATGAGCAGGGAGATGTTGTGGCTGAGGGAGAGGAAGGCCAGAGCGAACACGGCCGTGACAAACCACCTGGTTCCGCCCGTCAGCAGCCAGCGGCGGCTGAGCCACAGCAGCAGCGGCAGCAGCGGCAGTGCCAGCGATTCCGGCGCATTGCCGCGCACCAGCGCATCCACCAACACATAGGGCGCACTCATATACGCCACGGCGCTGACGATGCCCGCCCGCGCGCCAAAGATGTCACGCGCCCAGAGGAACATAAACCAGCCGCCCACCAAAATACAGAGGGCGTAAAATAGATTCTCGGCGGCGGGCAGGGGTAAACCGAGCAAGTGGGGCAGCAGCACGGCATAAAGCGGCGCCGGTTCACGGTAGACAAAAAAGGGATAGCCATAACCAAAGGCCAGGTCAGGCAGCCAGCGGGTGAAGTAAAGGCCCTGTTCCCAGGCGTAACGCATGGCGGCGACGCGGTGGTAATGCAGATGGCCGTCGTGGGTGCAGGCCACGGCCGTACCCAGTACGGCCGTCCATTTCAACAGCGGCGTGATCAGCGGCAGCCCCCACAGGGTAACAATACAGAATTGCCAGAACGGTTCCGGCAGTTTGCGCCAGGCAGACATGGGGTGTAAGTGTAACGTGGACGGCCGTGGCAAACAAAAGAGGTGAGGGGGTGATGAGGTGAAGAGGTGAAAGGGTGACATAGCGACCTCCAATCTCGCCCATTTGCCTCATTCGTGTTTTAATTTTGTGGCTATGATGAGACAACAGAGTGACAAGGGCATTGTGTATTTTCAATTTGAGTCATGGGGGCGCAACGGCCGTATCCAACACGCTATCTTTTCGCGGCAGGGCGGCGTCAGCCCGGCGCCGTTCCACTCCTTAAATCTGAGCGTTTCCGTGAAGGATGACCCGGCCCATGTGTTTGCCAACCGCCGCCGGGCGTATGGGCTGTTTGGGCGGGATAATGACACGGCCGTGCATGCCCACCTGGTACACGGCCACACCGTCACCCGCGTTACCACCGCCAACAACGGCGACTACACGCCGCATTCAGATGGCTTGATCAGCAATGAACCGGGCTGCGCGCTGACGATGAACTTTGCCGACTGTACGCCAATCTTGCTCTATGACCCGGTAAACCACGCCATTGGCCTGGGCCACGCCGGCTGGAAGGGGGTGGTGGTAGATCTGCCGGGGGCGATGGTGCGGGCCATGCAGCACGAGTTTGGCACAAACCCGGCGGATGTACAGGCCGGCATTGGCCCGTGCATTGGTTGGGCGCAGTATGAGGTGGATGAGCCGTTGGTGGGTGAGGTGAAAGCAGTATTCGCCGATTGGGAACATTTGTTGAGACGGCCAAATGGGAAGGTGAACGGCCGTTACCACTTTGACCTGCCCGCCGCCAACCAGATACGGCTGCAAGCGGCCGGCGTCAGCCAGATTGAACTGTCAGGGATTTGCACGGCCGAACGCACCGACCTTTTCTTTTCCCATCGCGCCGAAAAGGGCAAAACCGGCCGTTTTGGGGCGATTTTTGTGTTGGAGTGAACGAAAATTGGGAGATAGAAGAATGGATAGACTTCGTTTTGCGATTTGTCCGGGTCACGGCCGTGTGCAGCCGGTTTATGGTACAATAACAACATGATGGTGCAAACGAAAGACTCGACGCGATACCATATTATTGAGAGTGACCTCGGCCCGCTCATTAGCGAAAGCCGTATGACCGTGTATGATGTGCTGGAAGCCCAAAACAACGGCGAGACGCTCTACGAGATTAGCATGAACCGCAACCTTTCCCCCATGCAAGTACAAGTTGCCTTCGACTACATTGAGCAGCATCGTGAGCGGTTACAGGCTGAGTTGGACGAGATTCTCAGGATTGCGGCCGAGCGCAAACGGCATTACGATGCGATAGCCGAAGAAATGAAACAAAAAATCGCCCAACTACCAATGACACCTCAACGGCAAGCGTTTTATGCCCTAAGAGCAAAACATTTACAAGAAATAGAGGCTCGCGAAAGTGCAGTGGATTTTGAGTGATCATAATTGTGAGCGTCATGCCCAAGAAATTTTCTACGCACTACAGCGATTAGGGTATGATGTTCTTATTCCGATGACACTCAACATTTTCCCAGATGTGAATCTTCCCTATAGTGCCCGCGATGAAACGGTGTGGCGGTTGTGTCAAGAGAAAGGCTACCTGCTTTTGACAGGGAACCGACGCACTGTAGACGAAGAGGATTCATTGGAATTGACGATTCGCCGCTTGTACACCCCTACCATTCTGCCCGTGCTGACAATTGGCGATATGAATCGTGTTTTACACGACCGCAATTATTGTGAACGATGTGCGATATGTCTGGCTGAAATTGTGATCGAGTTGGATGCGTTACGCGGTGTTACGCGGTTATATTTGCCTTAGCTGTAGTTGTTTGCTGAGGCCGTTTCTCCTTACCTTACCCTATCGAAATTATACAGGTGACTTCCCCCGTCTTTGCCCACGGCCGTCAGCACATCACAGTAGCGCAGGGTATACGTGAGGCGCTGGGCCAGGTGGGGGCGGATGGCCAGGGTTTGCGCCAGTTGTTTGTTGGTGAAGGGGTGGGGCAGGTCATCCGGCAATAAGGTTAAAAAATCGGTCGGTTGGCTGAAAATCACTTCTTCGTTGACGGCAAGCAGGCGGCGGTCGGCAATGCTCCACCGTTTACGCCGCCAACTGCCACGGCCGTCGTCACGCCAGATTTCCTCCTGTTGGGTCAGTAAAACGCCCAGGCTGAAATGGGGATGCGCCAACAAATGGGGGATGCGCACCAGTTCATCGAACACATCCACCACCTGCCCGTGTTTGGGGGATTTGCGGCGGCTGAGGGGGTGACCAACGGCCGTTTCCCGCACAATCCACTTCTCGCGGGCCACCGGGTACAACAGATGAACCGGGTGATCGTCCAACAGCCGCCGCAATTTTTGTTTGATGGCGGTAAAGTTGCCGGTCTGGATTTCGATCAACTGCTCGCCGCGCACAATGTCCACCACGTAACCATCAACGGGATGCTCAAACTGGTCTGGGGCACGGCCGTACCACGCCTTCAACTCCGCATGAAGCGAACCTTCTTTTAATGTGCCGATGTTACTCATCTGTCCCCATTGTGGGGTTGCCAACCGGGAAGGTGTAGGGGATAACCGGCGGCGCAGCGTTTGCCGCCAACATGGCCGGCTGCCCACTGCGGGTATAGACGCCGGGTGGCAGCGTCAGGTCATCTTGCCGCCACAGCCACCAATCATCCATAAACCAGCCGTTATTCTGGATGGCGTACCGGCCGCGTATGGCAATTTTCATCTCCGTTTGTGCAGCTTCTGTGATGATAAAAACAAAATAGTAGGTGTTTTTTTCCAGAAATGATGGTAATACCCAACCCGAATTTGTGCTGCCGGCGCGGAATTCCACTTCGCCGGAGAGCGGATCAGGGGCAGGAATCTTGTTGCCTTGGTCGTCATACCCTATAACCAGGTCGGGAAAGATGCTGATTTCCAGCACGTAAGTTCCTGGTTCCAGCCATACGCTCTGTCGCAAAACATAACTGATTGCGCCATATCCTTTGAACACTTTTAGCGTATTGTTGCCGTCCCAAATGAACAAGGGGTGTTCTGGCGGCGGCAGTAGTTGGGCGGGCAAAACGCGCACTTCGGGCCGAATCCAGGCGTTCCACCAATCATCCGGTTCGGGGGTGAGGGGGTTGTCGCAGACCGGTGGTTGGCCGCAGTCACGGCCGTCCCACTGATTTTCATAGTCAAAAACCCAGCGAATGGGAATCTGCAACTCGGGTATACCGCCGGGATGATACCAGCACAAATCCGGGTTGGGAGGGTTGATCTGGCAATCTCCCTCACCTTCAAACGATGGGTTAAGCAGGAGATTGTTGCCTCGTGTAAAAACAATGGGGCGGCTGACAAGTGGCAGGTAAACGGCATGGTCATCCTGGGCGGTCACGGGCCGGGGCTGATGGCTGAGGAGGGTCAGCAGCACGGCCGTGCCCACACAAAACAGCACACACCATAAAGCAGATTTTAACTGGTTGGCGGACATTTCCATTTCTCCTCTCAGGTTGGATACATTCTGACCATCCAACCTGCTCCCGTCAGGGTCAACTGGATTGTAACAGAGTTTGGGGATGGGGTACGGCCGTGCCTGCACTATTGACCCAACTTTCACAAAAAAGCGCCATCTTGACCAAATGAAGGAAGATTGTTACTATTTTATGTAAATTACGGCCCTATATGATGCGGGCAGGAGGTAGTACCAATGAGCGATGAGTATCCAGCAGAATATGAACCGACGGATGAAGTAACGTCTTCCTCTCCATCACCAACTGTAGAAGAGTTGGTAGACGCGCGTCTGGCAGCCGTGCGCGATGAAAGCGCGGCCCGGCGGCGGCGCTGGGAGTATATTAAGTTTGGCTTTCTGGCCGGTATCCTGTTGATCATTGTCTTTGGGATGGCCCTGGCACAACCGTTGATTTTTGACCGTATCGTGCCGGCGGTGATGGAGGGGGATGGCAGTACGGCCGTGACCGGTGACGGCCAGGACACCACAACGACCCCTGTAGATAACACCCAAAACCTGCCCATCATTTCTGTGCCCGGCAGCGATGATGCCGGTACAGGGGGCGCAGGTGAGGAAGAAGCAACGGCCGTGCCCGCCCAAATCTACGTGGTGCAACTGGGGGACACGCTCAACAGCATCGCCCGCCAGTTCAACACCACCGTTGAAGCCATTGCCGCCGCCAACAACATTCAGAACCCGGATGCATTACTCGTAGGGACTACCCTCACTATTCCCCAGCCTGTTCAATAATCAGTAAGCGGTGAGCAGTAAGCAGAACTTGTCCACTGCTTACCGCTCACTGCTTACTACTCTTCCTCCGCGAAGGCTTCACCCCACCCCGATAACTCGGCGCTTCAATCAAGAAAAAGGTACAACGGCTGCCGTCTAGCATCCGCGTCGCCAGGCGCGGGTCAATTTCATCTACCGGCGTGGCTGTGGTGATCACCGTGGGCAGATGGGCGTTGTAGCGATAGTTAAAAAGCTGGTACAGCTTTTCCCGCGCCCAGGGGGTGGCGCTCTCCGTACCCAAATCATCCAGCACCAGCAAAGAAGCCATTTTTACTTCATCGAATAACTTGTCATAACGTTGCCCGCTGGCCGGGTTAAAGGTAGCCCGTAAATGATCCAGCAAATCTGGCACCACAATGAACAAGACCGGCTCGCCCTGTTTGGCAACCGCATTAGCAATACCTGCCGCCAGGTGCGTTTTGCCGTTGCCATAGCCAATGCTGTTGAAGACCAGCCAATCTTTGGGGGATTGGGCGAACTCGACGGCCGTTTCCAACGCCCGCTTTAAATTGTCTGACTGTGACTTCGGCAGTTCCCGCTCCCGCAGATCAAAGTTCTCCAATGTCTTGTCGCCGTGCAAACTCAGCGTGGACAGGTCGGATTGATCCTGATCCACCCCCGCCCGGCGGAAATCGGGAGCGGCGATGTGGATGATTTGCACCAGGCTGGGGTCTACCATACGCGAACGAATGCGAATTTCAATCCCTTCTAATTCCAAATTGGTGGTAATAATGGTAGGCAGGTGGGCGTTGTAGCGGTGGTTGAAAATCTGGTACAGTTTCTCCTGCGCCCATTCGCTGTTACTTTGTGCCCCCAGATCATCCAAAATGAGCAGCCGGGTGTTGCGTACCTGTTCAAAACGCTCATCATAGCCAGTGGTCGCATTGGGGCCAAAAGCGGCCCGTAGATGATCCAGCAAGTCAGGCGTGTTGATGAATAACACGGAATGTCCCATGGCCAGCCGGTAGTTGGCAATAGCTGCGGCCAGATGGGTTTTGCCACAGCCGTAACCCCCTTTGAAAACCAGCCACCCTTTGGGGTCTCTGGCATAAGCCATCGCCCGATCATAGGCCATTTTCAGGTTAAGCTGTTTACTGGGGGTCAGGCCGTGCCCTTCGGCCAGGAAGGTATCAAAGGTGCAATGTTGCAGCGCGCCAATCTGGCTGATGCGCTGCAATTTTTCCATGCGGGTCAGTTCGCGGTCTACGGCGCGGCAGGCACAGGGCACGGCCCGGCCAAAGCTGGGGTGGATGGGCGGCACGTCGGGCATGACGTAACCCAGCCCGCCGCAGTGGGGGCAGTCTGGTTTGCCCAACCCCTCAAATTCCTCGGCGGCATTACCGCTTGATGATGTCTTTGAGGTCATCGGGGATAGGTTGGCGTAACTCCTTTTGAGTATCTCGCCGGCCGGTTCCATGTTGTTTTCCTTCTTGCCGCCAGCGTTCCAGGATGCTGACGACGTAGCGCCATTTGCGGACGTTGTTTTCTACAGCCAGTTGAATGGCCTCTTCAATCCAGCGTGGCGGGTAGGTTTGTTCGGCGTCGCGCAGTTCGTCGGCGATGACGGGCGTGAGCGGGCCGATGTTTTGCTCGTACAGGACGAAGATGTTCGGCCGTTCCACCATGAGGGTGATCGGTTCGTCCTGGTCGGGGTTAGGCCGCCATTCACCGCGAGTAATGCCGTCTACGGCCGTGCGCCCCTTTTCCGTGTTCAAAAAATACAAATCCATCTTGCCGTCCGCGCTTTCGATGTTGATGTGCAGAAACGTGCCCCGCGCCACCGCCCGTTCCACCCCATCCAGCAAATTTTCGGTGGCAAGCTGGGTAGTTGGCCCCAGCCCCTTGATAAATTCCGTGTCATTGAGAAAGTCGGTCAGGCGCAGGAAGCGCACTTTACCTTCTTTCTGGCCCAGCGCCCAAAATGCGTACAGCGTCACCTTCAGTTCTGCCAGATTATCAATAATCGGCAGCAGGTCGCTGAAAAACAGATTAGGAATCTGGGTGAGCCTGAGTTTGCCTTCGGGGAAACCGGGGAAGCCTTTCATAATTCATAATTCATAATTTACAGATTGATTTCCTGGCGTTGCAGGTTGCGGAAGGTAGCCAGTTTGCCATGCCAATAGAGGTCTATGCTGCCGATAGGGCCGTTGCGGTGTTTGGCGATATTGATTTCGGCGATGTTCGGCCGTTCGGTGGTATCAGGATTGTAGTATTCGTCGCGGTAGATGAACATGACCACGTCGGCGTCTTGCTCGATCGAACCGCTGTCTCTGAGGTCAGAAAGCAACGGCCGTTTCTCTGATCGTTGCTCCACAGCGCGGCTGAGTTGGGCGGCGGCCAACACCGGCACATCCAGTTCCCGCGCCAGCCCCTTCAGGCTGCGTGAAATCTCGCTGATCTCCTGCACCCGGTTGTTAGTGGAGCGTTCCGCCTGCATCAACTGTAAATAATCAATCACAATCAAATCCAGCCCATGCTCCGCATACAGGCGGCGGCATTTGGTGCGAAGCTGATTGGAGGTGATGGAGGGGGTGTCGTCAATGAAAATGCGTGTCTCCGACAGGCGCCCAATGGCTTCCATGAAGATAGGCCACTCATGCTCCTCCAGTTTACCGCGCCGCAGCCGCTGCGAATCTATGCGTGTTTCGGTGGCGATCATGCGCTGTACCAGTTGTTCGCCGGACATTTCCAGGTTAAACATCGCCACCCGTTTGCCATAACGGGTAGCGGCCGTTAACGCAATGCCCGTTTGCAGGGCAGTGTTATGCACAATCATATCGTCGGCCAAAAAATTATGTGTGCCCGGCACCGTTAGATCATAAACTTGCTGCTCGCCCACAAACTCAATAGAAACGATTTCATCCCAAAACAGATCACTTGCGGCCAGATTGCGCAGCGGCTCGTCCTGTAGAACATCTGCCAGCGCCAGCAAACGGGCGCGACTGGGGGCGCGTTTACCCACGTGGAGATTGTGAGAAGGGGGAAAGCCCAACTGTCGGTAAACCGTTGCCCAACTTTGTTTTCCCTTTGCCTGTGCAATTTGCTGCCAGACTTCAACGGGAATGGTATCTACATTGCTGTTACGTCCCACGTTCAGGCAACATTCTTTGACACGAGCCAGCGATTCCTCTTTGCCCAATGCGCCAATTTCAGCCGCAAATGTCAACACGCTGGCTGCATCGGTCACCCGGATTTCGTAGGCAGGTCGGTAGTTGCCCTGATATTTCATCTGGCGAGAACGCAATTTGCTGAGGATGCCAAAGCGTAACAAGAGATGCTGCACCGAGTGGGCTAACTCTTTGGAAATGGTGCTGTAAGACACCACCGGTTGTGACTGGCCCTGCACATGGATGCTGCCATCGCAGGCAAACAACCGGTTGAGAAAGAGCGCCAGTTTGGGCCGGGTATAGCCAAAAACTTGTGCGGGCACATTCTTTTCGGCCGCTGCCTTACCCCATACGCCGACCTTTTCCAGCCAGTCTGTCAATGTGTTTTTGATCTGGCTGGAATAAGCAAGGCCGGTAGGCAGCAATTCGTTTTCATTAACAGCCAAAACCTGGCAAATGGCGTCAAAGTTGGCCGGTGCGGGGATGGCAATGCCCGAACGCCATTGAGTGACGGTGCCATATGCCACATTTGTCTCGGCCGCCAATTGTGTTGCCGACATCCCTTTTTGCTGCATGATCATTTTTAAGCTTTGGGCAAAGTGTGCCCTTTCGGGCGGGAAGAAGGCGGCGTCCTGGCTGATATAAACGGTGGGAGTGCGACGGCCGTTGGCATCATCTACACGCACCTTGTTGCCCGGAAAATGCAAGGCAGCTTGTGTAAAATCCTCGCGCAGGCGGGGGTTGCTGTTGGTAAATTGCGGGGTGCGGCCCACCAATGAACCATCTGCCAATAAATAAGCCAGCGTTTTGACTTCATAATCTGGCGCGTCGTTTTGCCCAAAAACGGGGATGATTCTGGGCGTAGCCACCCGGTCGCCTACAGCCAGATTATAAAGCGGTTGCCAACCATTAATGGTCAGGAAGGGGTGGGAAAGTGTCGTCTTAATTTCCCGGCCCTGGCGGGTGGTTACGCGGTAAACCGGTTTGATCCCGTTGTCTATAAAGTGGCTGGCCTGCGACGGCCGTAACTTATAGTTATGATCCAGAGTGAGCAGGTTAGCCTGCTGACGCTGCACCAATGTCTCAATAGTGGTCAGAGCGCCCGTTTGGGGATCAACCAACCGGGTGTCGGCCGTAACGCATTTGCCCATACCCGGCCTGGCGGCCAGGATGAGCAGGTCGGATTTGTTCAGACCGCCGAGCAGGCGGTCCAGGTCGGTGAAACCGGTGGGCACGCCGATGATGTCTTCGCCGCGTTCGTGCAATTTTTCGATGCGCTCCAGATATTCGCGGGCGATCTGTTTGACCGGCACCAGGTCACGGGTGGTGCGCTGCTCGCTGATGCTGAACAGCGCCTGTTCGGAGCGGTCTATGACAATGTTGACGTCTTCGGCTTCCTCATAGGCCAGGTTGGCGATGGTGCTGGCGGCGCCAATGAGTTTGCGGCGGAGGGAGGCGGCTTCCACGACACGGCCGTAACTCACCGCATTGATCGCCGTCGGCACCGCATTGATCAAACTAATGATAGTGGCTTCACCGCCCACTTTTTCCAGTTGTTCGCGCCGCCGCAGTTCCTCCGTCAGCGTGATCAGGTCAAGCGGTTCGCGCCGGTCGGTTAACGAGAGAATGGCGTCATAGATCATCTGGTTTTGGGCGCTGTAAAAGGCATCCGGACGCAAAAAAGTGGCTACATCAAAAATCGCATCCGGGTCAATCAGTAGTGATCCCAGAATAGCTTCTTCCGCTTCCAGGCTGTGCGGGGGGAGTCGGTCAATGGTGGTCATATGGGCAATTGTACCAGAAAGCAAAACGTGAAACCGGGACGTTTCACGTTTGACTACACAGTATAAGGTTGTCTTGTAACCGTTCAGACCTGACAGGTTTTTTGGCAGTTCAACCCGGAAGGTTTTAGGTCAAAAACCTGTCAGGTCTTTGTGTCCGATTACTCGTCAAAATCCTCAAAATCCAGCGAATCCACAAAATCAGAAAAGACATCCAGCGTTTCGCCCTCAGCCTCTTTGCTTTCCTCTTCCAGAATATCCGGCTCAGGCAGTACACCTACTTCATCCATCACCGCTTCATTCACAAAAATGGGCACTTTCACCCGCACGGCCAAAGCAATGGCATCCGACGAGCGGCTGTCAATCTCTTTCAATTCGTTTTTCATATCCACAAACAGACTGGCATAAAAAACGCCATCATGCAGCGCCTTAATCAGCACATGAGAGACTTTGCCACCTAAGGCCGTAATCACATTTTTGAGCAAATCATGCGTCACCGGGCGAGACACTTCCACATCTTGCAGCTCAATGGTAATGGCATCTGCCTCATAAGGGCCTATCCAGATGGGTAACTGGCGGTCGCTGTCCATTTCGCGCAGCACCACAATACGATGCTGCGAAACCAGACTGATACGGATGCTATCTACTACCACTTCAATCATGAGATTCCTCTTCTACACTTTTTCGCCAATTGGCCAATCCCACTATTTAAGCGGCATTGTAGCATAAAAGCCAAAATGATCCATCTGTTAAAGTGGCGTCCGGGTCAGGCTGCCGGCCTGACCCGGACGCCGCTTCATTGTGACAGTATCCAGTTTCCCGCGGAAAGGATGATGGTCAAATTAACCAGGTTGACGCCGTTGGCGGGAGTGGCTTTGACCACCGCACGATTGCCGTTTAAGGCGACTTGCTGTACTTCAAAGCCGGATTTATCGGCGGCGCGCACCACTTCCAAATAGTTGCGGGCCAGCGGGTCTAAAAATTCGCCGCTGTTCAGGACTCGTTCGATGCTGTCCAGCAAGATGTTGGCCTGTTGGTAATTGCCGGTGCGCACGGCCGTGTCTGCTGCCTGCAACATCACTTCCAACGTCACATTCACTTCGGCGCGTGGCCGCCGCGTCAGGTCGGCGGGATTGCCTTCGCGCACCAACGTTTCCGGGTGGGGCAGCCAGGCAGTCAGGAAATAAGCGGTGGGGTCATAGAGTTGTTGGTAATGGCGCATGACGTTGTAAAAACGGACGGTCGTTTCCAGATCGGTTACGGTAGCCGGGTCTGGCGGCTGCTGCGCCAGAAAAGCCAGCCATTGGCTCTCCGCTTCGGCCAGCGTCAGGTTAAAGTGCTGCTGTAATTTCAGGTCTACTGCGCCGGACAGGGTGGCGGCGTCGCCGGCCCTGACGCTGCTATAAAAGTCGCGGAAGCGCCGCCAACCGTAATTATCAATCAGGTATTTGACGAATCCGGCCGATTCCAGGTAGCCAATTTCGTGCTGCACCGGGTAGAAATTGTCGAAAAGTTGGGCCAGCGGCACATATTGGCCGGTGGTGACCAATGCGGCGGCGCGCCGGTCTATATTTTCCGGCTTGTAATGTCCATCGCTGGCCCAGACGGCCACGCCTTCGGCCAGCGAGTTGATGCGCTCCGGGGCAAACTGGCGATCCAAAATATGCACCGCTTCGTGGGTCATAATCTGGTGAAAACCGTTGTTGGCATAACTGCGATCCAGGTAGGAAATGACCACGGAGTAACCGGCATATCCCCCCTGGCCGATGACGCGATCTATCAGGTAGACATCCAATTTGCGGGCCGGTTGTTCCCCTAAACGGGTGGCGGCTTGCTGCACGGCCGTTTCCACAGCGACTTTCAGTTGGTTCAAATCCCGTTCGGCGGCGGTGCCCCGCACCACATACAAAACACAACAGGCGGTTTCGGCCGTTGTCCAGGCGGCGTTGCGTTCCGGTGGAGAAAGCGCCGCCGGGTCTAGCACCGTTACTTCCAGCACCGCCT
This sequence comes from uncultured Chloroflexota bacterium, assembly GCA_900696625.1. Classification (GTDB taxonomy): domain Bacteria; phylum Chloroflexota; class Anaerolineae; order Promineifilales; family Promineifilaceae; genus CAADGU01. Next base: position 12,022 of record CAADGU010000275.1, on the reverse strand, counting down.
GATTATTGTCCCGGTTTTCATCGCCAATTTGAATGGCGTCATACCGGTCTAAAATGATATGTACCAGATGGTCGCCAACCGTGCCGCTGGTGTCCCAGGCCCATTCAAACAGGCCCACGCCACTGCCCTGCAAGTTGGAAGCGTTTAAGGTGCCGCTGACCACATCCTGGTAATTGACCAGCAGATGCACGGTGACATCGGTGGGATTCACGTTGTCCGGGACGTGAGCCAAAATTTGAAAGGTCACTTTTTCGCCGGCGTAAATGTCCGGGACGGGATACAGGCGCACATCTTCGGGGCGGATGGACAAATCGGGAGGGTAGGGCGTGGGGGTGATGGTGGGCACATCGGTGCTGAGCGCCGGCGAAGTGGCGGTGTCCGTAGGGGCAGATAGGGTGGACAGGGTGGGTGTGGCGGGCACGGCCGTGACGGTGGCCACGGCCGTGGGCATGCTGGGCGGCGCGCCATTGAGAACGGTACAACCGGCCAATACCAGGAATAAAAGACAAATAGAACAGGCAAAAAGTGGACGACGCATATGGTTGGTTAACCCCGTAGGCACACTCACTTTATCGTTTTCTCACTCAATAAGATCAAGTAACAAGTTGCATTGACCGCTATTTTATACCAGGCAAACAGGGGATTTTGGCTCTGACCCCGCCTATTCAGGAAGTGCTAAGCCAATCTTGGGGATACATGCTAAACTTTCTAGCAGAGAACTGGCGTGATGCGTGATGCGTGACGAGTGATGCGTGACCAGAGAGACCACACGCATCACTCGCCACATGTCACGCCGAACCCCATGAAATCCTCTAGAGCCACGATTACCAGATAGGAATATACTCTGGTAGAAACCTGTCAGGTCTAAATAGTTGCCCCCGCTTAACCAAAATTCAACCCTACGCCGCTCCATTTTCGGGTATCATGGCGGCACAGTTAGTGGCAACCTGGTAGTTTGGGGACAGTAAGCCACCACAAAAGAGACGTATTTTTCAATCATCTAGCTGCAAGGAGGAAAAGCATGTTACGCAAGAAAATTTTTCATCTGGTCATTGGTTTAATGGCCGCCCTGTTTTTAGCTGCCGCCAGCGGCGCCCACCCCGCTGCTGCTGAACCTGAGGCCACCTGTACTTCTGCAGGCAGTGGCAACTGGACAGCCATTACCTGGACCGGGTGCGCCGGTGGCCCCCAAAGTGGGGATGCTGTCATCATTGCGGCAGGCCATACTGTTACCCTCAATACCAGCCCGGTTACAATCACCAGCCTGACAGTGAGTGGCACCCTCGACATGAACACCACCAACAACACAAACCGAACGATGAATGTTTCGGGGAATGTGACCATTAACACTGGCGGAACAATCAGACTCACTGATCCTCCCGGTGCCAATACCAATATCCACACATTGAATGTGGGGGGTGATTTTGTGAATAACGGGACATTTACCGCTATTGCCGGTACAGATTCAACCACCGTCATCTTTAACGGTACCTCGCCTCAAGCCATCAGCGGTAGCTCAACCACAGCATTTGCTGCTTTGACCATTAACAGCGGGGCAACTGTGATTATTCCAACTATAAATATTCCAACCGTTGCTACGGCTTACACCCTGACCAATAATGGCACACTGCAACAAACCCGGCCGGTCAACAATGCCAGCGTTGATTTCCTGCACATCACCGATGGGGCGAGTACGGTGAAATATCGTGGCGTCACCATCAATACAACGATCAGCGGCGCGAACCTGGGTGATACGACGGTTTCGGTGCGCAGTCTGAATGCCGGGGAGTATTGCACCAATACCGGCGCTGGTTCGCCTCATTACGCCAGGCGTTGTTATGAAATTACGCCCACCACCAGCGGCGCGGCGCGGGTGCGGTTGTATGCCTTGACCAGTCAATTGAATGGCATTGCCCAGGGGGATCTATCGGTCTATCGCAATCTGCCGGATGGTAGTGGTACCTGGGTGGAGTTGACAACTAACCGGTCTACCGGCAGCGCTGCCGTTGGGTATAGTTATGCGGAAGGGGATACAACCGGTTTTTCCCACTTCCTGTTGGGGTGGGCCGGGCTGGCGCCAACGGCCGTCACCCTCACCACCTTCACCACCGCCACCGCTATGCCTTTTACGGCCGTTATGGTGATTTTCTTCGTACTGCTCAGCCTGTTAGCGATGGGGGGTTGGCGGTTAGCGGTAATTCGTAATCGGTAATCCGTAATCCGTGACCCGTAATCGGGCTTCGGACTTCGAGTTATAGACAAAAAAAGTCGCCAGCAGACCACCAACCTGCTGGCGAGTTTTTTTGTCAGTTAGAGGCATAGGCGGCCTGGCGGTCGCGGCGGCGGGCCAGTTCGCTGGTGTACTTCCGGCCCAGGGTAGCGGCCTGTTGGCGTGCCCAATCCGTCAGGCGGGTGGCGCCGGTGGGAGGTGTGTCCACATAGAGCAAATCGGCCATCAGCCCTTCAATTTCCTCGCGGGTGATCAGCACGTCGTCCACCAGGCGGCCCACCACCTGCCCGGCAATAAAACCAGGCGTGGGGGGGATGGAGAGCAACGGCCGTTTCACCCCCAAAATCTGCGCCAACGATTGCACCAGTTCCCGATACGTGAATGTCTCCGGGCCAATGGCATTCAGGATAACGTCCTGAGTCTCGTCCCCTTGTGCCACCGCCAGCCGCGCCAGATCATCCACATAAATTGGCTGCAAACGGTACTGCCCATCGCCAAACAGGCCAAACACCGGAAATTTGCGCAGCAGCCAGGCGATGTTGTTAATCAGAATATCCTCTTTGCCAAACAGCACCGTCGGCCGCAAAATGGCATAGGAAAGACCGGTCTCTATCAATGCCTGCTCCAACACCGCCTTACCACGAAAGTATTCCAACGGCGAATCGAGCGCCGGGTTGGTAATGCTCACATGCACAATACGCCGCACCCCAGCGGCCTTGGCCGCCTGGAAGAGGGTGATGCTGTTTTGCACGGCGTCAGCGTGTTTGAAGGTTTTGTGGTTAAAGCGCACCCAATAAGTGTTGTACAGCACCGACACCCCGTGCAGCGAGGCCGCCAGTTGATCGGGATTGTCAAAATGAAAGGGGCGGGCGGGGACACGGCCGTGAAAAGCATTGTCCCGGTCCACCGAATTCGTCAACGTCACCACCTGTTTACCCTGGGCTAACAGCCGCCGGGCAATGTATTTGCCAGAATAACCAAACGCGCCGGTGACGGCATGGGTTGTGTATTCAGTCATGGTTTACCTCTTTTTGTGTGATGCGTGAGGTCACTCGTCACTCGTCACGCATCACGAAGAATTCCCAAACAATCGGGACAGCGTACCAGAGCGCAGGTTATCCAGCGCAATCAGCATCGCCACCAGGTTGTCCAGGCTGTTAAAAAAGTCCTGGATATTGGTCATGCGCTGCTGGTAGAAAACGGCCGTGTCCGCATCCGCCGCCAACGCTTCCGGCGTCCGCGCCAGTTCCAGGCTTTCCGCTACCGCCCGCAGCGCCAGGTCAAATTCCTGCTGCTCCCGTTCCCGCAGCACACCGCGAATCACCTTCCAGAAGTCGGTCTCGGCCGTGTAATAATCCTTACGGTCGCCCACTTCCAGATGTTTATGCACCATGCCCAACCGTTCTAGAGTGCGCACATTGGTACTGACCGCTCCCTTCGTCACCCCCACCTGTTCCACCAGTTCGTCCAGGGAAACGGGCTGCGGCGACAGGTAAATAGCGCCATAAATAGCGCCCATTGCTTTGGGAAAGCCCCAAAAATGGCTGATGCGGCTCATATTTTGGATGAAATTTTGCCGGGCCAGGGCGAGTTGGTCTTCCATACGGCCTCCTTTATATAATACGTTTAGTTCAAACTAAACGTATTATATAAATACAAGCGAGGATGTCAAGACGGCCGTTAGAATTTTCAGAAGTTCAACTTTTTTGGAAAAGTTGAACTTCTTTATCATCATCATCGCGCTGGAAAAACTTGCTCCCCCACTCCCAAAACAAAAAAGCGCCAGATGCAGTATCACCCTGCACCCGGCGCCATTCACTACCAACCATCACCCCTCAACAACGGAAAACCGACAACGGTTCACGGATTACGGCCGTTTACCCTTCATTTTCCGCATCAAGCGCCCGCTGCAAACGCGCCCTTGCTTCTGGCTCAACCGTTGCCTCAATAATAGTCCCGTTGAATTTCTTAAACGCATCTACCACCGAAGGTGCATGTCTGGCCGAACCCATAATAAACAACGCCGTCTGGCCGCCTTCCAGAGCCGCCGATACCGACTCGATGGTGCCCTGGTCAATGCCCAAATCCACGCGCTTGCCGATCATACGGCCCACAAGCGCGCCACCGGCCAGCCCCAACACCGGGCCACCCAGCATCAAGCCGATGAGCGTACCCAACACCGCCCCTTTGACTGTGCCGCTGCGCTTCTCATTGTGCATACGCTCGTCCACTGCCAGTTTGCCCTCGGCATTTTTGGACACAAAAACAGCGTCTTCCAGATTAACCACCTCTTGTTTATCCAACGCTACCAGCGCCTCATACAATCCTTCCGCCTGAGATGGATCAGTAAAGGTGATCACGATCAACCGGCTAACAGCTCCGACTTCAATGCGCGCACCAACGCCGGTGGCGCTGCCCGCCCGACCTGTCTGATTTGAAAGTTCACTTGGCATGAGTTATCTCCTGTGGAAATTACGAATTATGAAGGATGAATTATGAATTTCCATCCCTTGTGGTGGGTTGCGGCCCACAAAGTTTCTTGAAAAAATGGTGTAACTGGCTCAGGAGCGTACCACAATCAGGCATGAACGGCTACATGTTGTAAAACAGGTCTGAAATGGGCAGCAAAAGGCGTAATCCGTAGCCCGTAATCCGTATCACGGGTCACGGATTACGGATTACAGCTTACCGATCACGGGCCACAGGCAAACCCGCCAGCGTCCAATCGCGGAGACCGCCTTGCAGGTTGATCACTTCTTTAGCCCCTTGCGCAGCCAGGATGCTGGCAGCCAGGGCAGAGCGACCACCCGTCTCACAATTCACCACGATGGGCAGGCCGTTGATAACCTCATGGGCGCGGTGGCGCAGGTAGCCGAGCATGATGTGGCGCGCACCGGGAATGTGCCCATCGTCCCATTCGGTCTGGTTGCGGACATCCAGTACCACCATCTCCTTGTTCAGGATACGATGGGCGACTTTGGCCGGCACGGCCGTTTCATAACAGTTCATTCGCTGCCCCATCTGCGCCAGGGTTTCAATCACGGCCGTCTCAAAATACCCCACCGTTTGATCAATGCCAATGTACGCCAGGTCACGCACCGCCTCCGCCACCTGCGGCCCATCTATGATCAGGTACAACGGCCGGTCATAATCCACAAACCAACCGGCCCAGGCCGACAACTGCTGCGCCGGAATGTTGATGGTACCGGGCATGTGCTGCGCGGCAAAAGAGCCAGACGGCCGTGTATCCACCACCATCGCCCCCTTTGCCAGCAGTGCCGGCAGGCGGCTGGCTGGCAAATGCTCCGGCGCCGGCAGCCGGTTCAGCACCGCCGGCCCTTCCTTGTTCACCCGTTTCATCACCGCAAAATAGACCGGCGGCTCTGGCTGGTCGGCCAGTAGATAGTCCACAAACGCCTCTTCCTCCGTATACGCCAGCGCCGGGTTAAACAACTTTTCGTAACCCACCGTGCTGGAAGGAATAGCCCCCAACCCTTTGCCGCAGGCGCTGCCCGCGCCATGCGCCGGCCACACCTGCAAATAATCGGGCAGTTGCTTGAATCGTTGGACAGAGTGGAACATGGCCCGCGCGCCGGGCACGGCCGTGCCCATCACCCCCGCCGCCTTCTCCAACAAATCGGGCCGCCCAATCGCCCCCACAAAGACAAAATCACCGGTAAAAACACCCATTGGCCGGTCAGCGCCGCCGCCGACATCCGTCAAAATAAAAGAGATATGTTCCGGCGTATGGCCCGGCGTGTGCATCACGTCCAGCCGCAGTTTACCCACGTGGAATTGGTCGCCATCACGCAGCAATTGGTGTTTGTACCCATCCAGGTACAGATATTTCCAGTTTTCGTCGCCCTCATCCGAAACATACAACGTGGCCCCGGTGCGTTCGGCCAGTTCCCGCGCCCCGGAGACAAAATCAGCATGGATGTGCGTTTCGGCCGCACCCACAATGCGCATGTCGTTCATTTCGGCCGTGTGCAGGTAGGGTTCAATGTCCCGGCCCGGATCAATAATTACGGCCTCGCCGGTGGCCTGGCAGCCTACCAGATACGAAGCATGAGCGATTTTGGCGTCATAAAAGTATTTCAACAGCATGGTTTTATCCTCTAAACTCATAAGGCTTGATAGGTATGAAAAACCTATCAAGCCCATCTTTTTTCACATATACTCGTCAGTATAACATTGCCGCGTAAAACCTGAATATGGGATTTGTAATGAATCGGTAAGGCAGCCGCCGCCTTCTGGATTCATCAGAGATATAATGGGTAACATGATGGCTAAACCGAAAATTCTGGTGGTAGAAGATGAAGCCAGCATCCGCAAAATTGTGCAGACCTACCTGGAAAGCGCCGGGTTTAGCGTGACCTGTGTGGACAACGGCCGTGACGCCCTCACCCTGGCTCTCAGCAACCCACCAGACCTGGTGGTGCTGGATTTGAACCTGCCCGGCATGGATGGTATGGAAGTGGCTGCCCGTCTGCGTGAAAGCTCGGATGTTTACATTCTCATGCTCACCGCGCGTGGCGAAGAGGCCGACCGCGTGGCCGGGCTGCGGTTGGGCGCCGACGATTACCTGACCAAACCATTCAGCCCCCGCGAAATGGTGGCGCGGGTGGAAGCCATTTTACGGCGGCAGCGGGATGTTGGCGGCAGCCGTCAAGACCACACGCTGCGCTTCGCCCACCTGGTCATTGACCTGGACCGGCATGAAGCGGTGGTGGCGGAACGGCCGTTAGACCTCACCGTCACCGAATTTCAGGTACTCTGGGCGTTGGCCGCCAGCGCCGGGCGCGTACTCACCCGCGACCAACTACTGACCCAGGTGTGGGGCAGCAGTTTTTACGGCAACGACCGGGTGGTGGATGTGTATGTAGGCCAGGTGCGGCGCAAACTGCAAGAACAGAGTGACGCGCCCATGATTGAAACCATTCGCGGCATCGGCTACAAATTTGTAGACCCCAAACAAACATAATGCCCTGGTATAAACGGCTGCGGTGGCGGCTGCTCGCCGCCCAATTCCTGGTGGCGCTGGTGGGCGTAGCCGTGATGCTGCTGGCAACCTGGGGGATCACCCGCTATGCTGCCGCTGACATCATTCATGTGCTGCTGCTGCCGCTCGGCCCTGACCAGGCCCAGTTGGCCGCAGCGGAAGCGGCGTTGGTGGCGGCGTTTCGCCAGGCTGTGGGTTGGTCGGTGGCGGTAGCCGCGTTGGCGGCCATTACCGCCGGCGTGGCGTCCAGCCTGTTGCTGTGGCGCACCCTCATTATGCCCCTGCGCCAGATGGCGAACAGCAGCCGTCGCATTGCCGACGGCCGTTACGATGAACGTGTGACCATCCCCACCAACAGCGGCGAAGCCATGGCCCAACTGGTACACAATTTTAACGAGATGGCCGCCTCGCTGGCTCAGGTAGAACAGCAGCGGGTGGCGCTGCTGGCTAACATTTCCCACGAACTGCGCACGCCGCTGACCGGGCTGAAAGGCTATCTGGAAGGGCTGCAAGATGGCCTGTTCGCCGCCAATGAGGAAACGTTTGGCTGGATGCTGCAAGAAATAGACCGGATGGGGCGGTTGGTGGAAGATATTCACCAGCTATCGCGGGTGGAAGCGGGGCAAATTACCTTGCAGTTACGGCCGTTTGATCTGGCGGAACTGGCGCAACAGGTGCAAATTAGCCTGCTGCCGGCGGCACAGGCCGGGCAGATAACGCTGGCAGTGGAGACGCCGGACACGGCCGTCACCGTTTACGCCGATCCGGATCGGGTGACGCAAGTGCTGTTGAATCTGGTGAGTAATGCCCTGCGTTATACACCGCCCAACGGCCGTGTCACCCTGCATCTGCACCGGCTGCCCCACCTGGCCCAACTCGATGTCACCGACACGGGGGTGGGCATTCCGGCAGAGGCGCTGCCCTATGTGTTTGAGCGGTTTTACCGGGTAGACCCCTCGCGCGCCCGCACCAGCGGCGGCAGCGGCATCGGCCTGACCATTGCCCGGCATCTCATTTGGGCCATGGGGGGAGAGTTGACGGCCGTTAGCCCTGGGCCTGGCAGTGGCAGCACCTTTTCCTTCACGCTGCCATTGGCAGCATCCACCCATCAACCAGAGTGAACGGCCTTAGTTGGCTGCGGCCTTAGTTGGCTGCGGCCTTAGTTGGCTGCGGCCTTAGTTGGCTGCGGCCTTAGTTGGCTGCCACTCACCCAACCGTTCATCAGGCTGCATTTGCCAGTACACGAATAAGGCAAATGTGGCAGGGAGCGTTATGGTCGTATCACCACAGGCAGGTAAAGTCGGTAAGGAATTTCAACAAAGACGGCCGTTACCGCCGTATTCTGGGTGACGGTGAATACCTGTGGATTGTTGTCACCGGAAAGGTCGCCATTCCAATGACTAAATTGCCAGCCGATGTCCGGCACGGCCGTGACGGTAATCACATCGCCATATTGATAAACTGGCTGCTGCGGCTGGATAATGACACTCCCATTGCCGATTGTTTGCACATCTAATGTGTAGGGGACGACCGTGAATTCAGCAGTGATGGAAAGGTTTTGGGTGATGGTGATAACCTGTGGATTTTCATTGCCAGATAATCCACCACCCCATTGAGTAAACGACCAGCCAGGATTGGGTACGGCCGTAACCGTGATCGTTTCGCCAAATGTATAGCCCGGCTGCTCAGGTTGAACATGGATTTCACCGCCTGGGGCAGCTATTACCTGCACACCGAAGAGAGATGAGCCAAACAACTGCCAATCACCTGATTGGCAGACAGGTACAATCAGCCAATTTTCAGCCAGGTTTCGTTCATACGGCCCACAGGCAGCATATTCCCATTGACTGCCGTTCCACCGCTGCAAGACAAGTGAGCCTTCATTCAAACCGACAACATCCTCATCGTTATAGGTAAGCGTCAGCGTAAGAGGTTGCTGTAAAACCGTATCCGGTTGTCGCATCATGCCCTGATAGAGCGCCATATGAAAGGCTATCTCTATTGGCAGTAAATCCGAGGGGGCAACAGCCGTGGCCCATCTTTCTACCTGGCTCTCCTCTGATAAGCGTGTATAAAGGAGGTTGGTTGTTTCCGTGACTGTGCCAATGGGGGCAGTCAGGGTGAGCGTACGGCCGTTGCCATCTGTATGCGTCAATTCTCCCTCTTGTCCTGGTTGCAGTGGTGTTTGGGCATCAGCCAGTTGAATGACAAGTTGTGGCGCCTGTGTAGACAGACTACCAAACCCAGAGCCAAAATTATCAAACGCCGTAAACACCGGGTCAACTTCCAGCTTCAGGCGAAAACCGAGCGTGTTGGTGATACTGTTACTGACAACATCCGTCAGGTCTACGGTAAAAACCTCAGTTGGGAGGTTGGCGTCAGTGGTCAATGTGGTCAAAAATGCAGAGGAACGGTCAAAATCATCAACCGTCACATCCAGATCGGCCGGCTGATAGAAAGATAGCTCGTGGGTTATGGGTGGAACTGGGGGAGAAATTTGCGCTCGCTCCTCGAATAAAATCAGGTTCGCCTGAGCCAGTGGTTGTGGTAGTTCTGGCAGCGGCATCTCCAGAAAGCCGCGGCGAAATTCGCGGTTCATCGCAGTCGTCTTGAAATAGCTGGATATGATCAGATCGCCTACCGGCGCTACTTCCAAAACCCCTAACTCTGGCAAGTGCCGCACCGTACCAGATGCCTCCGCCGGAACGGTGATGGTGGCCACACCATTCACCGAACAGAGCGGCATACCACTAAATGGCGGTGGGGGAGTGGCAGACAGGTAACTACTGTAAGCGCCGTCCGAACTACTAAAGTCTACTACATCCGGCGCCCAATCATGCATGAGAACGCTATCGTCATCAAAGATCGAGTCAACGGCATAATGGAAATTTTCATTCGGAGAGATAAGGGAGAGGGGGAAAACCAGACGCAGTGTGTGGCTATGCCAATCATACCAACCGATGCTACAGGGATCTAAACCACTCAATGCACCCGCGAAAGTAAAACCATTACCATATAAAGCGCCGAAGTTGCCTATCAGACTAAAGGTTTCATCGGCCCCTGGCTGATCACAGACATTGCCTGTGCCCGCATCACCGTCGGTATTCAAACACCAGGAAACCGTTTGCGGCAGGTCATCCATAAAAGGGATGTCCAGGAAACGTAGCCGTATATCTACCTTGTCATTCCACACAACGGCCGTACCATAGGTCAGGTCAGCATGGGGAAGAGAAACATCATGGGCCGGGTCTTGCCAGACGCCAAAGGTCACAGTGGGGTCATCTAGCTCCACAAATACCTGAGACATCACCAGTGGGCCACAAGGTGATTGCGGGCAATCAGGGGTGGGGCCCACGGCCGTGATCGTCACCTGCTGAATGCCCTCATCCGCGGTAAAACCTAGATAATCTGTGGCAAACTCTTCTGTCTGGCTGGTGACTGTTATGACGCTCCCGGCAAAATCTATGACTTCAACCGTATAGCTCACCACGCCCATCCCATCTACGACCAGCATAATCCCTCCTGTGCCCAAAGGAAGCTGGATCGTTCCTTCCTGATTCAACATCAACACAATGTTGCCTCCGTCGGGGTTTTCGGGGTCTGGCGGGCAGGTGGGGTCGGCACAAAACCCGGAAGTCAAGGCATAAGGATCGGTAAAACTGACCCCTTCTTGAACCAGCGGATTGGGAATGTACTCCTGCCCTGGCCCTGGGTTATTAGAGCCATCGGGCGGCAAATTTTCAAAATTGATATTGGTCAGGGGCCCTGTGTCCGCAACAAAACTGGGGTAGTCGGTATAAACTGTTGTTTCCGGCGTATGAGATTCCAGGGAAAAAACTGTAACCATTCCCAGTAATAACCAGCCAATCACAACAGATAAAATTAAAATACGAAAGCGATTGTTCACCTTTGGCCTCCTTTGGCATATGGCACATGTGCCCCAACAAATTACTTCCAAGCGAAATATAGCACATCTTTTTGCCAAACGACCAGTACGTTCGTCCTAGCCAGCGACACGGCCGTACACCTCCCCCAACCCCACGCGATACCCATCCCCTTGTGCCCAGCCGGTGATGGTCAGTTCGTCGCCATCTTGCAAGAAAATGCGCGTTTCACCCGTAGGTAACGTGAGCGGTTTTGTGCCCCGCCAGGCCAGTTCCAACAGACTACCGCATGAATCGGCCGTTGGCCCGCTGATGGTGCCCGTCGCCAGCAAATCGCCGGGGCGCAGATTGCAGCCGGTAATGGTATGGTGCGTCACCATTTGGGCCATGTTCCAGTACAGGTGGCGCATGTTACTACGGCTGATGACCAGCGGCGCGTCCATCTGTTCGCTTTTCAGCCAGACTTCTAGCTGAATGTCAAACGTAGTATTGGCCGTTTGCAGGTAAGGCAGGGGTATGGGGTCTTGTGTAAGGCCGGGGGTTTGAAACGGCCGTAACGCCGCCAACGTCACAACCCAGGGCGAAATAGAGGTGGCAAAATTCTTAGCCAGAAACGGCCCAAGCGGCCGGTATTCCCACCGTTGAATATCGCGGGCGCTCCAATCATTCACCAACACCAGGCCAAAGATGTACTCCTCTGCCTGCTCTACCGGGATCGGCTGCCCCAACGCATTACCGGAGCCGATGAAAAAGCCCATTTCCAGTTCAAAATCCAGTTCGGCCGTGGGCGCAAAGATGGGGCTGGCTGCGCCGGGTGGCAGAATTTGACCACACGGCCGTACCACTTCCGTGCCGCTCAATACAATAGAACTGGCACGGCCGTGATAGCCCACCGGCAACTGTTTC
>CAADGU010000274.1 GCA_900696625.1 uncultured Chloroflexota bacterium | reverse complement strand
CGTCGGTGAGGCCGTAGGCCGCCAGCAGCTCGACGGTGTCGGTGAGCGGGGTGGTATCGGGGATGTCTGGCTGCAAGGTGGGCGGGAGGTTGTTGCTGACGGTGTAGGTGAGGACGATGGTGCTGCCGGCCGTGTAGGCGGATTGGACGCGAGATAGGGAGAGGGGGTGAGCAGGTGAGGACGACGGGGACGTCGGGGGGAGCAGGTGAAGGGGTGACGGGGTGATGGCCGTATTTTCTTTGTCGCCAGTGGCGTGGAGGGGGATAACGGCTGGGGCAATGAATTGTAGTAATAAGGATAATATGATGATGATGGATATGGATGGGTGTAACCGGGTTTTAGTTTTCATGGCGTAATATCTCCAGTACATCGGTGACTATACCGTTTTCAGAAGTTCAACTTTTTCCAAAAGTTGAACTTCGTTAAGAGCCAACTGCCGTCGTCGGCAGCTTTTTTCAGGCTCAGGCAAACATCGGCAATGGCAACGGCCGTGACCGCCGCCACAATCAACAGCAGGTTCTCCTGGAAGTGCGTCGCACCTGATCAATCGCCATAGAAGGCGTATGGTAGCGTGGCGGCGGCTACGGAAAAACGCATCTGTAAACCGGCGGCTTGCAGAGCATGAACAGCCGTGACATCCGCCGGGTGAACACGAAAGAGATGCTCATCTAGTTCCCAATCGTGGGCCAACCATTGGTGCAGCGTCTGGACGATCTGGTAGACAAAGGACTGCTCACGGTGTGCCTTGCCCAGCCAAAACAGGATCATAGCGCTGTTTTCGCCGAGGGTGGTGAGCAGATGGTCGGGGGCATGGTAGCGGGTGAGGAACGGCCGTAGCGGCGTCAGATGGATGCAGCCCAGGCATTTATTTTGGGTAGCGGTGAGGACGGCAAAGGAAAGTTGTTTATGGTTATGGTGTTCTTGTTCTGCTTTTTCCACCCGTTCCATGTGGTCACGCCAGGTGTAAGGGGCATCGGTCTGGCAACGGCCGTGCCGGTGAATGGGCGCGTCCGGGTTGGTCAGGTAAGCCTCATAGGTCAACGCGGCGTTGCCTTTTTGCAGCGGTTGTAACACCCAATCACCACCCTTAAGGCCAGATGGCACCGCACGCCGAAAGGCAAAACGGGTGCTGCCGGCCGCCGAACCTGACGATGAGGGTGGGGGATAATCCATAGAACCTGGCCCCGCATAACGGTGTTGTAGTTGCGTTAACATCGGATTATGTGCGCCTAAATATGGTAACTTCATCTTTAGCCTCTTTTCTCATTCCTCAAAGACCTTGCTAAGACCCTAAGGGTTGTGATGCCGGTGGGGATCATCGCTCGCGTCACCGTCCAGCCGCCAATCAGCAGCAGGAGCGCCATTGCTATTATTGTTAGTCGTTTCATGCTCATCATTTATGCCTCCATCGAAATAGTTTGTTTACGGCCGTAGCATAATGAGTCGGGCGTGATCTCCTGTCCTGTTGTTCGCCAGTTTTGTCCTGATGTGGCGTAGCCAAAGAGGCATAAAAAAAGCCGGATGCAAGGGCATCCGGCTTTTGTGGTAATCGGTTCATGGTAAACCGGGGTGTTTTACCCTGTGCCTACACAAACGGGGTCAACTAGCAAGGAGGTAAGCGTGCCTTCAAAGTATTTGCCGGTGGCTGGTGAGTAGCCGATGTAGATGATGGTTTCCAGGTTGGTAAGCCAAAACGGGCCGTTGACAGTGATGGGGTTAGAGGTCAGGCTCAGACTGTCTACCGTATAGGTGGGGGCAAAGATGCCAGGATTGGTACGAACATACACGGCCGTAACCACCTGGTCATTAGCGCCAATGGCAAAACTATCACTGCTTGCCGCCACTCCGTCAAAACTTGTCACCAACCTCGCGTTTTGGTTGGAGACTTTCAGCGGCAGGCTGAATTGAATATCTTCTCGGTAAAAGAGGGGATTATCACCCGCCAGATTGTTGGGTGTGCCATCAATGGCCAGACTGCCGGTCAGCGCCGGCCGTTTGGCCGCACATTCATCCCCAATCCACAATGTGCCACTTGACATGCCATACACCAGGTCCCGAATGTTGGGCAAAGCACAGGAGTAGTAGCTGCTGCCATTAAAAGTCGCTTTGCCACCCTGAACCACCGGATTACCAACGGCCGTGCAGCTCACATTAAAACTCTGCTGCTGCGTAATCACATTCTGGCCGTTTTGGGTGGTGTACCCCAGTTGGATCACCAGATCGGTATTCATCGCATTATTGGGAAACGACGTACTCGTCCACCATCTCGCCCAACGAATGGGCGTAGCTCCCGCTGCCTGAACCCCCAAGAACAAAGTGAAACCTATTAAAACTGCTAATAAAACTACAAAGTGTATGCCAAAGCGTTTTCCGTTCATACAAAATCTCTCCTTGTCAGAATAAATACATGGTATCATGCAGCGAACAGTGCACATTATAAGGAATAGGCTGACAAAACTGTCCCGATTTTTGCAGTTTTTGTCCGCTCAGACCTGACAGGTTTTTTACCAGTTCAACTTGAAACTTTACAGGCCAAAAACCTGTCAGGTCTTTAGAAGAACTGAACACTAGCAATGAGTACACCATCCGATTCTACAGGGTTATTTTTTGAGCAATTGCGGCTGGCGCTCAATAATTTTCACGACGCGCAATGGCTGGGTGAAAACTCACCGCTGGCCGCGCCTTACTTTTTAGGGGCAGCATTGCAGGGTGCATCGGAGGCAGACACGGCCGTTGGCCGGGGCCAGGTATTACAGCAAACCATTTACGCCGCCGCTGATAGCTTATGGGATGGGCCATTGCCCAAAGCGCGGGATGAATTGGAAACGGCCGTACAGACCGCCCGCCAGGAACAGGGAAACAAAGGGAATCCGTACCACTTTTTCCTGCTGGAACTGCGCTATTTGCGCCGTTTCTTCCGTTCCCGCGCCCATCCTCCCGCCGACAGCGAACAGGCGATCCGTGATTACCTGGGTGTGGGGCGCGGCCCCTACTTCAACCACCTCAAAGCCGCCCGCGAAGCATTGGCCGAGGCGATCATTCGCCGGCTGCAACCCACCCTGCGCCTGGAACAACCACCCCAAATCAGCGGCCATCTGATCGGTCGTGATCACCTCATTGCCCGCTGCCTGCCTCGCTTGCAGGCCGGGCAAACGGTAGCCCTCACCGGCATGGGCGGTGTGGGCAAGACGGCATTGGCGGCGGCCATTGCCCAGCAGTGGGCAAGCCAACCTGTCTTTTGGTTTACGCTGCGGCCCACGCTTAATGACCAATTGGGCAGTTTGCTTTTTTCATTGGGATACTTTTTGCATCAGCGGGGGGCGTCTGGTCTCTGGCTGCAATTGGTGGCTGACGGCGGCAAACTCAGCAGCCTGCCGCTGGCATTGGAACAGGTGCGGGGCGATTTACTGGCGATGAATCCGCAGCCGCTGCTTTGTCTGGATGAATGTGATCATCTGGCTGCCGACCCGGAGAAAGTAACGGCGGCCCAACAGCAGTTGCTTTCCTTTATAGACGGCCTGCGGGGCCTGACGCCGCTGCTGTTGGTGGGCCAGCGGGTCAACCTGTTGACCGATGGCCACCTGGCGCTGACCGGGTTAACACCGCCGCAAACACAAAAACTGCTCACCCAAAGCGGCATCGCCTACCGGCCAGAGGAGGCGGAACGGCTGCACACTTACACCGATGGCAATGCGCGGATGATCTGGTTGTGCGCAGCCATCTGCCAGCAAGAACAAACCACCCTCACGGCCGTGTTAGACACTTTGCCAGGCACGGCCGTCTTTCAGACCCTTTTTGCCCGGTTGTGGCAGACGCTAACGCCGGAAGAGCGCGCTGTTTTGCAGCGGTTGGCTGTCTTCCGCAGCCTGGCCCCGGAAGATGCCTTTGCGGAGCGCACGGCCGTGCTGAACAGTCTGGCCACCCGCCGCTTGCTGCAACGTGATGACCGGGGCGCCGTGGCGCTGCTGCCCATCATCCGTGACCTGCTGTTGGCCGACCATGCCCATTTGCCTGCCGACACCCGTGAACAGGCGCACCTGGCTGCCGCCGCCATTCGCGCCGAACGGGGCGAATATACGGCTGCCGCTTACCATTTTGCCCAGGGTGGGGAACCGGCAACGGCCGTGCAGGTGTGGTATCCCGTGCGCCAGCAAGAGATCAAACGCGGGCAGGCCGGGGCCGCTCTTGCTATTTTTGCACAGCTTTCACCGCGTCGTCTGCCGGAAGCGGAAGCGCAGGCATTGGCTTTGCTTCAGGCGGAACTGCACCAACTGGCGGGCCAGGCACAACAAGGGTTAGCAGTGTTGGATATGGTGACGTGGCGGGAGGATAGTGAGACGGCCGTGCAAGCTCAACTTTTGCGCGGTAACTTCCTAAACGCCCTGGGACAGCCAGAGACGGCTTTGGAAAAGTTAGAAGACGGGCTGGCTATGCTGGCGCGCCTCATGGAACAGATGGTGCGTTTTCGCCAGCAGCGGGCGCTCATTCACATTCAGCAGTGGCAAATGCCGGAGGCGATTCAGGAAGTGCGGCAGGCGCAGTATACGGCCGAACATTTGCAAGGGCTGATTCAAGAGCAACAAGGTAACTTTGATGAAGCGTATCTGGCTTACCACAAGGCGCTGGCGTTGGCGCGTAATATCAACTATGAAGCGGGCATGGCACAGACCAACCGTGACCTGGCCAATGTGCTGATGCGCCAGGCCAAACTGGGCGAGGCGCGGCTCCATTTGCAGGCCACGCTTGACTATTACGCACGGATTGGCGACCGGTTGAATTGGGAGAAAGCGCGCAGTACGCTGGCAGGTATTCACTTCCAGGCGGGTGAATATGAACAGATGATCGCCATTGGCGAAGCATCGCTGCCCTTTTTTGAGCGCGGCAAAATCCCTTATTACGCCAGCGTCACCACGGCGAATCTGGCGGAATCTTATTTTGCTACCGGCAATCTGGAGCGGGCGGAACTGTATGCGTACAAGACGCTGGCGCTGGAGGAGCCAAATAGCTACCCGTATGCATTGTACACGCTAGGGCTGGTGCGCCGGGCGCAGCACAACCTGGCTGACGCTGAAGTGTATTTGCAGCAGGCGCAACAAGTGGCGGCGAACAATTTAGACAGCTTTATGGAGGCGTATGCGCTGCGTTTATTGGGCGAGGTGTTGGCGGAAAAGGGGGAACGGGAGACGGCCGTGCAAACCATCACCCAGGCGCTGCGCCAATTTGAACGGCTGAATATTTCCCCCGAAATTGAGACCACGCGACAATTACTGCAAAAGCTATAACATCGAGGATCAACGCCCCAATTTTTGATATAATCTACTGGCACACCTGCCTGAAAGGTGATGTGCCAGAGGAGCAAGTAGCAACGAACAACCTACCACCAGCCACAAAAATTGAGGAGAAGCAAAGATGGCTCTTGATATAATTATTGGCGCACAATGGGGAGACGAAGGGAAAGGGCGTATCACCGATCTGCTGGCCGCCCAGGCCAACATCGTCGCCCGGTACAGCGGTGGCGATAATGCCGGGCACACCGTCACCGTCGCCGGGGAGATTTTCAAACTACACCTCATTCCTTCCGGCATCATTCATCCGGGTGTGATCTGCCTCATCGGCAACGGTACAGTCATCAACCCGGCGGTGCTGCTGCGCGAGATGGAGGCATTAGCGGCGCGCGGCGTAGACGTTGGCCCGCACCGGCTAAAAATTAGCCGCAACGCGCATCTGATTACCCCGGCGCATGTGGCCCTGGACAAAGCCAGAGAAGCCCATCGGGGCAGCGATCCCATTGGCACCACGCTGCGCGGCATTGGCCCGGCCTATACGGATAAGGCCAGCCGGGTGGGGCTGCGGGCGGAACTGTTTGACGACCCCGAAGGGTTGGCCGACCGCATGGAAATTCACATTCAGGGGGCGAATGAGACGCTGACGAAGATTTATGGAGCGGAACCGCTAGATAGTGCGGCCATTGCTGCCGAATTCACCGCGTATGCCCAACGGCTGCACCCGTATCTGGTGGATGGTTCGGTATTGATTGACCAGGCACTGCGGCACGGCCGTGACGTATTGGCCGAAGGCGCGCAGGGCACATTTCTTGACCTGGATCACGGCACATATCCCTACGTCACCAGTTCGTGGCCGACGGCGGGCGGCGCCCTCATCGGCCTGGGCGTGGGGCCAAACAAGGTGCGGCGGGTGATTGGCGTGGCCAAGGCGTTTACCAGCCGTGTCGGCAGCGGCCCCTTTCCGTGTGAATTGAGCGGCGACGAGGCGGTGCGGCTGCGGGGCACGGGGGCCAATCCCTGGGATGAATATGGCACGACCACGGGACGGCCGCGCCGCGTGGGCTGGCTGGATGTGGTGCTGCTGCGCCACGCCGTGCGTATTAACGGCCTGACGGAACTGGCGATTACGAAGCTGGATATTCTCAGTGGCCTGAAAAAAGTACCGGTCTGCGTGGCCTATGAACGGCACGGGGAGCAGTTGGAACATTACCCCACGGACCTGCGTGTATTGGCCGAGTGCCAACCCGTTTACGAAATTCTGGACGGCTGGCAAGAGGACGTGACCGGGGCGCGCACGCTGACCGACCTGCCCGTTAATGCCCGGCATTATGTGGAATTTATTGCGGCGCAGACGGAAACGGCCATGACTTACATCTCCGTCGGCCCCGGCCGCGATCAGGTCATCCAGGTATGAGAAGCTCAGCAATTCGAAATATGACAGAACCCGGCGATTAAAATCGCGGCTACAAGCAGTAAAGCCCACCTTCGTGGGCTGTATGCCAGTCGGCGAAGGCCGACTTTGCCTCTTGTTGGTGCAGATTTATCTGCCGCCGCAAGCCAAATTTCGAATTGCGGGAGAAGCTGGTCTTACCGGTTACAGGCAACGAGAAATGGTATAATGTCGTCACAAAAACAGGCCAACAGAGGTAATTCAATGGCAACTACAGTGGATACAGACCAGGCAAATCTGAAACAGTTGGTGGAACGCATTAAACACGGTCAAGAAGTCATACTACTGCAAAACGGCCGTCCCATCGCTCGATTAACACCGTATGACCAGCCAATAACGGTCGCCACCGCCCACCAATCAAATGAGAAAAGTGATACGGCCGTGCGCCCACCATTTTTTACAGCCGCCAACAATGACGCTATGGACAAGGAAATAGCCGCGTATGAAGCGCAACATCCAGACTTGCTCGCTTTATATCTGGATCAATATGTGGCTCTTTATCAGGGGCAGGTGGTAGACCATGATCCAGACCAGACAACACTGTTAAAACGGATTGACGGCCGTTTCCCATCAACCGTTGTCCTTATTCGCCGGGTGCAACCTGCCTTGCCCGGCCTGTTGCAAATACGTTCACCCCGACTGGCGAAAAGCGCGTGAGCCATCACCTGTTTGATTATAACCGTTCATACGATCCGGCCGCTCCGGTCATTCCCGTTACTGTAAAAACTGCATACGGTGCTTCACCTTTACTGCCAGCCTTTTTGGATACCGGAGCCGATGGCAGCATGATCCCGGTAGAGGTTTTACAGCAAATAGGGGCACGTTACAGTGATAAACGGCTCCTTTCAGGAATAACTGGTGATGGCGAGGTGGTAGGTCTGTACCTGGTGCAAATCCAATTGGAGTCAGAGACCATTTACGGCATTGAAGCGGCCGGCTACGGATCAGAAATCATTCTGGGGCGAGATGCATTGAACTAGCTTGAACTTCTACTAAACGGCCCTGCCTTGACAATTGAAAATATAATTTGAGGAAAGAAGGAAATGGCAAAACAAGCAATCCTATCGGTATGGGACAAAAATAAATTATTGGAATTGGCACAAGGGCTGGATCAGCTTGGCTACCGGCTGATTGCCAGCGGCGGCACAGCCCGCAGCCTGCGCGAGGCCGGGCTGCCTGTGCAGGATGTGGCCGAATTGACCGGCGCGCCGGAAATGCTGGGCGGCCGTGTCAAAACATTACATCCGGCCGTGCATGGCGGCATCCTGGCCCGTAATACCGCCAGCGACCAATCTGACCTGGCGGCGCAGGGCTACGCCAACGTTGATCTGGTGGTGTGCAATCTCTATCCCTTCCAGCAAACGGTAGCCCAGGCAGGGGTAACAATGGCGGAAGCGATTGAGCAAATTGATATTGGCGGCGTAACCTTGCTGCGCGCGGCGGCCAAAAATCACGAGCGCGTTACCATCCTCTGTGACCCGGCCGATTATGAGCCGGTGCTGGCCGAAATCCGGGGGGATGGTGATACCAGCATGGAAACCCGGCAGGCATTGGCGCTCAAAGCATTTCAGCACACGGCCGTGTACGACGACGCCATCAGCCACTATCTGCGCGCCCAATTCCGCCATACCCAAAGCCAGTTACCCCTGCGTTACGGCATCAACCCGCATCAAAAACCGGCGCAGCTATACACCATGCAGGGCAAACTGCCGCTGCAAGTTCTCAACGGTTCGCCGGGCACCATCAATTTGTTAGATGCGCTGCACGGTTGGCCGTTGGTTAAGGAATTGAAAGCGGCTACCGGCCTGCCCGCCGCCGCCTCCTTCAAGCATGTCAGCCCGGCGGGAGCGGCAACGGCCGTGCCCCTCACCCCCGCCGAAGCCCAGGCCTACTTTGTGGACGACCTGGAACTCACCCCATTGGCAACCGCCTACGCGCGGGCGCGGGGCGCGGATCGCATGTCTTCTTTTGGCGATTGGGTGGCCCTCAGCGACCCGGTAGATTTAGTGACCGCCCGCCTCATCAACCGCGAAGTCTCCGATGGCGTCATCGCCCCCGCCTACGAACCGGAAGCGCTGGAACTGCTGCGCAAAAAGAAAAACGGCAGCTACCCCATTGTGCAAATGGTCCCGGATTATGAACCGCCGCTGCTGGAAACACGCCAGGTCTATGGCCTCACCTTCCAGCAGCGCCGCAACGACGCCCGCATTGACGCCAGCCTGCTCACCAACATCGTCTCTGCCGGCCACAACCTGCCCGACAGCGCCAAACGTGACCTGATCGTCGCCACCATCGCCACCAAATACGCCCAATCGAACACCGTTTGTTACGCCGTCGCCGGGCAAGTGGTGGGCATGGGCGCGGGGCAGCAATCACGCATCCACTGCACCCGGTTAGCAGGAGGCAAGACAGATAACTGGTGGCTGCGGCAGCACCCGCGTGTACTCGGCTTCCAGTTCAAAGAAGGCGTGCAGCGGGCAGTGAAGAACAATGCCATTGATTTGTATGTGTTGGACGAAATTGGGGAGGTGGAACGGCCGTCGTGGGAAGCGCTCTTCACCGAAATCCCCGCCCCTCTCACCCCGGCCGAACGGCGCGAATGGCTGGATAAGCTGCATGGCGTCGCCCTCAGTTCCGACGCCTTCTTCCCCTTCCGTGATAACATTGACCG
>CAADGU010000273.1 GCA_900696625.1 uncultured Chloroflexota bacterium | reverse complement strand
CCGATGATGTTCAGGGTGCGGCGCACATCGCTAATGGTATCGTTGAGGAATTGGTGCGGGCTGATGTTGCGGCCGCCAAAGCTGAGAAAGGCGCGCACCACCCAGCGGGCATCCGGGTGATTTTGCACCAGTCTACGCACTGCGTCCGGGTTGTGGAACGAGAGTACCTTGATCATGCCGGGGCGCAAGGCCTGAAATTCGGCAATTTCGGCGGTAGAAATGTCTGGGTCGGCCGAAGCGTGCAGGCCAATGGCCGTATTGCCCAATGGCGTTGGCTCCGGGTTAACTTCGTCTGGTTTGGCGGTGGTGTCAATGACCGGTTTGAGGGGGGTGAACGGCTTTTGCAACACCCTGTCATCTATGCGCACCGGCGTGTACTCGCCTTGCGCCGGGCCAATGACCAACATGGCTGCACCGCCGGGCACAAAACCCACATTGGCGGCGTCGCGGCGGGGTTCGGCGCGCAGGTTCAGGCCATATGGGCCGGCGGTAGCCATGCCGCCGGCCACGTTGATGGCGGCGGTGAAGGCGTAACCGGGGGTGGTGTCGGCGATGGGTTGGGATGGCGGCGCGGCCGTGCCGCCGGTAGCCAGCGATTCGGGCTGCTGCGCCTGGGGTATAGAAGCGACCAGGTTTTGCAAGGCGCGGCGGGGCACGAAGAGCGGCGTAAAATCACCGACCGGTTTGCCGGCCAGAGTGGCTACACTGCCTTCGGTAAAGAGACCAATGAGCGCACCATCGCGCGACGGCCGTGCCCGTAAATTCGTGCCATACTGCCCCGACGTCACCTGGTTGCCGCTGGTGGTCAGGTTTTGTGTAAATGCCCAACCCAGGATGGTGTCAGCAGGCGGTGTGATGGGTGCAGGGGTGGCTGGCGGGGCGCTGCCGCCGGGCGCATTTATGGGGCCGGTAAAGTCCGTGCGACGCACCCGCACCGGCAGGTATTCACCCTGTTGATTGCCGGTGACGGTGAGGGTGCTGCCACCCGTGACCAGGCCGATATTGCCTGCGTCCCGGCGCGGCGCATTACGTAGGTTAATGCCAAATTGGCCCACAATAGCCTGGTTGCCCTGGCGCGTCAGGTAAGGGGCAAAACCCCAGCCATCTACGGTATTATCGCCGGCAGCGGGTGGTGGGGTGGGGGCAGGCGGCGGCGGTTGGGGCACGTTGCGTAGGGTAGCAGTGGGTACCTTCACCGGTACATATTGGCCGTGTACTGGCCCGGTGACGATGACGATGGTACCGCCGGGAACCAGGTCTATGATACGGCCGTTGATACTCGCCGTCTCCCGTAAATTGATCCCCCCTGAAGCCACCTGTGCCAGGTCTCCCACCGTGATAATGCTGCCTGCATGGGCCCAACCATCGGTGTACGGCCCGGCCGGCCGTTGAAAACCCATGAGCGGCAGCAAATAAGGCGTGGGGTCAAAAATGTGGTAAGGCCAGTTTTGGTAAGATTGGTCCTTTCTTTTGAGCGTCAGATGCAGGTGGGAGCCGAAGCTGTTGCCGGTATTGTCGGCCAGTCCCAATACATCACCAGCTTTCACCTGCTGTCCCGGCGAAACCAACGCCTGCTGCAAATGGGCATAGATCGTCTGCCAGCCATCTACATGCTCCACACGCACATGCACGCCATAGTTGTGGTTGTTGGGGTTGGTATGCACATAACCGACTGTGCCTGGGGCTACAGCAAATATCTTGCTGCCACTGGGAGCCATCACGTCAATACCTTCGTGCCCGGGCAAACCAAATTGGGCATAGTTGTGGGGATTGGCGCCAAAGTATTGGTTGATGCTGCGAAACTCGGTCGGCCACGCTTCAAACTTAAAATTACTCATGGGAACCTCCTGTGGAAATTATGAATTATGAAGGATGAATTAGGAATTTCCATCCCTTTCGGTGGGCTGCTGCTGGTTGTTGGTGAGGATGTATTGTACAGCGTTAGATGATTAGCGGGTGCGCCGTGTCCAGTATTCTTTGGGAGCCAGTTCGGTGAGGTCATTACCGGCCAGGATGAAGTCTAGCAGTAAGCGATTGAACTTCACCTTTTCATGCAGCATGGGGTAATGGTTGCACTCAAATTTGACAAAAAAGCGGTTATTGCCTGATTCGGTCAGATATTCGTGATCGCCGGAGGGTGGACTGATGATGGGGTCCTGGTCGCCATAGAGGAGCAGCAAGGGTCGTGGTGATTCGGCCAATTCCTGGGCAAAATTAATTTTCGCCATTTCAGCGACTAGCCGGGAAAAGGCATTCGGGTCAACCTTGCGTATTTCTGTATCTACTTCGGGGTAACTGTTGGCTTTGCCCAGCAGTCGGTTCATGGCTGTTTCTGGATCGCTGCCAGGTAGTTTGCTATTGATGTAACTGTTGTTGATGGGCAGAGAGACGGCGACCAGCTTTTCTACGTTTTCTGGGTGTTTGCGGGTGTAACGTAAGCCGACGGCCGCGCCCAACGAGTGTCCAATAATGTAAACCGGGCGGGCTACGCCTAGCTGGTCAATGAATTGATCCATCATGGTGACGTAGGTATCCAGGTTGTACATATCTGGCGCTTTGCTGGAGTCACCAAAGCCCCACAAATCAAAGGCAAAGGAGCGATGCTGGGCAGACATGGCCTGCATGGAAGGCCACCAGTATCGCCAGGAACCCAACCAGCCGTGAATAAAGATCAGCGGCTGGCCGCGTCCCAGGACTTCGTAGTGAATTAAGTGATTACCGATGGTGGTAATACTCATAGTTACTTCAGGTCAAGAGACCTGACAGGTTTCTAAAAACCTGTCAGGTCTTACTTATTGAGTACCCTTTGAATGGTTTTGACCAAATCGTCTGGGGCAAAGGGTTTCAGGATGTAGTCCGATGCCCCGGCTTCTATCCCGGTTTGAATTTCTTGTTCTTGCCCTTTGGCGGAGAGGAAGATGACGGGAATGTTTTTCGTTTGTTCATTTTCTTTGAGGGCACGGCAGGCCTGGTAGCCGGTCATGCGCGGCATACGCACATCCATGAGGATGACGTCGTAGTGGGGGTTGTTTTGTGCTTTTTCCACGGCTGCCTGTCCGTCTTCGGCGCTGTCCACAGTGAAGCCGTGAAATCGCAGGGTGAGTACAATTAGTTCTCGAATGTCGTTGTCGTCTTCTGCAATCAATATGTTCGTCATTGCTTTAACCCTTCAATGTCAGGTTGGGTCACTGTCTTCTATCACTACCGGCAGGTTGAAGGTAAAGGTGCTGCCTTTACCAAGCTCGCTTTCTACTTGCAGGTAGCCGCCATGCATTTCAATGAGACTGCGCACGATAGCCAGCCCCAGGCCGGTACCAGAGACTTTTTGCACGGCTTCATCATCGGCGCGGAAGAAGCGGTCAAAGATTTTTTCGCGGTTTTCTTTGGAAATGCCAATGCCATTGTCGCTGATGCTGATATAGACGTGGGCTTCGGTGGCTCTGGCGTGGATGGTAATTTGTCCATTGACCGGGGTGTAATTGAAGGCATTGTCCACCAGGTTGGTTAATATCTGGGTGACGCGCGTGTGGTCGGCATTGACGAGGGGTAACCCAGGGGTGATTTCGGTTTTGATGGCCATGGGTTTTTCTTCGTGTTGGATACGGCCGTGTAAATGCCCCACTGTTTGCTCGATAATTTGGGGGATGTCTAACGGCCGTAAATCCAGTGTCGTCTTGCCTGTTTCAATGCGCGAGATGTTGAGCAGATCGTTTACCAGATCGTGCAAACGGTCGGCATTACTCTTTATCACCTTCAAGTAGCGAACTTGAGAATCAGTCAGTTGCCCCGCCGCGCCCATCAACATCAAATCGGCATATCCTTTGATGGAAGTCATGGGCGTGCGCAGTTCGTGGGAGACGGTGGACACAAACTCGCTTTTGAGGCGGTCAACTTCTACATCTTTAGTGATGTCCCGGAAAATGGAGACCGTGCCAAAAAAGTTGCTTTCCGACAGCACCGGCGAGAGGTGAATACTGACGTGTTTTTCCTCGATTGCCAGTTGGTCTGCCAGGTAAATGCCTGGCGGAATCTGGTCTGAATTTTTGGCCCAGTCGTTGATGGTACTCATCCAGGTGTCGCCAAACTGCCCATACACCCCCAATAGTTGATTGACCGGTTTGCCGATGAGTTGTTGGCGGGGAATGGTCAATATCTTACTGGCCGACGCATTAGCTATTTCAATTTCGTTTTTGTTGTTGGCCACAATCACGCCGTCGGCAATGCTTTCCAAAATAGCTTGCAGATTGGCTTTTTGGACGATTTCGCCGCGCAGGATGGTGCCAAGCTGGTCGGCCTGGTCAAAGATGAGGTTATAAAGACTGGCGTTGTTGATGGCGTTAGCTACCTGAATGGCGGCGGCTTCTACCAGTTCCAGTTGTTGCGTGGTAAAGGCGTTGGGGTCAGTATGGAACAGCAGCAGCACGCCCATGACCTCTTCATTGGTGATGAGCGGCACGCCCAGAACAGAGCGATAGGCGCTGCTGGTGGGCAGTTCTAGCCAGCGGGGGTCTTGTTTGGTGTCATAGACAATCACGGCCGTGCGGTTTTGCAGCATCCACCCGGCCAACCCTTCATCCCGTTTCAGTCCGCTGGGGATGGAACGGTGTGTCAGTTGTTTCTCTTTGTTCAACGTGGCGCGGAAATCGAACTCATCTGTTTCCTGATTGAGCAGCAAAATAGCGCCATCGGTGGCGCTGGCTACTTCGTTCACCAGATCAAGCGCTTTGGTTAAAACACGATCTTGATCCAGGCTGGCAGATAGCTCGGTGTTGATGCGCAGCAGCACTTTAACCCGATTGCTCTCTTCGTTCAGTTCGTGTGTACGGGCGGCTACGCGCATATCCAGTTCTTCGTTGAGATGGTGTAATTCTTCAAACAGCTTGGCATTTTGCAGGGCGCTGGCTACCTGTACCCCGAATGTTGTCACCTGGGTCACATCCCGGTCGGTAAAACGATGAGGGTTTTCGGTGTCTGCCAGCAGCAAAACGCCGATCAGGTTCCCTTCTGCTTCCAAAGGCACACCCAGCAATGCCTGGATTTTTTCCGGCTGGGGCAGCCGGATTTCCATCTGGCTTTTTTGGGCGTCGTTGAGAAAGACGCCGAGGCCGGTGCGTACCACATGGGCGACAAAGGTATGGGGATCGGCCAGGGGGATAGACTGGTTTACAAAAAGCTCTTCGCCATGCCCTTTGGCGGCACTGCTGGTGAAGGTATTGTTGTCTAGCTGCCAGATGTAAGCGCCGTGAACGTTGAAAATGCGCAGACTTTCGGTGCAAATAAGCGAAAGCACAGCGCGGCGATCCAGGGTGTAGCTGAGCGCCAGGCTGACATTGCCCATGGCGCCGTAGAATCGTTCGCGTTCATAGGTGTCTTCAAACAGGAGGGCGGTTTCCAGGGCCGTGCTGGCCTGGTTTGCCAGTGCAGCCAGCAGCCGTAGGTCACGGTGGGTGATTTCTTTTTGGCCATATTTGATCAGATGGATAACGGCGTATGTTTCGTCATCCAAAATGAGCGGCAAAAGGGCACAGGTATATGGCTGCCCTGCTTGCAGCCAGGATGGTTCTGCTAAGGGTGGGGCGGTTCCTTTGCTGATAGCGAGGGCCAGGGGTTGTTTGTCAATGAGGACGGTTTCTAACAGGTCGAGGTTGGTGAGGGGCACGGCCGTGCCTGGCGTTTGCCGTGACAGGGAATGCCGCCGGGTGTAGTCTTTTAATACAACCAATTTTTCAGCGGCAGCTTGCCATTCGTAGATGGTGTAGCCATCGGCGTCTATGGCGTTGAGCATATGCCGACCTAAAGCGGAAAGGACAGTCTCTTTTTCCAGGCTGCTGGAAAGGTCATTGCTGGCAGTGAGCAGCAGTTCAAATTCCTGGCTGCGGTCTACCGTTTCCTGAACAAGGCGGGAGTTTTCAATGAGCGAGGCCGCAAATTGGGCATACAGTTCGATGGTTTGCAGGGTACGTTTAACCGGGCGACGGCCGTTAACAGGATTGTCCAGCCCCACTAACCCGATCAGCTTTTGCTGACGGCCGTAGAGCGGCACACATAACACATCTTTGGTCTGCCAGAGGGTGCTGTCGGCATTCTGATGGCCGCTGGCCTGGAGATATTTTTGAGACCAATGGCTCTCGGCGGGCACAAAATAGCATTGTCCCTGGCGATATTTCTGCATGTCGGCGTTTTGGAACAGGGTGAGCCAGGCCTGAGGCGAGATCAGATTTTTTTCAAGTTCAGCTTTTTCTGCCGGGGAAATGCCGGTGGTGATCAGATGCGTTGGGTGGAAGGCGTCGTCACGTAAGGTGATGACCACGCGCTGCCAGCCGGTGGCGTGTAAACCATCGGCCAATGATTGCAGTTGTTTTTCAAAATCGGTTTCCTGGCTGATTTGGGTCAGCGCCAGCAGGGGTTCAATGGTGAGGGGTTCTGTGTTGGGGGGGCGGAGAATGATTTGGAGGAAACGGCCGTCCAGTCCATCTTGCCAGCGCGATTGGGCTTCTATGATACGGCCGTTGCTGGTATGCAGCAGCGAGGCACTGGGCCAATTTTTCAGTTCAGACCAATTGTCGTCTGAGGCTAAGACCTGGTTGACCTCATACAACAAATCAACTTGATGACTTAAACCTAGTAAAGATGATGCTGCCTGGTTTCTATAGACCACATGCCCGGCAGGGTCAACCAGAAGAATCCCATCACTCAGGTCATCAAATACATTCCAGGTAATAGCCGAGGTTAATTCCTTTTCCATTATTCGTACCTTAAACCTCAGCCGTTACTTCTCTTGTTAATCAATCAAATGCCTCTGGTTATCAGTCAATTGCCTTTATCGTTTAGTTGCTATTGTCTTGCTTTTCTTTGTCCAGGCGTCGCAGTTCGGCAGCCGTTTCGGTAATTTCTCGAATGTCGGAAAAACGCTGTGTTTTGCTGGAAACAATACCGGCAGAAAGGCGCATGATAGGTACCAGATGGCCGTCTGATGTCATAATCCCCCCTTGTTCCCTGTCCATAAAATTGTAGTGCGCCAGGATGCCGTCGTTAAAACGCTGCCGCAATTTGTCTACCATCTCCTGTACCCGGTTAGACATGGTGATAAGAACAAACGTGTAGCTGCTGGCATGGCCGATGAAGTCATCCAATGTGCCATGCTCATCCACAATTTCATTGAGGAACATGCCGGTGAAGCGCATGACCTCATCCCGCGCCACAAAGCCATAAGCGTCGTTAAAGGGTTCAATGTAATCAATGCCAATTTGCACGTAGGCCCACTCATCCAGCTTCATCAAGCCGCGTAGTTGCTCCTCGATCAGGCGGCTGCTGGGCAGGCCGGTGATGGGGTCAGTCATATTCAGCCGTTTGTGGACGTTGATGGCGGTGCGCACCCGCAGTTTTAGCTCTTCAATGTCAAAGGGTTTGGTGATGTAATCATCCGCGCCCAATTCCAAACCGGCAATGCGGTCACTACGTTCATCGCGCTGGGTCAAGAAAATGATGGGGATATGGCTGGTGCGGGTGGTGGTGCGCAGTTCTTTGCACACGGCATACCCGTCCATATCTGGTAGCATAATGTCCAAAACGATGAGGTCGGGCAGCTTCTTGCGGCAGATGTCCAGGGCGTCATTGCCGCGCGCGGCCACTTCCACGTTATACCCCTGGCCGGTAAAGAAGATGCGCAGCATGTTAGAAATGTCAAAGTCGTCTTCAACTATTAGAATACGGCCGTTGCTCATGAGCTTTTTCCTTGGCAAAACAAACTACTGAATAAACAACTAATTCGTGTATATATGGAGGGGCTTTATGGGTAATGATTCATCAGATTGGTTACAAGCCTTGACGTAAGCAATCTCTTCCTCACTGACGGCTCGTTCAAAGCTTCTAAAGCCACCTAAAGTAAATCCGTGTCGCGCAGCGATTTTATCAATTGTCGTAACTTGCGACAATGAAATATCTTTACCTAATGTGTATGACTCATATCGTTGGTCTAAGGCCAACGCCATGGTTTCGGCCATACAAGCGTAAGCCATTTTAGGCGGAAAGCCAAAATTAAAACCAAAATCTACGGCGCCGGGCACTTTGACCATGCCCCCTTCAATGACCAACACATCGGGTCTCTGTTCGGCCACCTGCCGGGAAACATCACGCGGGCGGGCCACATCACACACAATCGCCCCCCGCCTCAAGTGCTGTGGCTCAATAATGGCGTCTACGGCGCTGGTTACGGTGATGATGAAATGGGCGTCAATCAATTGATTGATGTCATCGGTGACCGTCACCTGCGCCTGATTGGCGGCGCGGTTGGCGACCTCGTTGAGTTTGTCCATGCGCCGGCCAATGAGCAGCAGGCTTTTAACTTCTGAGGCTAACATCTCGGCGCAGACCGCGCCAATGGCCCCGGTTGCGCCGACAATGGCTATCGTCGAATCGTTCAGCGGCACATCCATGATGATGGCAGCCCGCCGAATAGCGTGAATGGCCTGGGCAATAGTATAACTGTCGCCGGTGGTCACTGGGATTTGTAAATGTTTGGCAATGGTTATACCACCGTCCCCCACAACCGAGGTGAATGCTCCCAAACCTAAAATACGCGCCCCTAATTTTTCGGCCAGTTTGCCTGTCTGGATGATCTTTTTGTAGACGACGCCAGGGGGTAGGGACATCATCCGCTTGGGGGTCAGTGGGCAGGCTACAAACCATCCCTGGGCAGTACGGCCGTCATACACAGACCGTATCCCTTTAATCTCTGAAATATAAACAGGCGGGAAAAACAGGGATAGATAATCAATCAACCAGGCAGGCAGCTTGCCGAGAGTGGGAAATTTGCGGCTGACATCACGTTTCGGGTCAATGGGATGGATGATAAAGGCAAACGAGTCGTGCATCATATTCCTGAGTGTAATGGAGATAGTTCACGCTTCAATAGTAATTCTGTCCTTTAACCAGGAAAGACCCAAAGGGTTTCCGAAACCCTTTGGGTCCGGACGTGACTATGTGCCATCTTCCCGTGGATACAAACGGGGATAGGGATATTTCGTTTTGTAAGGATGATGATCACTATCTTCAAAGGTCACATTTTTTGTAATAAATTGCTTGTTATCGTTAGCAATTAGCACCACATCCGACTCGATGGTGCGGGCAGCGTACACAATATGGCCGGAGCTAATGCGGCAGTGGTGGCCCACACATCCGCCCAAAACGAGCAGATTAGCCGGTTCCAGTGTACCTTTGTGGGTCAACGTTTTCAGTGGCCCACCCAGGATGTTAAAATCCGTAAACGTATTGCCGGCGCCGATGAAGCAGTCACGCCCCACCACACAAAGTTGCAAGCAGGTGTTTTGGGCGATGGATGTGTTTTCCATGAGGGTGGTCATAAACAAGGCGGCGCGGAAGGGTAAAAAACAGCCATCACCAACAACGCTCAATAAAAGTTGGCAGCCTTGCGAAATGGTAACGTTGCTGCCAATGATGCAGTTATCAATGACCGCACCGGCGCCAATGGTAACGTTGTCGCCAATGGTGGTGAATCCTTTGATCACGGCCGTAGGGTCAATGTTACAGTTGTGCCCCACTCGTACTACCTCCGAGTTGGACAAGAACTGCTTTTGTTCCAACAAGGAATGGAGCATGATCTTGATTTTATACTTCCAATCAGTCGTTACCCGGTCTTCCACATCGGCCCCTCTGGTAAAAACCCCCAGCAAAATATCGGCTATAAAAATATGCACCCAGTTCTCCACCAGCACAAACACTTTTCGCGGCAGCTCATAAACCAGATCGCCAAATTCCGTAGCCATATAAGGGGGGATGTGGTAATAGCCACGTTCGCGGGCTTCAGTGTCCATCACCAAAGGCTTGGCTTCCAAACTTTGTGAAAGACCTTGTGGCAGGTACCAGATGTCGGCCAATAGCAGGTCATCTTGTTGGAAAAAGGAGCGGGTCAACGGCCGTACATGGCGGGCAATCGCCGGATCATTGGCTTTGAAAGCCAGACGCACCGGGCGACGGCCGTCGCGTGCCTGTGCTAGAAAACTATCAATCAACTCCTGATTGAAAAATATGTTGTCACGATGCACAAAACATTCAATTTGTTCCGTTTCAAACTGACGCGCTAACTCCCAATTTGGATATTCACGCTCCTCAGTCGTGTGATTTACCAAAATATCCCGTTGCCACAACCATAACGGTTTGTTTTGCACACGTAAATCACGCGCAGGTTCATTAAACGGCTCAATATGACTGGTTTCTGTGAGTATGATTCGCCGCATGTTGATACAACTTTGAGAAGCCACCCATTGATAATGAGTGACTAAAAATGGTGGGAACTATTCAGAAAATGGCTAACAGTTTCCAAAAACAATTCTGGCTCATCTGTCATGGGAAAATGTCGTGAGCGCTGCAGCATGGAAACCTGTGATGACCGCACGTTCGCCTGTAATAGCTGCGCGTTAGATGGGGATACAATGTTATCCTTCACGCCATAAATGCCCAATGTCGGGATTTCCAACGCAATCAGCTTACTCCTCAGGTCGGTATCGCGCAAGTCACCAATACTGCGGAAAAATGACTCCATCGTCGTCCTTTGCACATCTCGAAATATCATTCCCCGCACTTTCTTTGAGTCTTTCGCCAGCAGCAGCCGCATAAGGGAATGCAATAAGATCGGGTAACGCCACACCAGCTTGGCAATAGAGCCATAGCCGGCTAACTGCAAGAATGGATTGAGGGAAGAGCCAATAATGGGTGATCCCACAACCGCTACTCGTTCCACGCGACCAGGATGCGTTAGAGACACTTGTAGCGCCACCGTTCCCCCCATCGAATGACCAAAAATCGGCGCCTGTTGGATGCCTAACGAATCCATAAATTGCCGTACCATCTCCGCGTAGCTATCAATGTGAAAAACTGTATTTTGCGAACTGGCTAACTTGGCCGAATCCCCAAACCCCCAAAAATCAAGCGCATAGACCCGAAACTTTCCCGTTTTTGCCAGCGCAATCATCATGTCACGCCAGACGTCCCATGAATTTATCCAGCCATGCAAAAGAATAATAGGCTGGCCCCGCCCCAGTGATTCATAATGAAGGATTCCTTGCTCAGTAACAATTGAACTCACATTGGCCTCAAACGGAAATGAGCGTCACTTCTATGCTCTCTGTTGTATTTGCTGTTTTGTTGCCCATACCTGCATTCATGCAGATTGTAACAAAATTTAGGGCAGGGAGATAAATTTACCAAGATGGTAACATTGGCAGAATTCTAATGAAGTGAAGAGAAAGTAAAGGAGGTGTAAATGGCGCGTAAACGGCCGTGTAAACGCAACGAAAAAAACGGTTCAATGGCGGGAATTGGTTGTATTAACAGGCGTTCACGATGAAAGCAGCGCTTGCTGGGGCCGGTTGATGATTTACTGACTGTTTTGATCAAGCTGTTCCAGGATTGAGTACAAGAGTTCCAATAAGACGTTCTTCACGCTCTCTTTGTCTGTAGCCACACAAGGTAAAATCTTTACTTCCTGCCGCAAACGCAAAATAATACGCAGATCTTCTGGCTCCCAGGCATCTTCCATATCTTGCTTATTGGCCGCCACCACGTAGGGTGTAGAAGCGTAGCTCTCAAAAGTTTCTAAAATTCGTTTGGCCTCACGAAATGTTTCCGGTTTTGTGCTGTCCACCATGACCACAAAACCCAACATGCCTTGCGAGAGAATGTCCCACATGAAGTCAAAACGACGTTGGCCCGGCGTACCAAACAAATACAATACCAGGTCATCACCTACCGTGATACGACCAAAATCCATGGCAACGGTGGTCGTTTCCTTGATTTGTTCAGCTGCGCTAGAAATTTTCCTTTCTGTAGAAACAACATCAATTTCACTAACAGCACCAATGAATTCAGTTTTCCCTGCCGAAAAGGGGCCAGTAATTACCATTTTTACAGCTTGCATGAATAACAGCCCTTATCTAAAAAATATACTCTGTAAAGCTACACCAGCGTCTGCATGTGTGCAGCTTTTCCTCAAATAAATGTTCTGATAAATAATAAAAGTGGACTTACGATAATGAGTTAGATACTCTTTATGCGATCAATTAGTCTTTCGACAACGGAACGCTTGACATCTGGGGGTTGCTCCACGGCCTGACGCTTGGGTCGTCTGCCTTGATCGGCAGCTTCTGCTACCGGCGCCGGTTTGGGCCTGTCTACAAACTCAACCAATCCAGCCTGTAACATACCGTAAACAATGCGGCGGATCTCAAACTCGCTCAAGTTGTTTGCTTTGGCAATTTGCCGGATCGTGTTACGGGGGTTAACAAAGGAGACAACGCGCCACTCTTCTACCGTCAGGTTGATGTTGCGCAATCGGGCATCGGGCCGGTCTGTAAATTGCAGCGAGACATCCAGGTCTGGCAGCTCTTCTTGCAGCACTTCCCATTCTTTTAAGCGCCGGCTGCCCTCCATAATGACACTTTCCAGATCAATGGGAATGGTGATGTGGCCTGGTGAAGGGAGTTTGTTGGCTTCAAAACGGAAAATGCCTTCAACCCATGTGAACAGCCGGTAAACAATATCTAAAACGTTTTGCCGCACGCTTTGGATAATGTCATTTTGGGTCACTCTGCCGGCCGTAATGAGCAAGTGCCCCAACTGTTTGTCGCTTTTGCCTTCCGCGTGAGCCTGAATGATTTGGGCTTGTTCGGCCGAGAGCTTGCCGCTGTGTTGCAATATAATAGCCAGGTGATTGTTGTCATTATCACCCATGTAGGCATAGATCAATTTGCCTTCACGAAATGACATGTGGGCAGACTCACCACTGTGCTGAATTGTCAGGGTGCCTGTTTTCCTGGCAAGATTTATGAGATTTAATAACTGTGTTGTTGAGAAATCTCGCAGGTTGCCTTTTAGGGCCATAGTTTTTGTTCCTGCATTCTTCTGGTTTGATCAGCAATAAGTGTTTTTATTGCACTTACTGTATTTTGCCTTGATTTGAAAACGTGGACGGGATGGTATTTTTCCTTCATTTGTCCCATTAACGTGGGCATTATACATGGGGGTAAATGGCAAGTCAAACATACTTATGTCATATGAGTGGCTGTCAGACAAGAGGTGTTTTGCTCACAACACGGCCGTTGCCGCACAGGATATTCACTCTGGTATCGTCACGCTCTGCACGCTGATTGGTTTACATTCTGTGTGTTCCTGCCTAAAATACGCGCGCACAGGATCAGGTAAGTGAGGAATAGGTGCAGGATTGAATAAAAATCTGGGGCGTTACGAAATCAAGTCGGAATTGGGTCGAGGCGGCATGGCCACTGTTTACCTGGCGCATGATCCGCGTTTTGGGCGTGATGTGGCGCTGAAAGTGATCAACCAGGCGCTGCGGGATGACCAATCGCTGCGGGGGCGTTTTGAACGAGAGGCGCGCACGGTAGCTACCCTGGAGCATCCGGCCATTGTGCCGGTGTATGATTTTGGCGAGGATGACGACCAGCTTTACCTGGTGATGCGGTATATGCCGGGGGGATCACTGGCGGAACGTATTCAGTCACGGCCGTTTACCCTTCCTGACGTACTTCCTATTTTTCGCCGGGTGGGGTCGGCTTTAGACCACGCCCATCGCCAGGGAGTCATTCACCGCGACCTGAAACCGGGTAACATTCTTTTTGACCAGTATAACAATGCCTTTCTCTCGGACTTTGGCATTGTCAAGCTGACCCAGGAAACGGCCGATCTGACTGGCAGCGGCGTTATCGGCACCCCCGCGTACATGAGTCCAGAGCAGATTCACGGCGAGAAACAGTTAGACGGCCGTTCCGACATCTACATGCTGGGCATTATCCTCTTTGAAAGCCTGACGGGGCGCAAACCATTCCCGGCGGAAACACCGGTAAAACAGCTAATGGCCCATGTGCTGGAACCTGTGCCCAGCATCCTCACCCTGAACCCCGAATTACCCCCAGATTGTGATTCGGTGATCCAAAAGGCATTGGCCAAAGATCGGGAAGCACGTTTTGGCAGCGCCCAGGAGTTGACGGAGGCGCTAACCATCACCCTGACGGGCAAATTGCCCATCATGGTCAATGAGGACAAAGGGGAACCTGATGCGACGGCTACCATAGATATACCGGCAGTGATTGCCCCGTCGGCGGCCATTCCCCTGCCCGCCGCGCCGCATCTGGTTTCCCCGCCACCGCCACGTACCGAGTCGCCAACGCAGGTGGGTACGGCCGCTTTGACCTTTGAAAAACCGGCCCCAGAACTCCCCACGCCGTCGGCGAAAAAGAACAAATTGTGGTTGGCCGGAGGCTTTTTGTTGGTGTTTCTGTTGTTATTGGCAGGTGGGGCGGCTATTTTGAACAGCTTGCCAGATGAAGAACCGCCACCGGCGCAACCCGCCATCAACGTCACCGTGGCGGCCACAGGGACGCCCACTGTGGGCGAACCCCTGGCGGCGGTTGTCAATACCCTGCCGGCAGATACGGCCACGCCAACAGTTACGGCCGTGCCGCCCACCCCTTATCCCACACCGGCCATCCTGGAAATTGGCCGCTCCGTGCAAGATACGCCCCTCACGGCCGTGCGTTTTGGCGGCGGTGAACGGGCTGTGGTGTTGATTGGTGGCCTTCATGCCGGTTTTGCGCCGGGCAGCGTGCAGTTAGCCGAAGAACTGATCGCCTATTTCCATGAGCATCTGGACGAGATTCCCCCGGAGGTTTCCTTGTTCATCATTACCAATGCCAACCCGGACAGCGCCGCCGCCCCCGGCCAATTGCCAGGCCGCTTAAACGGCAATGGTGTAGACCTGAACCGCAACTGGGATTGTCGTTGGCTGGCTGATCCGCCGTGGGCGGGAACACCGCAAATGGGCATGGGTGGCGCTGCCCCCTTCTCCGAACCGGAGGTGCAGGCGTTGGCTGACTTTATCCGGCAGCAAGCGGCGCAGGCGGTTGTGTTCTGGCAGGGGCGGGCGGTTCTGGGCCTGGCGTCGCCGGGCGCTTGTGGGGATGATTCGCTGGTTTCACGGCCGTTGGCCCAGGTGTATGGCGTGGCGGCCGATTATCGTATTGCCGACTTTGAGTCTCTGGTAAACCAGGAAGTCAACGGGGACGCCACTAATTGGCTGGATGCCCAGGGCATCCCGGCTATCTCCGTCTTGTTAACCGATTACCGTGTCAGCGACTTTGAGCGGAACTTACCGGCTGTCTTGTCGGTGATGGCGTGGGTGGCTGGCGAACGGCCGTAACGCCAGCGTTTGCTGCGTCACGGCCGTGACCGCCTCTTCGCCCCAGGCCAATTCATAATACCCCCCATCCAGCCAGGGCTGGATCAAATCGCCATAATGCGGGCTGCCTACGTGCCCGGACTGCCCCGGCGGATGGATGCCCCAGGCGGCCATGTCTTCACTCAGGTCAACAATCAACCGTGTGGAGACGGAAATGGCGTTATTATCATAAGGCAAATCGGCGCGAATACCGGTTTGCAGCACCGTGTTTTCATCGCCGCCAATGGCATATGGCCCCTGATTAAACAGCCGCTCCAACAGCGGCGCTACCCCCAACGCATGGGCAAACGTCACCCGGTGCAGCCGCCCCCACTGCCAGCCCGCCGGATCATTTCCCAACTTTTGGCGCAGCACGGCCGTTGTCTGCGCCAGACACCGTACCAGCAGCGCCTCGTCCACTCCCCAACGCGCCGACCCTTCACCCACTATCCGCAGCAGCGAGACCAACCACTGCCCCTGGAAGTCATTCACCGGTTGCAACAGTGGATGCCCACCCACGCCGAGCAGTTGTTCCCGGAACGGCCGTGCAAAATATGGCGTTAATAGCGCGTCACTCAACTGGCGGACAAACACTTCATACACCGTTCCCCCCACGCTATCGGCGGTCAGACGGCCGTCCCACGCCCGCAGCAGCCGCAGCGCCAGCGCCGCATCCGGCTTACCGGTTTCCAGCCTGGCCAGCAACGCCACCAATTCCCGCCCCGGTATGTGGGTTACGTCCAGGTGCATGGCGCGGCAGTCGGCCAGGGAAACGGTAGGGCGGGCGGTGATCCTCTCTTCAATGCGGCGGGCACGGTAGCCATTGCGCCACACACCGCCCAGATAATGCGGGTAATCCTCGTTCACGATGCGGTGGTTGGCGCTGACGATATACCCCTGCGCCGGGTTTAGCGCGTGGGGCATTTCGGCAAAGGGAACGTTCCCCACCCAGTCATGCTCGCCCGTCCAGCCGGGCACAGGTGTCAGACCATCTCCTTTGGCTCGTATCGGCGCGCGCCCGGAGACGTAGTAGCCAATGTTGCCCTGCCGGTCGGCATAGAGCAGGTTCAGGGAAGGGGCGTGGATGTGGGCTACGGCCGTGACAAACTCCCCCCAATCCCGCGCCTCATTCAACTGCCGGAAGCCATCCATGCCCGCATCCGCTTGCAGCGCCGTCGAGCAATACGCCACCGGCTGCGCGTAGTCAACGAGAATGCCGTTTACCAGCGGCCCATGCTGGGTGATGATGATCTGCTCGGTGTGTGACGGCCGTCCGCGCACCGCAATCACTTCCGTCACCACCTCGGCCGCCTGCCAGCGCCCCATCCATTCATAATAACCGGGATGATGCGGGTGCAGCCGTTCCAGGAAAAAATCTTCGCCGTCCACATAAGAGAGGGTGGCGCCCCAGGCGATCTGTTCATTGTGCCCCACCAGCACATAAGGCAGCCCCGGCTGCGTAAAACCGGTCACGTGCAGCCCGTCCTGGCTGCGCAAGTGCATGGCGTACCACAATGACGGCGACCCCACCGGCAGGTGCATGTCATTACACAAAATAGCCCGCCCGGTGGCGCTGCGCTCCGGGGCAATCACCCAGCCGTTGCTGCCTCGTCCCAGCCCATCCAATGCCCCCTTACCCTGAAACGGATTGGCCCAGGCCCCCACCAGACCATCCAGCTTTAGCCCGCCAATTTCCATGCCGTGCGGCAGGGTGGTGGGGTTGGTCGCTGGATAATGCAGCCCCAGGTCGGCGGCCATTTCCGGGCTAAGGCTCTGTGCCAACTGCGCCTGCACAAATTCGCCCGATGCGCCGTTGGTGAGCGCCCACATCTGCAAACGGCCGTAAGCCACACTATCGAGCGGCTCCCAGGCGGCCGGCTGATGCCGGATGAGGCTAAACTCAATGGGTAAGGAGGGGCAGGCCGCCAGCCAGCCATTGACCCCTTGCGCATAGGCAATAAGGTCAAGCTGCACATCGGGCGGCAGCAGCGCCCACGTTTGCCGCGCCAGCCGGGCAAACCCCAGTGTGCGGGACAACCGGTCGGTGTCCAATGTGCGGCGGCCAAATAGCTCCGACAGTGTACCCGCAGCGGCGCGCCGGTTCAGTTCCATTTGCCAGAAGCGCTCCTGGGCATGGACAAAACCCTGCGCCCGCAGCAAATCGTGGCGATTCACGGCTTCAATGTGGGGGATGCCCCACCGGTCGCGGCGGATGGTGACGGGGTGTTGCAGGGAGGGGAGGTAGACACGGCCGTCTACCTGCGGCAGCCGTTGTTTACTCCACTGTTGGCTAAAGAATTGTAGCATCGCGGGTGAAAGGGTAGGGAAAGCGGTCAGATTTCATTCACCATCCCACACATAAATCGTGCCGTCGGCAAAATGGTGAACCGGTTGCAACGGTAAGGCGTTTAACAGCGTCGGTTCATCTGGCAAGAACCAGCGCCAGGCCATATCTTGCAAGAGTACCAGTTGCGCGCCATTGGCTAATCTGTCGGCCATGGCCTTTAACTCAGCTTCGTAGGCCTGGTTCGGCCGCATGGACGTGTCGTGGTATTGGGCCGGAACGGCCAACGCGGGCAGGCCGGTGTGGTAATAGATGATGTCCGGGCCATTGGAGATGTAGGTGATACGGCCGTCGCTCCCCCGCAAATAAGCCAATGTTTCCGAATCGCGCCAGGCCACGCCGGTATAGTGTTCCCCATTCTGGCGAATATCGGCAAACGTAGCGGCCATGCTCACCAGATAAGCAAGGCACAATACACCGCCAATTAAAGCGATGGCGCGCCGGGCTGAAGGGGTGGCCTGCGCCCACCAGACCATCATTCCATATGCCCCCAACAGCAGCAGCGAAAGAAACACCGGGGACAAAATGCGCTCCGTCAGCCGGATTTGAATGTCCATAAAGGAGATGGAAAAAACGATGAAGGCCAGATAAACGATCAGATTCAAAGCCAGCAGTTTGAAAAAGTCAGGCACGTGGGCCGGGAAACGAATCTGCGAGAAGTGGCGGCGCAAAATCAGCCAGCCCAGAACGCATACCAGGATCAGCCAGACGAGCAGACGCAAAGGGAGGGGAATGTTGTCCGGGGCGCTCCAGGCAGAGACAGTGTAAACGCCTTGCCACAGGTGGTAATCGGCAATCCAGTGCGTGGTGATGTCCCGGTTGGTGGCGCTGCCAGATTGGCTGGCGTAAAGCAGCCAGAAGAGCATGGGCAGCAAGCTGAGGAATCCGTAAGTAACGGCCGTAAGCCAGCCGCTGGCCGTTTTCCAGCCGCGCCGGATGAGCAGCCACAAACTGCCGCTGATGATAAAGGCGATGCCGGAGTAACGGGTGAGGAAGGTCAACCCGGCGAGCAAAGCGGAGAAAATGAGGCTGGTACGGTACGGCCGTTGCCCATACCGGTCTAACAAAAAGAAACTGCCCAGCCAGAGCAGCAGAAACAGAGATTCCGAATGGGTGACGGTGTACAGGCGGATGGTGGTGGCGGCTGACAGCGTGAAATAGGCGGCCAATACCGGTGGCCAAAAGGTGTGCGGGCAGTAGAAACGCACCAGCAGCCCTACCGTCAAAATCAGCAGGCTAAAAGCGGTAACGCTCCAAACCCAGGCGGCGCTTTCCACGCTGCCCGCCGGCAAAGCCAA
The DNA here is from genome assembly GCA_900696625.1 of uncultured Chloroflexota bacterium. Taxonomy (GTDB): domain Bacteria; phylum Chloroflexota; class Anaerolineae; order Promineifilales; family Promineifilaceae; genus CAADGU01. The sequence goes on along the minus strand of CAADGU010000273.1, from coordinate 8,811 downwards.
CGCCGCCAGCAGCGCCGGAAACAACGGCGGAAAATGGGTCATCAATTCACCCTGGTTCCCGGCAAAGGTGCTGTCAAACGACAACGTGAGGCCCTGCCTCTGCAACAAACTCTGCGCCGCCCCATAAAAAATGACCGTATCCGCCCCCACGCCAATTCGCTCTGGCAGCAAGAAGTACAGGTACAACCAGCCGGCCAGCGCCAGCAGCAGGATGATAATGAGCGATTGGCGGTCTTTGGGGTTCATTGGATATGGGGGGGGTATTGGGGTATTGAGATGTCCCAATATCCCAATACCCTTTAGAAGTGTCCGCCGCGATCTGCCATCTCAATGAGCAGCGGCGGCGGTGCAAAGCGGTCGCCATATTGCGCCGCTAACTCCCGGCTGCGGGCGATGAAGGCGGGCAGGCCGTAATCGTTGATGTATTGCAGCGTACCGCCTTTGAACGGGGCAAAACCCCAGCCAAAGATGCTGCCGATGTTGGCGTCGGCGACGGAGCGCAAGACGCCTTCTTCCAGGCAGCGTACCGTTTCCAATGCCTGCACAAACAGCAGCCGTTCGATCATCTCGGCCTGGGGTAACTGGCCGTTGGGCGGGAACAGGTCGCGCAGGCCGGGCCACAATAGCTTTTTGCCATCGGCCGGATAGTCGTAGAAGCCGGCGCCGTGCGTTTTGCCCAGGCGGTTGTGGGCGAGCATGGCGTCCAGTACGGGAAAGGCGGGATGATCGGGCAGGGTCTGGCCGACGGCCGTCAAATCCACAATCGTCTGCTGGCGAACATGCTGCATCAGGCTCAGGCTGACCTCATCGCTGACGGCCAATGGGCCGATGGGCATCCCGGCTTGCAGCCCGGCGATTTCAATGGCGCGCGGGTGCTGCCCTTCGGCCAGCAGGGCCATGCCCTCGTTCACATAGGTGCCAAAAACGCGCGAGGTATAAAAACCCCGGCTGTCATTGACGACGATGGGCGTTTTGCGAATTTTCAGTACGTAGTCAAACGCTTTGGCCAGCGTTTTATCGTCCGTCTCTTTACCGACGATGATTTCCACCAGCTTCATGCGCTCGACGGGGGAGAAGAAGTGCAGGCCGATGAAGTGTGACGGCCGTACCGATTTCTGCGCCAGCCCGGTGATGGGTAACGTGGAAGTGTTGGAGGCGAACACGGCCGTGTCTGCCAACTGTGCTTCGGCTTCGGCCGTGACCCGCGCTTTTAATTCCCGGTCTTCAAAGACGGCCTCAATTACCAGGTCACACCCCTGCAAATCGGCGGCGTCCCCGGTGGCGTGGATGCGGTCGAGGAGGGATTGTTTTTCAACGGCCGTCATTTGTCCCCGTCCCACCCGTTTTTGGGCCAGCGCCGCGATCTTGGCCTTACCTTCTTCGGCTCTCTCCACCGTCACGTCTTTCAGCACCACATCCATACCCGCCCAGGCGGTGACAAAAGCGATGCCGTGCCCCATCATGCCCGCGCCCAGGACGCCCACTTTGTGCGTTTCTGTGGGCGGCAGGTCGGGGCGGCTGGCCCCTTTGTTGATCTCGTTTAGCTGGAACCAGAAGGCGGTGGTCATGTTGCGGGCGACGTTACTGGTAGCGACTTCGGCGAAGGCGCGGGACTCTAACCGGCTGGCGGCTTCAAAGGTGAGGGTGGAACCAAGTACGGCCGTGCGCATAATCGCTTCCGGTGCGGGATAGTTGCCATACGTCTGTTTGCGCAGCATGGCCGGGGCGATAGCCAGCATTTGCACCACTTTGGGGTTTTGGGCGTTGCCGCCGGGCATTTTGTAGCCGGGCATGTCCCAGGGCTGCTGCGCTTTGGGGTGGGCGGCAATCCAGGCGCGCGCTTTAGCCATCAACTCGTCCCCATCGGCCGCCAGATCGTCAATCAGACCGACGGCCTTTGCTTCCTGAGGTTTCACCTGCTTGCCTTCCATCAGGTAGGGGAAGGCGTTTTGCAGGCCAATCATTCGCGTCAGGCGCACCACGCCGCCGCCGCCGGGCAGCAGCCCCAACGTCACCTCTGGGAAGCCAAACTTGATGGTCGGGTCATCCAGAGCGACCCGGTGATGGCAGGCCAGAGCGAGTTCAAATCCACCACCGACGGCCGTGCCGTTCAACGCCGCCACCACCGGTTTACCCAACGTCTCCAACTGCCGGAAGCCCGCCTTCAGCGCCTGGCTGCCCGCAAACACTTTGGCGGCATCGCTAAACAGGTCTAAATCTTCCAGGTCAGCCCCGGCCATAAACGTCTTCTTGGCCGAGGTGAGGATAACGCCCGCCAGGTCAGGTTCCGTTTGCAGCCGCGTCAACACCTCCGCCAGCGCCGCGCCAAATGCCGCGTTAATCACATTCGCATTCCGCCCCGGCATATCCAGCGTCAGCGTCACGATATTCTGTTCATCTTTCTCATATCGAATTGCCATTTTCTTTTTCCACTTTTTAGCTGAGTCTGTTTGATCGCAGGATTGGAAAGCTATCTTTGTCCTCTGATCTGTAACAGCAGAAATCACTTGAGCCAGGATTAGACTCTATGAACAAGCGAGTGCAATTGGGGCATTCAAATACACGCAACTCATACTTCAGTTTATGTTTCCCAACAATACTTCTAAATAGGCTGCTCAACGCTACATTGGGGCTGATGTATTTGTCTAGTTGTTCTTGTATCCATTCTTGCTTGTGCCCCTCTCGAATAGCTTCAAGTAAAGATAACAACTGATCTGCAATACCAAGTACGTAAACGGTGTCGTCTTGATCTCGAATTAAACTACCTTTTTGGGCGAAGTGATCATAAATATCCACAAATACGTGACCGCAAGCACATTCAAATCTTTCACCATCATCTGCATGATACATGGTAACTGTTTCAACTCCCTATTATCGCTGTGGAATCCGCGAAAATCCGTTAAATCCGTGTCATCCGTGATCCAATTACACCCGCTCAATGACCGTCGCGATGCCCATGCCGCCGCCGACACAGAGGGAAATCACGGCCGTACCCATCCCCGTCCGTTCCAATTCATCCAGCACCGTGCCCAGCAGCATGGCCCCGGTGGCCCCCAACGGGTGGCCCATGGCAATCGCGCCGCCGTTGACGTTCACATTCTCCGCCCCTTCAATGCCCAGATCGCGCATGTAACGCAGCGGCACGACGGCAAACGCCTCGTTGATTTCAAACAGGTCAATGTCCTGCACCGTCATGCCTGCCTGTTTCAACGCCTTTTTGGTCGCCGGGCCGGGGCCAACCAGCATGATGGTCGGTTCCGTGCCCACCAGCGCCCCGGCGCGGATGCGCGCGCGCGGTTTCAGCCCTAACGCCTCCCCCTTCTCCTTGCTGCCGATGAGCACCAGTGACGCCCCATCCACAATGCCGGACGAGTTCCCGGCGGTATGTATGTGGTTGATCCGTTCCACCTCCGGGTAACGCTGCATGGCTACGGCATCAAAGGCCATCTCGCCCATCATCTCAAAGGCCGGGTTCAGTTTGCCCAATCCCTCCAGTGTGGTGTCCGGGCGGATGTATTCGTCTTTTTCCAGGATGAGCAGCCCGTTTTGGTCGCGCACGGGCACCACGGAGCGGTCAAAGTAGCCATTGTCGCGGGCATGGGCGGCGCGCTGTTGGGATTGCAAAGCGAAACGGTCAATGTCTTCACGGCCGTAGCCCTCAATCGTCGCAATCAAATCCGCGCTGATCCCCTGGGGCACAAAGTGGGTCTTCGCATTCACCGCCGGGTCCATAATCCACGCCCCGCCATCAGACCCCATGGGAATGCGGCTCATGGATTCTACCCCACCCGCTACTACCAGGCTCTCCCAGCCGGAGCGCACCTTCATGGCGGCCATATTCACCGTCTCCAGGCCGGAGGCGCAGAAGCGGTTGATTTGCATACCGGGTGTATCCACATCCCACCCGGCGTAAATGGCCGCTGTGCGCGGAATCACCGCCCCCTGTTCGCCAATGGGCGAGACGACGCCCAGCACAATGTCATCCACCTGCGACGTGTCCAGGTCGTATCGCTGCTGCATCTCGCGCATCAGCGTCGCCAGCAGGTCAATGGGGGCCACTTCATACAGGCTGCCGTTTGATTTGCCCTTGCCGCGTGGGGTGCGGATGGCGTCGAAAATATAGGCTTCTTGAGTCATGGGTTCTCCTGCGAAAATTATGAATTATGAAGGATGAATTATGAATATTTATCCATCACTTCACTGCGTTCAGCGCAAGCTGTGGTGGGCTGCCGCCGTAAAGTATCCTTGCGTAATCCGTAGTCCGAAGTCCGGCCTCGAGCCTCGGCCAATATCCCTATTGTAACCCGTTTCCAGGCTGAGAGCAGTTAGAAACAAAAGTAGGTGGACTGTTTTCTTACCCGCCAGATTACCGTAGAATGTCGTTGTGCGGTATGCTTTGGGGGCAGCCAAATTTCCAAATTAATGGGACGGTGATGATGAAACGGAACGGCCGTATTTCCTACTTCTTCATGTTAATTCTCATCTCTCTTCAGGTCTTGCCGTTGACAGCCTGTTCACGCGCAGAGCCGGAGATGGTACGTATTGGCGTAGTCAATTTGTCGCCGCGTCTGGCGCCGGTGCTGGATGGTTTCAAAGGAGGTATGGCGGGATTCGGATACGTGGAAGGCGAAAATGTGACCTATTTGTATGAGGGGTCGGCGGAAAGCATTGCCGCCCTCGATGACCAGGTGCAGGTGTTGCTGGATGCTAAGGTGGATTTGATTGTGGCCATCAGCACACCGGCGGCCCAGGCCGCTTATCGGCTGGCACAGGGTAGCGGCACGCCGGTTGTCTTTGGCCCGGTCACAGACCCCGTTGTGGCCGGGGTAGCCGCCAGCGTCTCCCATCCCGGTGGGGTAGCCACCGGCGTTCGATTAGGCGCAGAGAGTGAAGCCAAACGGCTCGAATGGCTGTTACAGGTCAACGACCAGATTCAGCGTGTTTATGTCCCGTATAATCCAGATGATGCCAGCGCCCTGAGTTCGGTCACGGCCGTGACTGAAGCCGCCGCTAAACTGGGCGCAACCATTGTCCTTCGGGAGGCGCGCACCCAGGATGAGATTACCACCGCTATCGCCCAGACGCCGGATGATGTAGACGCCATCTTGCTGCCTCAAGATAGCCTGGTTGCCGCCCGTATTGATGATTTTGTGGCGGAGGTCATTGCCCGGCAGCTTCCCCTCTCCACCCCTACCGATGAGCAAGTGGAACGCGGCGCGCTCATCTCTTACAGCTTTCGTCTGCATGAATTAGGCGTACAAATGGCGCGCCTGGCAGACCAAATTTTTCAGGGAACATCCCCGGCTGATTTACCGGTGGAGACGGCGCGTTTTTTCCTGACCGTAAACTTGCAAACAGCCGCCGCCATTCACCTGGAAGTTCCAGAAATCGTATTACAATCAGCCGATAGAATTATTCGATAGACATCTCATGCGCGGTACCATTCATACTCGTCTGACCGTAGCCTTTATTGGCCTGGCGGTCATTCCGCTTTTGTTGGTGGGGTCTGGACTGGCCTGGCAGACACTACAGGTGCAGCGCGCCCAGGCGGTAAGACGCGAACAGCAGGTGACCCAACGGGTGGCAGTTGAGGTGAATGCTTTTGTGGATGGTTTGGAGCGGGAGTTGTATGAACTTGCACTCGTACATGACCTGACCAAACATTCACATGATGAGCAGGAATTGATGTTGGCGCAGATGTTGGCATTTGAGCCGGCGTTAACCGAATTGATATTGTTGGATGCGCAAGGCCGGGAAAAAATCCGGATGGCTCGATTAGAAGTGGTGACGGCGGCAGACCTGGCAGACCGCGCCCAGAAAATGGAATTTGTGGCGCCAATGGTAACGCGCACCATTTATTACAGCCCCATCCGGTTTGATGCCAACACAGGCGAGCCTTTGATCACTGCCGGTGTGCCCCTGGAAAATTTGCGCACGGGTGAAGCGGAAGGGGTATTGGTGGCTGTTATTGCCCTGAAAAGCGTGTGGGATCTCATTGCGGCCATAGATTTGCAGGAGGGAGAATCCGTGTACATTGTGAATGAGGTGGGCAGCGTGATCGCCCATCGCAATCCATCAGTGGTGCTGCGAAATGTGGGGTTTGACGTGCCGGAGACGGATGGCGTCTATCGGGGATTGACGGGTACGGCCGTGTTCCTGGCGTCCAGCGATCTGCATTTTGGCGAAAGGCGGCTGTCTGTTGTGTCTGAACGCGCAGTGGCTTCAGCCCTGGCTCTGTCTTTGGATACCATCAAAGTAACCCTGGTGATGTTGGCAACCACTTTTCTTATTGCCCTTATCGTGGGGGTTTTGGTGGTGCGGCGCATTGTCCAGCCCATCCAGCAGTTGGCCGTGGCCGTGCATGAAATCCGGGTGGGTAATCTTGCCACCCGCGTACCCGTACCGGCTCGCGCCGATGAAATTCACGAACTGGCCCAGGCGTTCAACAGCATGGCCTCTCAGTTGGAGGTGACCATGGCCGGGCTGGAACAAAATATCCAGAAGTTGCAGGAGGCAGAGAAAACGCTGGCGGCGTATGCCGCCGAATTAGAGCGCACCAACAGCGAACTGCAATCTTTTGCTTATGTGGCCTCCCATGATTTGCAGGAGCCGCTGCGCAAAATCAGAACGTTTGGTGACCGGTTGCAGGTACATTACGCCGCTGCGCTCGATGGGCGCGGGGTAGATTATCTACAGCGGATGCAAAATGCGGCCGAACGCATGCAAGTGTTGATTCATGATTTGCTGCTTTTTTCACGTGTAACCACCCAGGCGCAGCCGCTGCAAACGGTGAGTTTGCAAAATGTTATTGTTGGCGTTTTGTCTGACCTGGAAGTGCATATTGAGGAAGTACAGGCTCAGGTGCAGGTAGGCGCTTTGCCTACGATAGATGCTGACCCCACCCAAATACGGCAGTTATTTCAAAATCTATTGTCTAATGCGCTCAAGTTTCATAAACCTGACCAACCGCCGGTTATTTTGGTCTATAGCGAAAAGGTGGTGGACAACGGCCGTGACCCTATCCATTGGCAAATTACTGTAGCCGATAACGGGATCGGCTTTGAAGAAAAGTATGCCGACCGTATCTTCACCATTTTTCAGCGGCTGCACGGCCGTCATGACTATGAAGGTACCGGCGTGGGGTTGGCCATCTGCCGCAAAATTGTGGAACGGCATCAGGGACACATCACCGCCCACAGCCAGCCGGGCGAAGGCGCCACCTTTATCATCATCCTACCCGAACGGCAAAATAGCCAAACATCGCAGGAGATTGAGAGATTGGGAGATTGAGAGATTTAATCTCCCAATCTCCAATCTCCAATCTCCAAGTATAATCCCCGCCATGCACCCAATGAGAAGCCGCCTGCTCCATGTATCCCTGCTGGTGATCTTGCTGCTGGCGTTTGGGCTGCGGTTTCATCTGCTGGCGGCGCAGTCTTTTTGGAATGACGAGGGCAACAGCGCCCGCCTGAGCGAACGGTCAGTGGCCCTCATCATCGAGGGCACCGCCAGTGATATTCACCCGCCGCTCTATTACCTGCTGCTGCACGGCTGGCGGCAGTTGGCCGGGGAGACGGAATTTGGGCTGCGGGCGTTTTCCGCTTTTGCCGGAGTGCTGCTGGTGGCGGGGGTGGCGGCGTTTAGCCGGATTATCCAACCACGTGACCGTTGGCGTGGCGGGATGGTGGGGGTGGCGGCTTTGTTAACGGCCGTCAACCCCGCCCTCATCTACTACAGCCAGGAAACCCGCATGTATGCCCTGCTTGGTTTGTTGGCCGTTTTGTCCAGTTGGGCGCTGTGGCAATGGCGGGCCGCGGCGGGCCAGGCGCGCTGGCTCTGGGCGGCGGCCTATGCGCTGTTGGCGGCTGCCGGTTTGTATACCCACTACTTTTCCCCGGCGCTGCTGGCGGCGCATAATGTGATTGTGCTGGCCTGGCTGCTCACATGCGCGCGTTCGGGGGGGTGGGCAACGGCCGTGCGCCGTCTGCTCTTACCCTGGGTGGGCATGATGTTGGTCGTTTTGCTGCTGTATGCGCCCTGGCTGCCCATTTTTGCCGGGCAGTTTGGCGCGGATGATTTGGGTGAACGGGGATCGCTGCCGGTGTTTCTGCTCACGGCCGTTTCCTGGATGACATTTGGCGCGACTATTGCTGCTGAAACGGTGTGGTGGGCGGTTGTACTCATCATGATTCTGTTGTTCATCGGGCTTTGGCTGGGGCGACGGTGGGTGTGGGGCACGGCCGTGTGCCTGTTCATCCCGCTGTTGCTGATGTATGTGGCGGGCACGGTGCAGCCCGAATACCTCAAATTTTTGTTGGTGGCTGTCCCATTTTTCCTGGTGTTGCTGGCAACGGCCGTCACCACCGCCCGGCAACCATCTATCCGCGTCATCCTGCCTATCCTGTTAATTGCTGCTCTGAGTCTGGGCACAGTGGCCTCTCTTCGCAATTTATACACCAACCCCGCCTACGCCCGCGCCGACTACCGGGGCATGGCCGCCCGCATCCTGGTAGACGACCATCCCCGCGCGGGTATCATCCTCAACGCACCCAACCAATGGGAGGTCTTTACCTACTACTACCCGGATGGCACGGCCGTGTACCCCCTACCAGAAGGGCGCAGCCGCCCCACGCCAGCAGCCGTTGACGCTGCCCTGACCGCCATCACTGCCCAACACGACCGGCTGTACGTCATCTTCTGGGGCGAAGCGCAGCGCGACCCGGAACGCCTGATCGAACGCTGGCTGGACGCCCATGCCTTCAAAGCGCGGGACGAGTGGGTGGGGGATGTGCGCTTTGTGATCTATGCCGT
>CAADGU010000272.1 GCA_900696625.1 uncultured Chloroflexota bacterium | reverse complement strand
TATGAATTGAATCGGGATCAATTCAATGCCGCCCTGGATTTGCTGCGCCAGCAGCGGACGCTGGTCGGCCGTTACTGGCATGATGCGTTTATCCAAATGGACGACTTCACCAACGAGGGTGTGGTGGCTTCTGGCTCCTGGCCGTTCCAGGTGAATTTGCTGCAAGCGGGCGGCGCCCCCATTGCCAGCGTGATTCCGCAGGAAGGGGCGACGGGTTGGGCAGATACGACCATGATGCACGCTAATGCGCCCCATCCCAACTGCGCCTACAAGTGGCTAAACCATTCCATCAATCCCCAATTGCAGGGCGACCTGGCGGCCTGGTTTGGCTCGGTGCCGTCGGTGCCCTCGGCCTGTAATGGCAATGCTTTGCTGGGGCCGGATGGCTGCAAGACCAATGGCATTGACAATTTTGACAAGATCAGTTTCTGGAAAACCCCGACCGCTACTTGCGATTCACAATCGGAATGTGTGCCCTACCATGAATGGGTGACGAATTACGTGGCCGTGATTGGTGGGCGGTAGAAAGAAGTAATTGCGTAATTGGGTAATTGCGTAATTACCCAATTACGCAATTACCCAATTACCCATGACATTCGCTATTGAATTCAACAATGTCAGCCGCCATTTTGGGGAGGTGCGGGCGGTGGATGATGTGAGTTTTACGGTGCGGGACGGCGAGTTTTTTACGCTGTTGGGGCCGTCGGGGTCGGGCAAGACGACGTGCCTGCGTATGATTGCCGGCTTTGAGCAGCCGACGGCGGGGCGGATTGTGTTGTACGGCCGTGACGTAACCACCCTGCCCGCCTATGACCGCGAAGTGAACACCGTCTTCCAGGATTACGCCCTCTTCCCGCATATGACGGTGGGTGACAACATTGGCTATGGGCTGATGGTGCGCAAAGTGCCCAAGCCGGAGCGGGAAAGGCAGGTGGCGGAGATGTTGAAACTGGTGCGGCTGCCGGGCATGGAACGGCGCAAACCATCGCAGCTTTCCGGCGGGCAGCGGCAGCGGGTGGCGCTGGCGCGGGCGCTGATCAATCATCCGAAGGTGCTGCTGCTGGATGAGCCGCTGGGGGCGCTGGATTTGAAATTGCGCCAGCAGATGCAGGTGGAGTTGAAGGCGATTCAGCATGAGGTGGGCATTACTTTTATTTTTGTGACGCATGATCAGGAAGAGGCGCTGACGATGAGTGACCGGATTGCGGTGTTTGATATGGGCCAGATTGTGCAGATTGGCGCGCCCTCTGACCTGTATGAACGGCCGCGCACGCGCTTTGTGGCCGGTTTTGTAGGTACATCGAATATTTTGAGCGGGGAGACGGCCGTGACCATCACCGGTTCAGCGCAGCCTTTTTCGGTGCGCCCGGAGAAGATTCGGCTGGTGGATGTGGCGACGGCCGTGCCGGCCGCGCATTGTGCCATTGAGGGCCAGGTGCAGGACGTGGTGTATGTGGGCATGCACACCCGCTACACGGTGGCGCTGCCTTCCGGTGAAGAGATGATTGTGGTGCAGCAAAATATGGACGTGACGCCGCAAAATGGCACGGCCGTGCGTGGGAAAGCCGTGCGGCTGGTCTGGCCGCGTGCGGCGAATAATGTGTTGGAAGAGGCAATTGGGTAACTGGGTAATTACCCAATTACCCAATTACCCAATTACCCAATATGGAACTTACTACCCCCAAACCCTCCATCTTCCGGCGCATTTCGACGGCGCTACATAACCATCCCGGTCTGTTTTTGCTGCTGTTGTTGGCGCTGCCGCTGGGGTGGATGCTGCTTGTGTATATCGGCTCGCTGATTGGCCTGCTAATTCAGTCGTTCTTTTATCTGGATGGGTTTACGGGGCAGGTGGTGCGCCAGTTTACGTTGCGGACGTATGGTGACCTGTTTACACGGCCGCACATGGAGATTTTTGGGCGCACGGTGGCTATGGCCGCATCGGTGACGGTGGGGGCGGCGCTGATGGCCTTTCCGTTGGCGTATTACACAGTGCGTTACACGTCGCGCCGGCTGCGGGCGATTTTGTATTTGCTGATTTTGCTGCCGTTGTGGTCGTCTTACATTATCCGGGTGTATTCGTGGAAGTTGATTCTGGCGAAGGAAGGGATTGTGAGCTGGTTTGTGGGGCAGTTGGGGCTGACGGCCGTTCTCGATTGGGTGCTGCGGCTGCCGGTGATTGGCGGGCCGTCGTTGTCCATTTCTTCGCTGGGGCTGTTTTTGGTGTTTCTGTATATCTGGCTGCCGTATATGATTTTGCCGATTATGGCTTCGTTGGAGCGGGTATCGAAGTCATTGGGGGAGGCGAGTGGTGATTTGGGGGCACGGCCGTCTACGACCTTTCGCTATGTGACCCTGCCCCTGGCTTTTCCCGGCGTGGTCGCCGGTTCTATCTTTACCTTTTCGCTGACGTTGGGAGATTACATCATCCCCTCGGTCATTGGCGATTCCAGCCCGTTTATTGGCATGACGGTCTACAGCTACCAGGGTACGTCTGGCAACATTCCGTTGGCGGCGGCGTTTACGGTGCTGCCGATTACGATTATGGCGATCTATTTGTTGGTGGCGCGCCGGCTGGGGGCGTTTGAGGCGTTGTAAAGAGGTAATTGGGTAATTGAGTAATTGGGTAATTGCTGCCCAATTACCTAATTACCTAATTACTGAGAATAGTTAATGCGCGTGAAAAGTAATGTTAATCGTTCGCCGCTGGGGTTGACGGTCACGGCCGTTGCCGTCCTCATCTTCCTGCATTTCCCCTTTTTCATCGTCATGCTCTATGCCTTCACGACGGATGAGACCACCTTCACCTTCCCGCCACCGGGATTGACAACGCGCTGGTTTGGCGTGGCCATGAACCGGGCGGATTTGTGGCCGGCCCTTTTTCTCTCGTTGAAGGTGGCGATTATTGCTACGGCCGTGGCCCTGGTCTTGGGCACATTGGCGGCGGCAGCGGTGTACCGCAGCCGCTTTTTTGGCCGGGAAGCCATCTCCTTTTTGCTGGTGCTGCCCATTGCCCTGCCCGGCATCGTCACCGGCATCGCCTTGCGCTCCATGATGGGGCTAACCAATATCCCTTTTAGCTTCTGGACGATTGTGATTGGGCACGCCACCTTTTGTGTGGTGGTGGTGTATAACAATGCCATCGCCCGTTTCCGGCGCACGGGGCGTTCGCAGCTAGAGGCGTCGGCCGATTTGGGGGCAGATGGTTTTCAGACGTTCCGTTATGTGGTGCTGCCGAATCTGGCGACGGCGTTGGTAGCGGGCGGGATGTTGGCCTTTGCGCTGTCGTTTGATGAGGTGATTGTGACCACGTTTACGGCCGGGCAGCAGTCCACGCTGCCGATCTGGATTTTTAGCCAGTTGACGCGGCCGCGGGACCGCCCGGTGACGAATGTGGTGGCGTTTCTGGTGGTGACGATTACGGCCGTGCCCATCCTCCTGGCGCACTACATGACTCAGGATGCACGGGAGAGTTGAAATAAATCCGGTATAGCACGGATTAAACGGATTTGTGTAGATTTTCTTTTAGATGGAGCTGCCTCTCGTATTGTCTTTGTATCCCTGTGGTGACTTGTTTATAATTCCTAGTGTAATACACTTTCATTATCGTTGAGGTTATCGTATGACAACTGTTTCTGTTTCCCCCAAATTTCAAATCGTCATCCCCAAGGCGATTCGGGAAGCTCTTGATATTCAACCTGGTCAAAAGGTTCAGATCATCTCCTATCAGAACCGGATTGAACTTATTCCCATCCGATCAATGAAAAAGGCGCGTGGTTTCTTGAAAGGGATTGATACCTCTGTAGAACGTGAAGGGGATCGTGTATGAACGTTGTGGACTCCTCTGGCTGGCTGGAGTATTTTGCTGATGGTTCAAAGCGCACCAACTTATCTTCCGGCAGCAGCACCCCATCCTCCACTTCATTATCACTTCGAGTTTAGAAAAATAAGGGTGGTCTACGACAAGTAAACCACCCTTTGGTAAACTGTGTTGTTATGAATGACAATACAGTTACCAAACAGCAGCTTAACAAGTTAATCGAATTTAGGCAACGCT
>CAADGU010000271.1 GCA_900696625.1 uncultured Chloroflexota bacterium | reverse complement strand
CTTCCCGGCCCCGAATGTCAGGCCGGTCAATGACCACGCGCCGGTCAAAACGGCCGGGGCGCATCAACGCCGGGTCAAGGATGTCTGGCCGGTTGGTAGCCGCCAGGATGATGACGTGGGTGTCCGTGTCAAAACCGTCCATTTCCACCAAAATCTGGTTCAACGTTTGCTCACGCTCATCATGTGAACCGCCCAGTCCCGCGCCGCGATGCCGCCCCACGGCATCAATTTCGTCCACAAAAATGATGCACGGGCTGTGCCGCTTGGCCTGTTCAAACAGGTCACGCACCCGGCTGGCGCCCACACCGACAAACATTTCCACAAATTCGGAACCGGCAATGGAAAAGAAAGGCACCCCTGCTTCGCCGGAGACGGCTTTGGCCATGAGCGTCTTACCGGTGCCGGGGCTGCCCACCAGCAGCACCCCCTTGGGAATACGTGCGCCAAAGCTGACGAATTTTTCCGGCTCTTTGAGGAATTCCACCACTTCTTGCAGCTCTTCTTTGGCTTCGTCACAGCCGGCTACATCGGCAAAGGTGACGGTGGGGTGGTCGCCGGTGAACATGCGGGCGCGGCTTTTGCCAAAGGACATGGCCTGGTTGTTGCTGCCCTGCGCCTGCCGCATGATGATGTAGATAAAGACGATCATGATGATGGCGGGCAGGAAGAGACCGGCGGCAGTGAGCAGACCCGTCCACTGGCTGGGGGTCTGGTAGGTGATGGTAGGCCGGTTATCGGCGTAATCTTCGTGGGTAATGCCGTAGGAAGCCAGCACTTCTTCCAGGGAACTGACGCTGCTGATGCTGGCCTGGGTTTCGGGTTGGTTGGCGTCGGCGTAGGTGATGGTGATGCTACGGCCGTTGCCCGCCACCACGATCTCCTCAATTTCATTTGCCTTAATTTGCTGCGCCAACTGGCTGATGGATATTTCCGCTTTTTGGGTGGAGGTGGAGGTGTAGCTCCACAGCAGCACCATCATAGCTACCCCAATTAAAAGGTAGACAAACCAGCGGCTGACATTTGCTGAATTCATTATATATTCTCCGCAGAGATTGATTAGTGACTGGAGATTGGAGATTAGGTGATTGGGAGATTGGGAGATTAGGGTGACGACAATCTCTTCATCTCCCAATCTCTTATTCTCAAAACGGTAGGTATGGTTTAGAAGATTTTTTATTCTCCAATCTCCAGCCCTTTCCTTAAAAAAGTAGTTTACTGTCTATCAGGAGTATAGCAGAAAGAGAGGGGCGCGTCATAACTGTTGACAAGTAGTGCCAGGCAAGGCGCTGTACAGCATTGGTCAATCAAAATGGTTCTACCCTTCGGCTAAAATTTTGTCTACCTCGGCCAGTTCCACGGCCGTCAGCGCCCATTCCCCTGCCTTTGCATTCGCCTGCAACTGTTCCAGTTTCGTCAGCCCGGAGATGACGGAGCAGACCTGGGGCTGCGCCAGCAGCCAGGCGTGCGCCAGTTCGCCCATGGTGTGGCCCCGTTCTTCGGTCCAGGTGGTCAGTTTTTCCACGATGGTGTAGTTGGTTTCGGTCATGTACCGCTGCACGTATTCACTGCTTTCGCCGCGTGAACCGGGGGGCGCGCCTTCGCCGCGCCGGTATTTGCCGGTGAGAAAGCCACCCGCCAGCGGGAAATAGGGGATAAACCCGACGTTGTGCGTCCGGCAGTAAGGCAGCACTTCTTTCTCAACGTCCCGTTCCAGCATGTGGTAATGGGATTGGATGGTCACAAAGGCTGACCAGCCGCGCAGGTCGGCCAGCAAGTTGGCCTCGGCCAGTTGCCAGGCAGCGTAGGCGGACGCACCCACGTAGCGCACCTTGCCGCTGCGAATCAGGTCGTCCAGCGCCCGCATCGTTTCGGCGATGGGGGTGGCAGTGTCCCAGCGATGCATCTGGTACAGGTCTATGTGGTCGGTTTGCAGGCGGCGCAGGCTGGCCTCCACGCCGTGCATGATGTGGTAGCGGGACGCGCCGTAATCGTTGGGGCCGCTGCCCGTTTCCATGTAGACCTTTGTCGCCAGCACAAAACGGTCGCGGCGGCCTTTGAGGGCATGGCCGAGCGTTTCTTCGGAACGGCCGTCCGCATACACATCGGCCGTATCAATGAAGTTGATCCCCAACTCCTGCGCCAGTGATAAAACGGAATGTACCGTTTCCTGGTCTACCACATTCCCAAACCGGTTCGTGCCCATGCCAATCACCGACACGCGCACGCCGGAATTGCCTAATTGACGATATTCCATATGTCCTCCATGATGCGTGATGCGTGATGCGTGAACCCACTGGTCACGCATCACGCATCATGCTATTAAAACCCGCTCATCGCCCACACGACGGGTCATTTTTCGTTCATCCAGATGTTCCAGCAGGGCGATGGCATATTTGCGGCTGGTCTGGAATTCATCGCGTACCTGGGCGGCGTTGATACGGCCGTGTGCCGCTAAAAACGCCTGCAACTGCCCGATGATGCTTTCATACTGCCCGGCCGTGTAAACCACATCGTGGCTGATGGGGCGTAACTGCCCCAACTCCACCAGGGCAAAATAAACATCCTCACCAACGGCCGTCTGGCATTCCTTCACGCTGGGGGTATTGATGCCCGCCTGCGCCAGTTGCGCCAACAGCCGGTCAATGGCCTTTTGCTGCGCCGGCGTGAAGCGGATGGCGTGGTCCGGTTGGCGCAGCAGCGCCCCCTCCTCGGCCACCAGCCCGGCGGCAGCGGCATGGCTAAGGAAGGGGTTGAAAACGGCCGTCTTCAACTTCAACCGGCTGCGTATTTCCTCACGGGGCAGCCCCAACCGCAGCGGGTACTGCCGGTGGCAGTCGGCCAGCAGCCCGGTTAGATTATCCGCCAGTCGTTGGTAAGTGTTGTGGGAAATAAGCTGTGTGTCCAGCCGGATGATCTGGCCGTTTTCCAGGAGGGTGTGCAGGGTGGCAACGCCCGTGTTCGCCTCTAATCCCGCCGCTGCCCACAACTGGTTTTCTGTAGCCGGTTCTATGCGTTGTAATGTTTGCAGCAGTCTTTCTTCCGGCGAACCTTGCGCCAGCGTTTGCAGCCGGGCAACTGTGTCCGGGCGGAAGCGGCGGTGGCGGCGGCCCGGATACGGGTCGAGTACCTGCCCGCCGCCGAGGGTGGCGCCGGGCGACGGCCGTCGCAAAATAAAACGGTCGCCACGCCGCACAGCTACCGGTTCGGTGCAGGCCAGTTGCAGCCAACCCGTCTGCCCCGCTTCAATTTGCTCCGCGCCCAACACCCGCGCCCGCGCCACCACTTCGCTGGCATTCACAAACAGCTTCACTTCCATGTTGTGCGTCAGGGGGGCGGGGGCGTCCGGCAGGTGGCGGTAGGCGGTATCGAGCAGGATGGTGGGGCGCAGTTCGCCAGGCCGGGCGACCACATCGCCCCGTTTTAATGCCTCGCGGTCAATGCCCGTCAGGTTGATGGCCACGCGGCTGCCGGTTTGGGCCACGTCCAGTTTGGTCTTGTGCGTTTGCAGGCCGCGAATGCGCCCCTTGTGGCCGCCGGGCTGGATTTCCACCGCGTCGCCCACCTGAAAACGGCCGTCCAGCAGCGTTCCCGTCACTACCGTGCCAAAACCGGAAAGGGTGAAGATGCGGTCAATGGGCAGGCGGGCACGGCCGTTGTCCGGGCGGGGGGGCAGCGAGTGGAGGTGTTGGTAGACGGCCGTTTTTAAGTCCGCGATTCCCTGCCCCGTTTTCGCAGACACGGGCAGGATGGGCGCATCGGCCAGCGCCGTACCCGCCAAAACCTCATGCACATCCAGCGTTACCATTTCCAGCCAGTCGGGGTCATCGGCCACCAGATCAACTTTAGTCAGCGCCACCAACCCCTCACGCACTTCCAGTAAATCCAGGATCGCCAGATGTTCCCTGGTTTGCGGCATCACCCCCTCGTCGGCGGCAATGACCAGCAACGCCAGGTCAATGCCGCCCACGCCCGCCAGCATATTTTCGATAAAGTCGCGGTGTCCGGGCACGTCAATCACGCCCACCTCTTCCTGGTGGCCTTCGTCGCCCAGCGTCAGCCAGGCAAAACCGAGGTCAATGGTCATTTCGCGGGCTTTTTCTTCGGTCAGGCGGTCAGGGTCAATGCCGGTGAGGGCTTCTACCAGGGTAGATTTGCCATGATCCACGTGGCCGGCGGTGCCGATGACGTACATGGGGAATGGGGAATGGGGAATTATGAATTATGAATTATGAAAGCCTCTTCATAATTCATAATTCATAATTCCTAATTGTCTTCCTGAATGGGCACCAGCGCCGGTTGGCGGCGGCGGTTGGGGTTTTGTTCGATGGCTTTTTCCACTTCTTCCAGCCAGATGCGCGGCCACTGTTTGAGGGCGTCAGCCTGGGCGCTCTGGACGCGCCAAAGCAGGTCTTTTTCTTCCTTCAGTTTGCCGAGGGCTTCTTCTAGCAGGGTGATTTGTTCGCGCATTTCCCGCTCGTGGCGGTTGACAGTGGCCCACCGCTGCTCACGGTCCACACCCTCATTTTTCCAGTGTTTGTCGTTTTCCAGGCGGAATTCGTCCCAACGGGTCAACATGCGGCCGGTTTCCACGCGCAGGAGTTCGGCCGATTCGCGCTGCTGTTTTTCAATTTGTTCCTGCCATTGGCTGAGTGTATCCACCGCCATTTTGGCTTCTTTGTATTGGTCGGAAAAGCGTATCCACTCTTTGTTGAAGCGTTCCAGGTTGTCAGCCTGCTCTTCCATGGCCCGCCGCCAGCCTTCCAGTTTTTGGTTGCGTTCGTATTCGCCCAGTTGGATTTGTTCCATCCAGTTTTTGGTGCTTTGCTGGATGACTTCTTGCCGTTCGGTGATGGCGGGCAGGCTGTTTTCCAGGCGGAGAAGGGCGCTGTTGAGGATGTCCAAACGGCCGTACACCCCTTCCCACCGTTTGTTCATCTCCACAATGTTCGTTTGCAGGTCGGCAATGTTGCGGGCGTTGTGTTTTTCTTTCTCACCCAGGAAGGCGAAGTTGCTATCGCCCTGTTCCACGCGGCTGCGCAAATCACTCATTTCCGTCTTTTGCATGCCAATCAGGTTGGCCAGGCGGCTTTCCTCGGCCATGCGCATTTCCATATCGGTTTGCAGCTTGCGAATGGGTTCCAGGCTTTTACGGATTTCGCCTAGTTCGCGAGCGTTGCCTTCCTGTTCCACCCGGCGCAGCCGGTCCATTTCGGCTTGTGATTGAATGCGCCGCCGGTCATACTGCTCGATCATTTGCACGATTTCATCTTTGAATTGGGAAAGCTGCAAATCTACCTGAGGGATGCGGGAAAGCTGGGTGGTCATGGCGGCGGTCTGCCGTTCCAATTCCTGGATGCGCTGTTCACGGCTGTCCAGTTCCCGGTCTTTTAGCTCTACTTTTTGTTCCAGTTCGCTGAGACGGCGGATCAATTTGCGCCGCTCTTCATCCAACCATTCCAGCCGATTTTGCAAATCGCTGGCGGTTTGTTGTTGTAAGGGGGTATTGTTCCCTGCCATAATAGTCTCCCTGGTGATCCGCGAAGTTTACGCATTACGGATTACCGATTACGGATCACGGCCGTGCCGCGCATTATAGCCCGCCCCCCCACCATCTGCCACCTGCCCTTCATTTGAAACCCATCTGCCGTCTCACCCCGCCCCTACACCAACGGCCGTACCCCCAGTTGCCCCCATCCCCCCATTGCGTTACCATTCCCGCCGCAATCTTTTCAGGTCTTTAGGAATTCAAGCGGTTGACAAGGCGTGATGCGTGATGCGTGACGCGTGAACTCTCTCTGGTCACGTATCACGCATCACGCATCACGTTTGTGGAAGAAGGAAAAGCCTTGTATGGAGTCCAAATTATCCCGTTGGTGTGATGGCCTGATTGAAGCCGGCTGGCTGGCAGCCATCATCACCGCCCCCCTCTTTTTTAATATCCATTCTGACCGGGTGTTTGAGCCGGACAAATTGACGCTGCTGCGTTCCATTGCCCTGGTGATGGTTTCCGCCTGGCTGGTGCGCTTTGTAGACCAGCGCGGCTGGCAGGCCAAAAACCGGCTCAGCTGGCGCGATGCCCAGTCGGCGTGGAAAGCGCCTTTTATCTTGCCGGTGGCGCTGCTGGCGCTGGTTTATGTGCTGTCTACCATCTTTTCGGTGACCCCGGCCATCAGTTGGGCCGGTTCTTACCAGCGGTTGCAGGGCACCTACACCACCCTTTCCTACATCACCATTTTCCTGGTGACAATTATGACGATGCGCACACGGGCGCAGGTGCGGCGGGTGGTCACGGCCGTGATCATCACCAGCATCCCCATCGCCTTTTACGGCCTGTTGCAGCACTTTGACCTGGACCCGCTGCCCTGGGGCGGCAACGTGCAAACGCGCGTGGCCGGGCACATGGGCAACGCCATCTTCATTGCCGCCTACCTGATCATGGCCGTGCCGCTGACGGTAGCCCGCATTATCTCCTCCTTCAATAACATCCTCAACGACGAAGAGTTGGCCGCCGCCGACATCATGCGCTCATCCATTTATATCTTCACCCTGGCCATTCAACTAATCACCATTTACTGGTCGGGCAGCCGCGGCCCCTGGTTGGGGTTGGGCGTGGGCATGTTTGCCTTTGTGCTGATTGTGTTGGTGTCGCTGCGTAATGCCGCCGAGGATAAGAGCCGTTTTGGCCTGAAAGACGCCGGGCAGGCGCTCTTGCTGGTCATCGTTGGTTCGGCCGTTGCCTACCTGGTAACATCGCTGCTGCTCAATTTGCTGAGCGGGTCTGGCCGTTTTGCTTCGCTGGCCGGGCCGATGGGGTCGTTTGTGGCCTTTGTGGTGGCCGTAGGGCTGGTGATGCTGGCGATTTTTGTGCTGCTGGCGGCGCGGCGCGGCTGGCGCTGGCTCTGGTTTAGCTGGATGGCGCTGTCGGTGCTGCTGGGGGCGTGGATTGTGCTGTTCAACCTGCCGGCGGAGGTGACACGGCCGTATGCCCAAACTCCCGTCGTTGGCAATGTCGTCACCACCCTGGATGAATGGCGGGGGCTGCCCCTCATTGGTCGTCTAGGCACCATCCTGGAGTCAGAATCGGGCACGGGCCGCGTGCGTGTCCTCATCTGGGAAGGGGCGCTGGAAATGCTGCTGCCCCATGAACCAATCCAGTTCCCGGATGGGAAAAGTGATACGTTTAATCTGTTACGGCCGTTGATCGGCTACGGCCCAGAAGCAATGTACGTGGCCTATAACCGCTTCTACCCGCCCGAACTGGCGACCATCGAAGCCCGCAACGCCTCGCCCGACCGCTCCCACAATGAAACGTATGACGCCCTGGTCATCACCGGCCTGTTGGGTTTTCTGGTGTGGCAGTGGCTTTACCTCAGCGTTTTTTACTACGGCTTCAAATGGTTGGGTGTGCTGCGCACCCGGTTTGACGGTTATCTGCTGATTGGGTTGTGGGTTGGCATGGGGTTGCTGGTCACGGCCGTGTTTGCCGTCTGGCGCGGCCCCATCTATTTCGGCGTGGCCCTGCCCTTTGGCTCCATTGGCGGGCTAGTGCTCTATCTGGTCTATTATGCCCTCTTTGCCCGCTTGCCAGAGGGGGAAGAAGTGCAGCCGTTTCGTTGGGATCGCCTGCTCATCACCGCCCTCATTGCCGCCATCATCGCCCATTACGTGGAAATTCACTTTGGCATCGCCATCGCCTCCACCCGCGTTCACTTTTTTGTTTATCTGGGGCTGATGTTTGTGGTGACGCAGCTCATGTCTGCCCAGACCGCCGAAGCCGCACCGGCGCCCGCGCCCGCCATACCGGCAGGCAAGGGGCGCAAACGGAGTACGGCCACATCAACCAGACCTGGCGCAGTCGCCGCCGCCACCGGCCAAAGTTATGGTGTCTGGGGGCCGCTGCTGCTGAGCGCCTTTATGCTGGCCCTGGTTCTGGGAACGTTGGCCTATTCGTTCATCACCTACAACCAGCCGCCGGACGTGAGCAGCGTGACGCAAATTACACCCGGCGCAATTTTTCACCAATCCATGCTGGT
>CAADGU010000270.1 GCA_900696625.1 uncultured Chloroflexota bacterium | reverse complement strand
GACGCCGGCCGTGCCGGCGTTACCCTCATCCTCAACGGCTCGCGCAGCCAGAAGGCGCTGCGGCACGAATGGGACAAACTGCCGGAGTATGGCGCGCTCAGCTACCTCACGGCCGTAACCATCGCCCAGAAAATTGATTGGTGTTTGCGGAACGGCTGGCTGCGTTACGAACACACCCGCGACGGCATCCCCCTCCTTTTCCACACCGAGAAAGGGTGGGAACGGGTGACATGGCTGTGGGTCGGGCGCATTCTGGAGTGGTTTGCCGATTGGCAGGCAGAGGGAAAGCCGGAACAGGTATGGCCGCACCTGGAAACGATTAACCACGAGATTAAATATATGCTGCTGGAGACTCTGCGAGAGCGGCCACAGCCGGAACTGACGCCGGTATTGCGCGCCTGGTTTCCCCACGAAGTGCGCAAGGTGCGCGCCGCTATCAACCATACGCTGGAAAGTTGGGGCGAACGGCCGTTGCCCCACCCCACCTTTTGACAAACGGCCGTACCTGCGCCACAATCTTCTGCAAAAGATGGAGTGTCACGGATGACAGTGAAAACAGAGGTGCCCTACTCGCCTTTTCCCGGCATGGATCCATACACAGAAGCCCGTTCACTTTGGAAAGGCATCCATACGCAGCTCATTGGCGAACTCAGCACCCACC
The DNA here is from genome assembly GCA_900696625.1 of uncultured Chloroflexota bacterium. GTDB lineage: Bacteria > Chloroflexota > Anaerolineae > Promineifilales > Promineifilaceae > CAADGU01. The sequence goes on along the minus strand of CAADGU010000270.1, from coordinate 15,895 downwards.
AGTTGCCTCCCCTGCTGGCGCCTGCTTATTTTGTAGACGCCGAGCCAAGCCTGCAAATCCACAGCCAGCGCGACATTTATCCTGACATTCAGATTATGACCACCTTATCACCCTCACCTTCCCTTGCCGCCGGTTCCGGTCTGGCGGTGGCTGAACCGACGGCTACCATTTTGACCTTTCCCGAAGATGACGAAGACGAAGAGGAAGAAAGCGCCATTTTTATTCGCCAGGCCGGCTCAGAAAAGCTGGTCACCGTTATTGAGATCATTTCTTACAGCAACAAGACGGCCGGGTCAGAAAAACGGGCCCGTTACCTGCTCAAACGGCGAGAGTTGCTGTCCAGTGGAGTCCACCTGGTAGAAGTGGATTTGCTGCGCTGGGGTAGGCGGGTTGTTTCTGTTCTACCCCATCAGCCTTACCACATTTTGGTTAGCCGGGCCGACGAACAACCCCACAGCAACGTATGGTCGTTTAGTCTGGCCGATGCCATTCCCGACACACCTTTACCCCTCACCGCGCCAGACGAGCATGTACCGCTGCGCCTCCAGGCAGCTTATACCACTATTTACCAGGCGCGTGGCTTTCGCTATCGTCTGGATTACCAAAAGGAACCAGAACCACCGCTAACCGAGGCCCAACGGGCTTTTATTCAGACACAACTGGCAGCGGCTGGTGTACGTTCTTAAACGCACCCTGGCGCTTGCCAGGTAAAGCTTGGTGTATGCAAGATGAACAATCAACAACTCATCCATGAAGGATTGGCTTTACTCGACCAGGTTCACGACCATCAGCCCATTGTGGCCACAGCCAGCACGGCTGTCCACCGGCTGCACCGTTCACCCCAACTGCTCACCACTCTCATCGCCCAACGGCATGATACGGCCGATATGCCCCATGCCAACCTGGTGAAACTATTTGAAAAAGTAGACCGCCACTTTAATGAGGGTGAACTGCGTGATCTTTGTTTCCACCTTCATGTGGATGATGAAGATTTAAGGGGTGGCAGCAAACGAGACAAGGCACGGGAATTGGTTTTGCTCATGGACCGGCACGGCCGTCTACCCGATCTATTACAACAAGTAGCAGTTGCACGCCCTAAAGTCACCTGGCGAGATACGCCACAACAGTCCGGTGGGGTGGCGATTGTTTCCCAACTCAACGTCGCCGTCGTGGTAGATATTGCCCGCCCCACCATCCGTGATGTAGCTCGCTATCTGGACGAACAGGAAACGGCCGTCAACTTTCTCTTGCTTCAACACAGCCAACCGGATGCCTTTCTGGATGCCACCCAAAAGTGGAACCCTTTCATCAAAGCATTTGCCCAAACGATGAACACATCTAAACACAGTTTCAGCGGCGCAAAGCTGCACTTCTTCTTGTCCGCGCCCGGCGCTTTGCTCTTTGGGCTGGGCTGTATCTGGGGTACGGTGGATGAGGCCCTCGTTTACCACTATGAAAAGGGCACTTACTTTCCCGTTATTCACGTCTCCCGTGAACTACGGTAGCCATCCATGTACACCATCACCTACCTCTTCACCCCGCTTGACGAACCGCTCAACGGCCGTCACATCTATGCCCGTGGCCTGCATGGCTTCCTCTTCAACGTCACCGGCCAGACCGACCGGCAAGAGTCGGACTGGCTGCACCACCACCCCACGCCCCGGCCGTTTACCCTGGTTCCCCTCTACACCGACGACGGCTGCCTGGCCGGGCTGCGCCTGGCCGCCCTCACCGACCGCTCCGCCACCCTGTTCCAGCGCACCGGGGAATGGTTCCAGAATACGGGACGGCCGTGTCACCTGGGCGGCCGTGAATTTATCATCCAGGAAACTTACGTCGTACCCGGCCCCTCCTGGGCGCAGTTAGCCCTCAGCCAGCCGGCGCAGCAAATGGGGCTGCGTTTCACCTCCCCTACCGCCTTCAAACAAGGGCCACGTCACCTCCCCCTACCCCTTCCGGCTAATGTTTTCAGCGGCCCGGTACGCATCTGGGAAAATTTTGCCCCACCGATGATGACCCTGCCCCCTGGCTGGCTGGAATGGTGCGGCCAAAACGTCTTTGTTACCCAGCATCGTATTGAAACAGCCACCGTCACCATAGATAAAAATGAACGGTTCACCGGCTTTGTCGGCGAGGTCTGGTTTGAGGCGCACCGGGGTGATGATCTGGCCTTACGCGCCTGGCAGGCGTTGGCCGACCTGGCCGCGTTTTGCGGCGTCGGCCACAAAACAACGATGGGCATGGGCGCCGTGGAGCGTCTTTAGACCTTGCCACCAGGGCGGCCCCATCATGTAAGGCAGCGGCGCTGGCGGCAGTCTTCTCCGAAGCAGACCAACCTGCTCCGGCGTGGTCAAATTGGAAGGCGGGAATTTAACCCAGAAACTCATCCATAGCAGCGAATAACGTTTCCAGGTCGGCCAGGTGCAGGTCTCCCATGTGGGCAATGCGGAATGTTTTGCCTTTGAGATTGCCATAGCCGTTGGAGATGATCATGCCGCGTGTACGCAGAAATTTGTTGAGGGCGGAGATGTCTATTTCGCGGTTATTCACGGCCGTTGTCACCGTTGTTGATTCATACCCAGGGGCGGCAAACAACTGGAACCCTTTACTCATTACCCATTCAATGGTGCGGTCACGCATGGCCACGTGCCGGGCGATGCGGGCTTCAACCCCTTCCGCCAAAATCCGGTCTAGCTGCACATCGGCCGCATACAGCAGCGAAATGGGCGTGGTGGCCGAGGTCTGGTGTTTCTGCAAGAACTTGTTCATGTCAATAAAGTCGAAGTAGAAACCACGATTCGGCACTGTTTTGGCTTTGTCCATCGCCCGCTGCGAAACGGCGCAGAATGCCAGACCAGGCGGCAGGGCAAACGCCTTTTGGCTGGAGGTGAACAACACGTCCAAATCCCACTCGTCAAACGGCAGGTAAGCGCCGGAAAGGCTGCTCACCGCATCCACAATGATAATGATCTCATTCCCGTTGGGCAGGGCGCGGATGGCTTTGGCAATTTCCCCCACCGGGCTGGCGACGCCGGTGCTGGTTTCATTGTGCGCCAGGGTGATGGCGTCAAATTCGCCGCTGGCTAAACGGGCGGCTACCGGCTCTGGCAGGATGGCCTGGCCCCATTCCACTTCGTAGACCTCATTGGCTTTGCCATTGGCCGCGGTAATTTCGGCCATGCGCTGGCTGAAAGCGCCGTTGACGCAGTTCAACGCCTTTTTGTTGACTGTGTTGCGCACCGCCCCTTCCATGAAGCCGGTGCCGGTGGCGGCAGCGATGAGGACGGGCTGGCTGGTCATAAAGACCTGCTGTAATTTAGGTTCAACGCTGGCCATCAGGTCGGACGATTCCGGCATCCGATGGCCGATCATCCACTTGCCCTGGGCGTCCAGGATTTCGGGCAGAACCTCAGTTGGTCCCGGAATGAACAGTTTGATATGTGGCGTGGATTGCCTGAAAGAATTTTGATTTGAGTTTGTCATGGTTAAAACTTAAAGCTCCTGTTTGAATGAGTTGTAATCCTTTTTCAAAAATAGCGTGATGGGGAGTGTCTTGTAAACGGCGGCCTATTGCCGGCCCGGCGGCCAACAGCAGCAGCGGGGCCAGACTGGTGCTGTGCAGAAAGACGGGCGCTTCCTGGCGGACGCGCGGCCGTTCCACCACACCGCCGTAGCCAACAAACAGGTCTACGCCTTTGCCGGCCAGCAGGTCGCTGCTGCCATCGCCAATGAGCAGACTGCGACCGGAAACCGCATCCGGTTCGCCGTGCTGCTCGGCCAATAGCTCCCGCACAATCTGCGCTTTGCCGTCGCTGATGGTCAGTGCGCCTTCTTCATAATCCAGGTAATGGCCGGGTGGTGGGGCGTCGGCGTCGGGCGGCGGCGCTTCCCACCAGCGCCCGGCCAGTCGGTTGTAATCCACATGCACGGCGCGAATGTGGCTGCGGGGCACACCCAGATGCACGCCAAATTCGGCCACCGGCTCGGCCAGCCCGCCGCTGATGATGTAGACCTGGTGGCCTAAGGCTTGTAGGGCGGCAATCACTTCCCGCGCATCGGCGACGATGTGCCGTTTGTAGATGCGGCGGATTTCCCGTATTTGCTCCTGGGTGGGTTTGATGGCTTGCAGCCGTTTGGCATACACCTCGGCCAGGTCGAGTTTGCCGTCCATGGCGGCGTTGGTCAGCACTTCCACGCGCCATTTTTTCCCGGCCATTTCGGCCAGGATGTCTATACCTTCAACGGCCGTGAGCGTGGAATCACAGTCAAAAAAAATATGTTCGTAGGGAGGCCAGCGCATAATTGAGTGTCCATGTGTTTACGTGTTCACGTAAACACAACTTAAGTTTATCGCTGCGGATTGTAACGGGTAGGGAGGACATTGACAAAAGTTTCACAATCGGTTTGGGCAGATTGGTAGGGGTTCTTACTCTTTGGTAAACTTGATTTATGCCTGTAACAGAAATTCGTCAATTTATGGAAAAACATCGCGCGGAAATGGTAGATTTCCTGGCGGCGTTGGTGTTGGCCGAGTCGCCTTCATCTGAACCGGAAACCCAGATTGGGGTGCAAACATTGCTGCGTGAAGCCTTGACACGCCTGGATTATGAGGTGACGCATGTGCCCGGCCAACAAACGGGCGGGCATTTGCTGGCCCGGCCGCGCCAGGCAGACCCGCTACGACCGCAGCAGCTTTTGGTGGGCCATTGTGATACGGTCTGGCCAATTGGCACGCTGCGCGAGATGCCGCTGAAAATTGAAGAAAATGTGATGCACGGGCCAGGGGTGTATGACATGAAGGGTGGGCTGACACAAATGGTATTTGCGCTGCGGGCGTTGCGGGAACTGGGGCTGGCGACGGCCGTCACCCCCATCTGCTTTATCAACTCTGATGAGGAAATTGGTAGTCACGAATCTACACCCCACATTGAGGCGCTGGCGCAGCAGGTGTGCCGGGCGTTGATTTTGGAACCGGCCCTGGGGCCAACCGGCAAACTGAAAACGGCGCGCAAAGGAGTGGCTAATTATCAGGTGGTGGTTCACGGCCGTGCCGCCCATGCCGGGCTGGAGCCGGAAAAAGGGGTCAGCGCCATATTAGAAATGTCGCACATTATCCAGCAGCTATTTGCCTTGAATGATCCGGCCAATGGCGTCAGCGTGAACGTGGGGCTGGTGCAGGGGGGGATGCGCACCAATGTGGTGGCTCCGGAATGTGCGGCCTGGGTGGATGTGCGTGTGCCCCGGCTGGTGGATACCGAACGCATTGATACGGCCGTGAACCAACTGACTCCCACTTTACCCGGCGCTTCTGTAGTGGTCAGTGGCGGCATTGGCCGGGCGCCGCTGGAGCGCACACCGCGCAACCGCCGCTTGTGGGCGCAGGCCCAGGCCGCCGGTGTGGCCATGGGGCTGGAATTGGCGGAGGGCATGGCCGGCGGTGGCTCCGACGGCAATACCACCAGCCGTTATACGGCCACGCTGGACGGATTAGGCCCGGTGGGTGAGGGCGCCCATGCCCGGCATGAATTTTTGTACCTGGACAAACTGGTGGAGCGGGCCACCCTTTTGACGTTACTGTTGTTGGCCGAACCGCAGGTGGATGAAGCGGTGGGAGATTGAGAGATTGAGAGATTAGGAGATTCAATCTCCCAATATCCTGATCTCTCCGTCTCTTTTTCAGGCAATGTCGCAGAATCCTCTCAAAGTCTTGTTGGTTGCGGACGATCTTTCGGTTATCCAGCAAATCCGACGATTATTAGCTGAGACCGACGTTGCCCAGAAACAGTCGCCGGCCTATGAGGTGCTGCACAGTGAACAGTTGGCAACGGCCGTCACGTACCTGGAAACCATCACGTTTGATCTTATTTTGTTGGCGGTGGGGTTGGCGGATGGGCCGGCGCGTCTGGCGGCGATACAGGTGAACGGGGGGGACACACCGGTGATTGTGGTGGGGGAGATGGCGGACGACGGCCGTTGGGCCATCCGGCAGGGAGCGCAAGATTCTCTGGCACGGCCGTTATTAACACCCCCTTTGCTGGAGCGCGCCATCAATCTGGCGTTGGCGCGGCAGCAGGTGGCCGGGGAAACCGTCCATTACCGGCAGCAGGTAGAAAATATGCGCGAAAAGGCGGCCGAATTAGAAGTGCGCAATATCGCTCTGGACGAATTTGCCCATACGATGGCGCACCAGGTACAGGGGCTGCTCAGCCAGATGGTGGGGTATGCCAGTTATCTGGAGATGCAATACGGCCATCAGATGGATGACGAGTTTGCTACGGTTGTCTCCCGCATTGTGCAGAGCGGCCATAAGATGAATAACGTCATTAGTGAACTGCTGCTCTTAGCCAGCATCCGCGGCGGCGATGTTATCCTGGAACCGCTGAACATGCAGCGGGTGGTGGCGGAGGCGGTCAAACGGCTGCGCTATCAGATTGAGCAGTCACAGGTGGAAATTCGTCTGCCCGATAGCTGGCCGGTGGCATTGGGGTATGGTCCCTGGATTGAAGAAGCCTGGGTCAATTACATGAGCAACGGCATCAAATATGGCGGCGACCGGCCGTGTCTGGAATTGGGTTCCAACCTGTTGCCCAACGGCATGGTTCGGTTTTGGGTCAAGGATAATGGCATGGGCATCCCGGAAATTGACCAGGAATTGCTGTTCAAACCGCATACCCGGCTGGGGCCTAAACAAGTGCGCGGTGAAGGTCTGGGGCTTTCCATTGTGCGCCGGGTAGTGGCCAAGTGCGGCGGTAAGGTCGGGGTCGAGAGCCATGTGGGATATGGCAGCCTCTTCTGGTTCAGTTTGCCGCTGGCCGATCAAACAACGGAGACCTGACAGGTTTCTACAAACCTGTCAGGTCTTGTTGAATTTACACCCATGATCCGTCGTGACCTCACCCTGGTTGAATACCAGACCACTTATTTGCCGGCCGACGCCCTGACTTTTGCCGAAGGGTTGATGTTGTGGCGCAATTTTGACCAGCGGGGTAAACGGCTGCATCTCTCCTTTCCGTCGCCTAAAACCGAAAATCAATGGGGGCTAACGCCGCAAGGCTGGGCCGGGCATATTCCCGTGGCTGCCGACATGACGCTGCACATCCAGCCCCGGCTGCCGCTGACGAACCTGTTTCCCCTGTGGGCCTATGCCTACGACTTAACCCAGGAAGATTTGGGGGATGATTTGGTAGATGTGCAATCGTTGGCCGCGTTTTATGAGCAGGTGGTACGATTGTTGCTGGCGCGGGTGCAGCGTCGGCTGCGGCAGGGGTTGTACCGGGCGTATCAGGTACACACGGCCGTAACCCCCTTTGTGCGTGGCCGGATTGTGGCCTATCCCCAACCGCCACAGGTGGAACTGCGCTGCCGCTATGAAGAACACACTGCCGACATTCCAGAGAACCAGTTGATTGCCTATACCTTGCAGCAGGTGGCCCGCAGCCGTCACTGCTCAGAGGGGCTGCAAACGGCCGTGCGCCACGCCGCCCACCATTTACAATCAACCATTACCTCGCGCCCCTTCACGCCGGATGAATGGGTGGGATGGGCCTACACCCGGCTCAATCAGGATTACCGCCCGATTCATGCCCTGTGCCGCTTTTTGTTGGAACAAAGTACGCCGCTGGTGGAGGCCGGCCCGTTTGCCGGGCCGCCGTTTTTGCTGAACATGGCCCGCCTGTTTGAACTGTTTGTAGCTGCCTGGTTGCGGGTACATCTGCCCGTGCCCTGGCGGCTGAAAGTGCAGGAGGTGGTGACAGTAGGCCAGGCCAACGATCTGCGGTTTGAACTTGACCTGGTGCTGTATGATGGCGACGGCCGTGTCACGGCCGTGTTGGACACCAAATACAAAACACCCACGCACACCGCCATGACGGACGTGAACCAGGTGGTAACGTATGCCCAGGCAAAAGGCGCGCCCCAGGCGGTATTGGTGTATCCGGTGGCGTTGGAACGGCCGTTGGATGTGCAACTGCACCATCTCCACGTCCGCAGCCTCACCTTTGCCATCACCGATGACCTGGAGCAGGCCGGGCAGCGATTCCTGACCGCTCTTTTCAACCGTTTACCGATTACCGATAACCGATTACCCGGAGACCCTCCATGAGCTTTTTCAAAAAACTGTTCAAACACAACCAACCCATCATCATCGTTTCCGGCTTGCCCCGCTCCGGCACTTCCATGATGATGAAGATGTTAGAAGCCGGCGGCATTCCGCCGCTCACCGACCAGATTCGCGCCGCCGATGACGACAATCCCAAAGGTTATTACGAATTTGAGCGCGTCAAACAACTGGACAAAGGGGATACCGCCTGGGTCGCCGGCGCCCAGGGCAGAGCCGTCAAAGTCATCTCCCAACTGCTGCGCCACCTGCCGGCTGACCAGGAATACCGCGTCATTTTTATGCGTCGTCACATGGATGAAATTTTGGCTTCCCAAAAAAAGATGCTGGCCCATCGCGGCGAAGACCCCAACGGCGTCAGCGACGAGGAGCTAACCACCCTCTTTGAAAAACACCTGGCGCACGTCACCCAATGGCTGGATCAACAGCCCAACATCAAAACCTTATACCTGCATTACAGTGATGTCCTGGCCGACCCCCGCCCGGCGGCTAACCAGATCAACGGTTTTCTGGACGGCCGTTTAGACACACAAGCGATGGCCATTTCCGTAGACCCCACCCTCTACCGCAACCGCCAGCAACCCCTCCCCACTTGATCCGTGTATCTATCCCCCCTCAAAAATCGTGTCCAGGTGTTCATGGGGCACGTCAAACACGGCGTTGTGTGGTTTGAGCGGTTCGCGCGTCATCCACTCCGGCAGCCGATCATGCTCTTTGGTGAACCCGGCGCGGCGGTTAAATTCCCGTTCCAGTTCAATCGTTTTGCGCCCCAGTTCCGGCAAAATGGCGTCCCCCACCTGCCAGCCGTAACGTGCATTCAGCAGATCCCGGATGGTGCCCGGCGCGGCGGCAAAACCAAACCCGGCAAACACACACGCCCCCAGCGTGTCATACCCGGCCATGTTGCACTGGGCATTGCGGGATACTTCTTGCTGAATGAGCGGGTCCAGGTGATCAATTTTGGCGCGAATGGTCAGGCCGCAGGTGTGGTCGGCCCCCTGTGGCGAGGTGGCATAGGTGACGCCGGTGCCTTTAATGGCGCGGGGGTCATAAGCGGAAATAGCCTGCCCTTTGACGACCGGCACCCGCTCAATGCCGTACACTTTGCCCACCGTGGACGCACCATTGCCCAACACCCGTCCCAATGTGGAACCGGTGCGGATTTCACGGGTCAACGCCAGCGCCCGCTCGCCATCTCCCCAGGCCATCAGTCCGGCTTCCGCGGCCACGCCCAACGCCGCGCCAACCTCAATCGAGTCCAGCCCCATGTCGTTCACTTCCCAGTTCATGCGGGCAATGGTATCCAGCGAATCAATGCCCAGGTTAGCCCCCATCAGCCCAATCGTCTCATACTCCACCGGCGAGACGATCTCCTCGCCATCCTCACCGCCAAAGATGTTGGAGCAGCGAATGGTGCAGCCGGCCATGCAGGCGTGGGTGGTTTCGCTGGCGCCGCCGCGTTGCAGCAGCAGTTCGCGCATAAATTCGCCGCTAATTTTGTCTGCCCCTTCAAACTGCCCGTCGGAGAAGTTGCGCGTGGGGATGGCGCCAAAGGTATTGGTCATGCGGGTCATGGCGGCCGTGCCATAGTCGGCATAGGACTGCGTTTGGGGGTGGGCCATGAGTTCCTTGTTAAACACCTTCTGCGCGGCGCGAAAGGCTTTGTTATCGGCGATGGGTGGTTTGTCGCACCCTTCCTTGTCGAAGATGATGGCCTTTAGCCCTTTGCTGCCCATGACCGCGCCCAACCCGCCGCGGGCGTTGATGCGGGAGGGAGTTTTGTCTTTATCCAGGTTTTGGATACCGGCGCTGGACAGTTTCATCTCCCCGCCGGGGCCGATAAGGGCAATGGCCGCTTTATCGCCGTACCGTTCCAGCAGGGCGGGCGCGGCTTTGTAGACGCCCATCCCGGCATATTCGGCGGCGTTTTCCCAACGCGCCCCTTGTTTGCTCAGGTGCAAAATCCACCAGCCAGGCATGGTCGGCTGCCCTTCGATGATGAGGGCTTTGATGCCCAGGTAAGCCATCGCCAGGCCGGTGCTGCCGCCGGCGTTGCTCTCCTTAATGCCGCCGGTCAGCGGGCTTTTGCCACCCACAGAGATGCGGTCGCAGCTAGAGAGCATGTGCCCGACCAGCAGACCGGGGGCAAAGATGAGCTTGTTATTCGGCCCTAAGGGTTCGCAGGTGGGGTCTACTTCGTCCACCAAAATCTGCGCCAGCAGCCCCCGCCCACCTAACGTTTGCCAATGCGCCGGTATCGGCTCCTGGCTAAAAGATTGTTCCTGTACATTCACGCGCCAGACTTGCATAAAGACACCTTATTTAAATTGATTCCAAAGTGGTATTCGCCCAATTTTGGGCGCGTTTTGCCAGTTCTGCGCCTTCTCCCTTGTGCCAGTTATAGAGTGTGGCCGGGTCAAAATCGGCGCCGTTCGGCCAGACCAGTGTGCCAATTTCAGTATCTAACATGACCTGATTAAATAGTGTTTGGTCCCGAAGTGGGCCGTAGTAATAACCGTAGAGCACCGGTTCAAAGTTGATCTCGCGTTGGACACCATCTTCAAAAGTTACGCTTAGAGTATATGGCCCAACAATTTGAAAATCTGTTACTTCAATAAGTAAATGTTCCATCTAGTCGCTCCGTTTTATTGTAAGGGCGGTAGTTTGTGAATTGGTTGACCATCAACCGCCAGATTCCAGTTTTCAAGCAGCTCTTCTTGATAAAGTTCCATCCAGGCTTCAACGAATCGTTGTTGACGTCTGGGTAGCTCACCGGCAATGATTTCGATTGGATCGATCCCAAAGACGGCACGATAGTTTTGGTAATAGGCGTGCAGATGTGGAGTATGGTGTCTTTCGCCGGTTTCGTTAAAGATGCGAATGATAATACCATAGAACCTGCATATTTCAGCCATAGCATCCTTTTACTTTGTCTTTGCCAGGGCGGCGGCGAAGATGGTAAGGGCTTCCTGGATTTGGGATTGGTTGACGACCAGGGGCGGAATCCAGCGGATGACGTTGCCGTAGGCGCCGCAGGTGAGCAGCATCAGGTTTTGTTCGTGGCAGGCTTTGGTTACGGCCGTAGCCCTTTCCCCCCACGGCTCACCATCCGGCGTCGTAAATTCGCTGGCAACCATCAGCCCCCAGCCGCGCACATCGCCGATTTCGGGATGTTCTTCTTGCAGTTTACGCAGGCCGGTAGTTAGGACGAGCCCCATGTTGGCGGCGTTTTCGATGAGTTTTTCTTCGCGCAAAACCTGAATGGTGGTCACGGCCGCCGCACATGACACGGCATTACCACCATACGTACCGCCGTGTGAACCGGGCGGCCATTTGTCCATCAGTTCCCGCGGGGCGGCGATGCCGGAAAGGGGCATACCGGAGGCCAGTCCCTTGGCCATGATCAGGATGTCTGGGGTGACGCCGCTGTGTTCGCTGGCAAACCATTTACCGGTACGGCCGAACCCTGTCTGTACCTCGTCCGCCACGAGCAGGATGCCGTTTTCGTCGCAAAGCTGGCGCAGCTTTTGCATAAAGCGGTTGGGGGCGGGCACGTAGCCACCTTCGCCCAGTTCTGGCTCGATGACGATGGCGGCCGTTTCGTGGGCGGCGGTTTGCATTTTGAGCAGTTTTTTGAGTTCTTTGATGCAGAAATTCACCGTTGTCTCCTCATCCCACCCATAAGCGTAGGCGTAGGGGAAGGGGACGACGAAGATGCCGGGCACGAGCGGCTGGTAGCCGGCGCGGTAGATGGTTTTGCTGGTGGTCATGGCCATGGTGGCGTGGGTACGGCCGTGAAATGACCCCTGAAACACAATGATGTTCGGTTTGCCGGTGGCCGCCCGCGCCAGTTTGACGGCCGCTTCCACTGCCTCTGCGCCAGAGTTGGAAAAGAAGAAGGTGTCCAGCTTTGGCGGCACAATCTGGCTCAACTCTTCCGTCAGGTGAATCATCGGTTCGTGGTAGACGATGTTGGCCTGGGCGTGCAGGATTTTGCCCGCCTGTGACTGAATGGCCTGCACCACTTTAGGGTGAGCGTGGCCGGTGTTGGTGACGCCAATGCCGCTGGTGAAATCCAGGTAGCGACGGCCGTTTTTGTCGTACAAATAAATGCCTTCGCCATGATCAGCAATCACTGTCGCCGAACGGCTCCAAACGGGGGAAATGTGGTTCAAATTTAGGGTGTCCATCTCTTACCTCTTGTCGTGGGAAATGATGCCGGGATTGTGCCTGCAACGGCCGTAAGAGGCAAGCCGGAACCTATTCATCGGCTATTCGTATTTACGTTCTGGATGACAAAACTGGTATAATACGGCCGTGCTTTAACCCATCTTTTCCATTTACAAAGGGTAAATACAGTTGCGCCCCCAAAATGAAAGTTGGGGGAGCTAAACAAACACATGGAGGAAAAATGAAAACCCAAGTCTTTGCCTATAACAGGCGAATTGTTGTTGCGTTCCTGGTGGTAGTGGCCACGCTGCTGTTAGGCATCTCCTGGCTGCCGCTCACCGCTTCGGCGCGCCCCGATCTGTCGCCGGCCACGCCGTCTGACATTGGCCTGGCCTATGTGTCATTACCGGACTATGGCCGGGTTGCTTTGTTGAATACCGAAACCCATACATATGTGGGATCAGTGGACGTAGGCGCTGCCGGTTGTGATTACCCATACCAGGTGGTCATATCTCCGAATGAGGCCTATGTGTATGTGGCCTGTAGTTCTTCTGTGGGGGTGATTGCTACTGCTACCAATACCGTTATCCACAACATAAATTTGCCTGGCGTTGCCTATGATATTGCTTTTGTGCAAGGGGGCGCTTATGCTCTGGTGACGCTCTACGACTATAACACGGTGGTGGTAATAGATACGGCCACTTTTGCTATTGTTAACTCCATTACCGCGCCTAACTCACCTAATCGCCTGGCTGCTCATCCCTACTTGGACCGCGTGTATGTCACGATGGGATCTGGTGGTTTATTGGTCGTTGATGCTACTACTTTCAGTGTGATAGGGACAATTTACCTGACCGGTAATCCATATGATGTCATTGTCTCTCCGGATGGGCAGCTCATTTTTGTCAGCAGCAGCTATTATCAAGGCGCGGTAATCGTCATTGACGCCAACACAAACAATGTAATCACAGAAATATCTGCCTCTGCCAGCGTCTATCATCTGGCCATTACGCCGGATGGGGAGACCCTGTTTGGGGCCGGTGGGTATAACGGTATCTTTGTTTTTGACGTGCCCACACTGTCTTATACGACGACCATTTATGGCGTTGATGAAGCCTATTATCCGATGGTGAATTGTGATGGAGATGAACTCTATGTGGGCGGTGGCTATAACAACTATGTGCCGGTTTTAGACATTCCTGACTATACTGTAACGTACTATGTGGCACTCGATGGATATTATGGGCCGAGAGGCATTGCCATATGCCCCGATTTTGCTATCAGCGGTGTTGCCTTGCTGCCGCCCGTGCAGAGCAATGATGCTGCGTTAGGGGACACGGCCGTTCACGAACTAACCCTAGTCAATTCCACCGATATGGCCGACAGTTATGACCTGACGTTGGGGACGTTTAACTGGGATAGCGCCCTGTCCACCCAGCAAGTAGGCCCTCTCCAGCCCGGTGAATATGTGACTTTCACCATTAGCGTTACCGTGCCGGTGAGCGCAGATTGGTATGACGAGGACAGCGTAGCCATTTACGCCACCTCGGTGACTAGCCCATCGGTGTATTCAGACACGGCCGTCGCCATTACGCAGGCTTATGCCCCACCCCAAATCTCTGCATCCCCTACCGAATTTTCCAGTACGCAGTTAGTGGGGGAAATTGTCACGGATACCTTGAACCTGTCTAATGCCAATGGCGTCACGCTCACCTTTGAGATAAGGGAACGAGAGACAACGCCCAATCTGGCCCATTCTGTGCCAGAGTCACAGTTCTTTGTAGAACCACAACCATGGGGCAATAACTTCACAGAGGAACGCAACGTCTTAACGACGCTTAGAAACTCAGGTGGGTCACTACCCGTTATCTTGACTGATCCCCTGGGTGATGCTGTGTACATTGACGTGGTGGAAGTGGCAGCCGCCTCGGCCGGCGCTGAAATGACCATGCGCCTGACTTTTGCGCCCGGCGCCGGGCCAAACGGCGCTGCTGGTTATATATTTCTGGACACAGACCAGGATGACAGCACGGGGGTATCACCGACCGTCTACGCCGGAAATTCGCAACAAGATATTGGGCTTGAGTATTATTTGTTCCTCTTTAATTTGCCTTACACCGTAGACATATATAATGTGGATACCGGTTATATTGCCTCAGTGACCCCCAGTTATACGAGCGACTCATTTGAATTTACGCTCCCCCTTTCCGCGCTGGGTAATGATGACGGCAACATTGATGTGGCTATGGTCGTGGGGAATGATGTTCTACCGACCGATTGGGTGCCTGATGTCGGACACGGTACGATTGGCGCAGGTGGTGATGCGCTTTGGTTATCAACCGCTCCAGTTTCAGGTACAGTGGCTACCAATAGCACATTGCCGGTGCAGGTTGTACGTAACGCCACGAATTTGCAGCCAGGTCTGTACACGGCCGATCTGTTGGTGAATAATGATGATCCTGAAAATCAGGTCGTCATAGTACCAGTCACAATGACGGTGCAGCCGACGGCCAACATGGGTTGGGTGGAAGGCACAATTACTGATGCCGGTACTGGTTTGCCATTACAGGCTACCATCATTGCCCAGGGACAGCCGTACACGGTAACTTCCAACCCGGCTACCGGCTATTATATTCTCTGGCTAGATGCCGGTACCTACACCTTGCAAGTCTCCGCCACTGGCTATGTTACCGAAACGCAATCCGTTAATATCGTGGCTCAGCAGGGAACTACGCAAGATTTTGACCTGGTGCTGAATGTGCCCGTTATCGAGGTGACACATGAGGATATGGCCGTAGCCCTGGATGTGGGCATGGCGACCTCCCGTGCTTTCACCATTACTAATGACGGCCCGGCATTGTTGGCGTTTGACATTCTGAAAGTTGCCACCGGCTATACGCCGTTGGTATACGTGCGTGACAGACTCAACCTGGCGCTGCCGGAAACGGCCGTTACCACATCACTGGCCCCTGGTCCCCTGGCAAATATGCCTTCGGCTGTTCATTTAGGTGGCAACCCCGTCCTCATCATTCAGGATTCTTATCCCTGGGGGTATGACTCCATCCAGCAAATCCTGAATAACAACGGCATTGCCTACGACCAGGTTGACTCCAGCTATATGGCTACGATTGACCTTTCTGTCTATGAACTGGTCATTATTCCCAGTGAGCAAAGTTGGGACTTTTACAATGCCTGGGACGCTAACATCGGACGATTTGAAACATATGTCGAGGCTGGCGGCGCACTGTGGTTGTCTGGGACAACCCAGGGGCGAATGCCGTTAATGCCTGGGGGCGTCATCAACCAATATGGGCCAGACAGTTACAATGACGTTTTGCTGCCTGACCATCCCTGGGTAGCAGGTGTGTCTGGGCAGATATTTGGTAGTTCTGCCAGTCATAACTACTTTACAAACCTATCCCCCGGCTCGCAAGTAATAGCCCAATCTATGGGGTATGGTCAGGCGACGTTGGTTGACTACGGCATGGGCGCTGGTCGCATTATGCTGACAGGCCAGACTTTGGAAATTGCCTGGTGGAGCAACTGGGATGCCGCCCCTATCCTGGAAAACTCGTTGCTGGACATGTATGTCTGGGAACCAGGAGACGT
>CAADGU010000269.1 GCA_900696625.1 uncultured Chloroflexota bacterium | reverse complement strand
GTTTTCATCCTGGCCGCTGACCGCATTCCCCTTTTGCGCCGCCATGTTATCGTCGGCTCGCTCCTGTATGGGTTTGGCGTTTTCATTGTCATGAACATGATTGTCACACCGCTGAGTGCAGCGCCGCCGATACCGGCGCCAACCCTGCCGTGGCTCATCGAGGCGATCCTGGAACATGTCCTGATCGTCGGATTGGCGTTAGGAATAATTGTGCGGCGCAATGCTAACACCCAGATATAATCTCCGGTGGGTCTTTCGGATTTCGTAGGGTTTTGCGTGATGCGTGAAACGTGAAACGTGATTCGCCTCTGGACACGCATTACGTTTCACGTTTCACGGGCTGTCAGCCCCGTGAATTCCCAAAGAGCCTCTCCGGTGAAGGTAAGTTGTTCATCTTTGACGCCATTCCTATGCCTGTCTACAAGCGCAAGCCAGCGTATCCCATCGCAGGCATTACCGAAGGTGGATAAACGGCGAGCCATGTACCTTTTTCAGGAATGGCAAACCAGCAGACACGTTCTTGTTCGATCATTTTGCTCATGTGTCAGTCTCCAAATCAGTGGGTGTGTGTGGCTGGCTTTATAACGCAAAGTAACAAAGATACCAAAGTTGCAAAGAGTAACAGGGCAAATCATATGTTTGCACTAATGAGATCGTGGGTTATCCTTAATTCGAATTATTTGATTGAGATAAGGGGCAAACAGATGACTCAACCTATGGGAGAAGATGAACTATTACAACGGGTAAAAGAGGCTGTACACGCCTTATCACCTACCGCTGAAATTATTCTTTATGGCTCGCACGCCAGAGGAACAGCCCAGCCTGACTCCGATTGGGATTTTCTTATCTTGTTACCTTCATCATCCAATAAAACATTGGAATTACTTATCAAAGACCGCCTGTACGACGTGGAACTGGAAACAGACACTGTGTTGAGCAGTATCATACGGAGCAAACAAGATTGGCGGTCGCCCCAGTATGCTGTTATGCCTTTGCGGCAACAAATTGAAAAAGATGGGGTTCCTTTGTGAAAAGTGAAGCTCTCCAGGCGTTAATCGCCTATCGCCTGCAGCGCGCCGCTGACACATTGGTGGAAGCACGGCTGATGCAGAAAGAAGGTCATTGGAATGCCTGCGCTAATCGTCTTTACTATGCGGCATTTTACGCGGTGTCTGCTTTGTTGATACAAGGTGGGTATGCGACTGCTAAACACAGCGGTTTGAAGGCGATGTTTAATCAACACTATGTCAAACCTGGCCTGGTAACGAAAGAAAACGGCCGTCTTTACAATCGTCTTTATGATTTACGCCAGGAAGGTGACTACATTGATTTTGTTTCGCTGGATGGCGAAACGGTTGAGCCACTGGTGGGGGAGACGGCCGATTTTATTGCCGGCATAAGCGCCTTGATCGCCAAATCGTGAAAAGGAATCAGTGATTGATGGCACATGGTGAGGTGAGGGAGATTATTCCGGCGTCGTGTGAGGTGGTGTTTGACCTGGTGCATGACTACGGCCGTCGCCTGGAATGGGACACCCTCTTGCAAGCGGCGTATCTGGATGATGGGTTCACGGCCGTAGCCCTGGGCACAACCACTGTCTGTGTGGGCCGCCGTTCGTTGGGCGGCATTGCCCTGAAGACGGTGTATGTGTCTTTCCAACGGCCGTCGGTCGCCGCCGTCAAAATGGTCAATCGGCCGCCATTTTTCCACACTTGGGCCGCCTCCATCCGCCACGAAGCGATTGATCAAGATACTTCACGTATCACATACAAATTTCACTTCACCGCCCGGCCTCGTTTTTTGCGATTTATCCTGGAGCCGGTGATGCAACAAATTTTCCTCTGGGAAACGCGCAAGCGGCTGCAGGCGCTCAAGGTGTTTTTCTCGTAGGAGAGACGACTGTCGTTCAAGGCAGTTGCCCGGTGGCTGTTATACTGGGCAAGGAGCAATTGGCATACGATTCAGGTTGGGGAAACGGCCGTGTCAGATAAAATCCTGCAGCCGCCTCAGCAGATCAACCGGGCGAGTCTGGCAAAACGTGATTTTGGAGGATGATGATGACGACAACGAACTGTCCCAAATGTAATGGCGAAATGGATGAAGGGCGCGCTTCGGCTGGTGATGAAATTCGCTACGTTTCCAACCGGCAAACCGGCATGTTGCGCACAGCCACGTTGGTGCGGCGGGCGCGTGTTTGCCTGACTTGCGGATATGTGGAGTTATACCTGGACCCGGTGGAGTTGAAGAAAAAGATTTGACAGCGTTTATGAATTGTGACCAACTGGGAAGCAAAGGAATAATCCGGGCCGTGAATCAGGCTTATAAGGACAGGTAAATCAATGATAATTTTGGAAACGAATAGTTGGTTATATGCCATGAGCAAGTAGCCCGGTTACCTGGTCTCCATTTGACGGCCGTGTCCCCACACGTTATCATCCCTTCACATTAACAACCAAACCAGCTTAAGAACCTGTCAGGGGAAGCCCGGTGGGTGATGGAGACATCACGATTCCGGCACTGTCCCGCAACGGTAATGTAAGGATGAATTATGAATTATGAATTATGAAGGCCCTTCATAATTCATAATTCATAATTCATAATTCCTCTTAGTCCGACTACCTGCCTGGTTCTTTTGCTCGCATGACCTTCGTGGACAAAGGGACAGCGGGCCACATGACCGTTTTTGATTCATCTGGCCCACCGTTTGGTGGGCTTTTTTATTGGTGAACGTCTCCTGTCAACGGCCGTCTCCTTTGGAGACAGTTAGCAGTAAGCAGTCAGCAGTGAGCGGTGAAGTAAGGCAAACTGCTTACTGCCAATTGTTAACTGCGCACTTTTCTGTCCACAAACGGCCGTGCCCAAACACATTTTCAAGGAAGGAGATCGTTTCGTGAACAAAAAAGTATCCGGCATCTTGATGTTATTACTGCTATTGGCCGCCTGTAGTGGACAAGCGCAAACAGAAACGGCGGCCACGTCGCCAGCCGCGCCGCCCCCCACAGAACCTACCGCCGATCCGACGGCCGTGCCCACCGTGGCCCCCACCGCCAACCTCACTGATGGCTGCGTAGAAAATTACACCGAAGGCGTAGATTACTTCCCCGAAAAAGCAGCCGTCACCCACAGCGATGGTTTCACCATCGAATACTTCCCCAACTACAAAGTTGTTACAGTCAACTCGCCATTTCCTGGTGCAGAGGAAGTGGCTACCTACCTGTTGGTGCAGTGTGGCACGGCCGTGCCCGCCGGTTTTGAAGACGCCGTGATCATCGAAGTGCCCATCAACAGCCTGGTGGCCATGTCCACCACCTACCTGCCGCACCTGCCCACCCTAAACGCGGTGGACAGCCTGGTGGGGCTGGACAGTCTGGCTTTTGCCAGCACCCCGGAAATCCGGGAGCGCATCGAAGCCGGGCAGGTGGCGGAAGTGGGTTTTGGGGCGCAGGTGAATGTGGAACAGGTGCTGGATTTAGACCCGGATGTGGTGATGACCTATTCCAGCGGTTCGGCCGATTTTGACGCCCAACCCAAACTGGAAGAAGCGGGCATTACCGTCGTCGTCAACTCTGATTATCTGGATGCCAACCCGTTGGGGCAGGCGGAATGGGTGAAATTCCTGGCCACGTTTTACAACCAGGAAGCGGCGGCGAATACCTGGTTTGATGGCGTGGCAACGGAGTATGGAGAACTGGCGGCGCTGGCGGCAACGGCCGTGACCCAACCCACCGTCCTCCTCAACACCCCCTACGAAGGTACCTGGTATATGGCCGGCGGCCACAGCACCATTGCCCAACTGCTCACTGATGCGGGTGCGGCTTACCTTTGGGCCGATGACCCATCGGACACCACCCTGTTCCTTGATTTTGAGACCGTCTTTGACACAGCACAGGCAGCCGATTATTGGATTAACCTCGGTTTTGTCTCGTCGTTGGCCGATTTAGCAGCCACAGACAGCCGTTTCGCCGAATTTGCCGCTTACCAGAATGGCAACGTCTATAACAACGACGGCCGTGTCAATGCTAACGGCGGCAACGACTACTACGAAGGCGGCGCGGCCAATCCCCACTGGGTCCTGGCCGACCTGATCAAAATTTTCCACCCGGAACTACTGCCGGGGCATGCGTTTGTGTATTACCGATTGGTAGAGTAAGCAGTGGGCAGTGAACAGTAAGCAGTTACCTGCTGCTCACTGCTCACTGCCCACTGCCCACTGATATGATCGAAACCACCCCCATCCCCACATGGCCGCGCCTGGGCATTCGCCGGGTGACGGTGGCTGCGCTGCTGGTGGGGCTGGTGGGCTGCTTTTTGCTCAGCCTGACGTTAGGGTCGGTGAAGATTCCGCTGCCGGACATCCTGACCATTCTGGCGGGCGGTGAACCGGCGCGGGCGACGTGGACGACGATTGTGTGGCAGTTTCGTTTGCCCAAGGCGCTCACGGCCGTACTCGCCGGCGCCGCCCTCTCCGTCAGTGGGCTGCAAATGCAAACGCTGTTTCGCAATCCCCTGGCCGGGCCATCGGTGTTGGGCGTGAATGCCGGGGCCAGCCTGGGCGTGGCCCTGGTGGTGTTGGCTACGGGCGTGGTCGGCGCCAACCTGTTGGCCGGGTTGGGGGTACGCGGTGATGTGGGCATTGTGGTTGCCGCCAGCCTGGGTGCGGGGTTGGCGCTGGCGCTGGTGCTGGCCTTTGCCCGCCGCGTAGAGACGATGACGCTGCTGATTTTGGGGCTGTTGTTTAGCTACGGCGTCAGCGCATTGGTGAGCATCTTGCTTTACTTCGCCATTCCCGAACGCATTCAGGCGTATATTTCCTGGACGTTTGGCAGTTTTGGTGGGGTGACGTGGAGCCAGATGCAGCTGATGCTGACGTTGATTCTGGCCGGATTGTTATTGGCCGGGGCGCTGGCAAAGTCGCTCAATGCCCTGCTGCTGGGCGAAAATTATGCGCAGACGTTGGGCTTGGAGACGCGGCGGGTGCGCTGGTGGGTGGTGTTGAGTACGGCCGTGCTTTCCGCCACCGTCACCGTCTTTTGCGGCCCCATCATTTTTCTGGATGTGGCCGTGCCGCACCTGTGCCGCGCCCTGTTTGGCACGTCCGACCATCGGATTCTGATACCAACCTGCATTCTCTTGGGGGCGACCATTGCGTTACTTGCCGACCTGATCGCCCAACTGCCGGGCAGCCAACTGGTGCTGCCGCTCAATTCGGTGATGGCCCTTATCGGCGTGCCGGTGGTAATGTGGGTGATTTTACGGCGGGGGTTGACAATGTCGGGCAGCGGATAAGGAGCGAATAAGTGGATGGTCAGTCTGGTTATCCGTTTATCTGCTTGAACATCCGCTACCCTGAGATGTGAATGATGAAATCAATTTTACGAACTGATAATCTTACAATCGGTTACAAGAAGAACAACGCAACCCATATGGTGGCCGACGGTGTTAATGCCTCCTTGCGGAATGGGGAATTGGTGTGCCTGCTGGGGCCGAATGGGGCGGGGAAATCTACGCTGCTGCGCACAGTGGCGGGCATGCAACGGCCGTTGCACGGCACAGTCTTTCTCGGTGCAGCCAATATCCACAAACTGGATGCCCGCACTTTAGCCCGGCAAGTCAGCGTGGTGCTGACGGAGCGGGTACAGGTGGGTCTGTTGACGGCCTACGCGCTGGTGGCGTTGGGACGGCATCCTTATACCAGTTGGACGGGCCAACTGACGGCCGTAGATGAGGCCGTGGTGCAGGGGGCGCTGACGGCCGTGTCTGCCGCCCATTTGGCTCCCCGTTTTGTGCATGAACTCAGCGACGGCGAACGGCAAAAGGTGATGATCGCCCGCGCCCTGGCACAGGAGCCGCAGGTGATGCTGCTGGACGAACCGACCGCCTTTCTGGACTTGCCGCGCCGGGTAGAGATTATGGGTATCTTGCGGCGGTTGGCCCATGAACAAGATCGGGCGATTTTGCTATCTACCCATGACCTGGATCTGGCGCTGCGCATGGCCGATACCATCTGGCTCATGCCGGAGAATGGGCCGTTGCAGGCGGGCGCGCCGGAGGATTTGGTATTGAGCGGCGCGTTTGAACGCACTTTTTACAGCACTGGTGTTGCTTTTGATGCCCACACCGGTTCCTTTGCCATCCGGCAGTCGGAGACGGGGCAGATTGATCTGGTGGGGGAGGGGTTGGCGGCGATATGGGCCAGGCGGGCGCTGGAGCGCGAAGGTTTCCAGGTACACCAGGGGCCAAATGGATCAGCAGTACAGGTAAAAGTGGTAACTGGTGATAAGCAACCTCGCTGGCAGCTCACTCAAAACAATCAGACTACTCAAGTAGATTCCATCGAATCCCTCCTGGCCGAACTGCAATCGTAGGGTGATTTTCCAAATCGCCCACCAGCATGAATTCGTATCATTTTTGGCTGTTTACGGCATTATTTTTCGGCTCTTTGGGATTTCGTGGGGTTTGGCGTGAAACGTGAGGCGTGAAACGTGAGGCGTGAAACGTGAGGCGTGAAACGTGAGGCGTGAAACGTGAGGCGTGAAACGTGATGTCTCTCTGGTCACGTTTCACGTTTCACGCTTCACGGGTTGTCAACCCCTTGAATTCCTGAAGACCCTATTTTTCTTCGGTGTGTGCCGATTTGGTGAGCAAGTTCTCTAATTCGGCGATTGTTTCTTCGAGGATGGAGAGGGGTTTTCTCCAGTCCACGTTGAAGATGGATTTTTTCTCGTCCATCTGGATGGTGCGGTCGGCTTGTTTATCTTCGATGGCCTGGTGATAGAGGGCCACCAGTTGTTGGGAGAGGGTGATGATGTCGAATTGGGCGGTTTTCACGGCCGTTGCCTCTTTCAGCCGCGCTCTCAATTCTTCATCCACCAGCACCCGTTCAATAGCTGCCGCCAGCGCCTCGCTGTCATTGGGTGTCAGCAGCCCATCTACCTCATGGTCAACGGCGTCTGAGGTGCCGGTGGCGTCTACGGCGACCACCGGCAGCCCGGCGGCCATCGCTTCCAGCGTCACCAATCCCTGCGTTTCTGTGACCGAGGCAAAACAGAAGAGATCGGCCGCTTTCAGGTACGAGGGCACATCATCAAAGGGCACGTTGCCGGTGAATGTGACCCGGTCGGCAATGCCTAATTCTTCACTGTATTTTTCCAGGTCGTGGCGAGCCGGGCCATCACCTAACAGCACCAGACGTACATCCGGCTGCCGGGCAAAGAGAATGGCGACGGCATCGAGTAGGGTGGGCCAGTTTTTCTCGTCGGCCATGCGGCCGACGGAGATGAGGATGGTGTCGTCGCCCCAGTCGAGTTGTTGGCGGAAGGCACGGCCGTCGGCAGCGGTGTACGGCCGTGTGTCAATCCCCGTGGGAATCACCGTCAACCGGTCGTGGATGCCATACGTCGTCTCAATCATTTGTTTGATGCTGGGGCTGGGGGCGATGATGTGCTGGCATTGCTGCAGATAGTCGGCAATCCAGCTTTCAATCACCCGCCGTCCGGTTTCTTCCGGCAGCCCCAAATAATGCCCATACTCCTGGTAATAGGTGTGGTGGGTGAACACCAGCGGCAGCCCCAACTGCCGGGCGTGGCGCGCTGCTTCTGTGCCCAGCGGGGCGGGGTGATGGGCGTGAATCACGTCCAACTTTAGCCGGGGCATCAGCCGGTCTACAAAACGGGAGACGGGGATGGTGAGCGGGTATTTCTGGAAGGGAATTTCCAGCGATGGATAACGAAAGATAAACGGCTCAGGCTCTTCGTAATCATCCGCGCCCTGGGCAAAGACAAAGACGTTATGCCCCAATTCCCCCTCCAACGCCTGCCGGAAACTGTGGATGGAGCGCGTAATACCGTTGGTAAACGGCAGATACGTATTGGTAAACATGGCAATGTGCATTCGGTTCATGGTTATGCAATCCCGTGATGCGTGACCGGCGCAACCTCACGTGTCACGCATCACTCGTCTATTTCCGCACGACGTAGTTCCCCATCACCAGCGTATCCAGGTCGCTGTGGCCGAAGGTTTTGAGGGCGTTGGCGGGGGTGTTAACAATGGGTTCGCCGCGCAGGTTGAAGCTGGTGTTGATGAGGATGGGCACGGCCGTAGCCTGCCCAAACTGGTAAACCAGGTCGTAATAACGGGGGTTCCATTCGCGGCGTATGCTTTGCAGCCGCCCCGTGCCCAGATGGTTGACGGCGGGCACTTGTTCGCCCGGCCCTTCCTGGAAGCGCTCGACGGTGAGCATGAAGGGGGCCATCTTGTTTTGCGCCGGGTTGGTCATGTCAAAATAGTCGGCGACGGCCTCAGCAATGATGACGGGGGCAAACGGCCGAAACGGTTCGCGGAACTTGATTTTGGCGTTGATGATCTCTTTCATCTCGGCGCGGCGCGGGTCGGCGATGATGCTGCGGCTGCCCAGGGCGCGTGGCCCCCACTCAAACCGCCCCTGGAACCAGGCGATCACTTTGCCTTGCAGGATGTCGGCGACGGCCGTTTCCGTCAACTTCGCCTCATCCGCAATCCGTTCATAGCGGAAGCCGGTCTCGTTGATGGCTTGTTCAATAGCGTTGTCGTCATAGGCCGCGCCCCAATAGTTGTGTTCCTGCACAAAACGGCGCGGCTGCCCCAACAGCACATGGTACACATAGAGCGCCGCCCCCAACGCACCGCCGCTATCCCCGGCCGCCGGTTGGATGAAGACATCGGTGAAGGGGGTTTCTTTGAGGATACGGCCGTTGGCCTTGCTGTTCAGCCCCACGCCGCCGGCAATACACACATTCGCCAGCCCCGTCTGCTGGTGCAAGGAGCGCAGCAGCTTCAACAGCGCCTCTTCCGTCACCAACTGGATGCTGGCGGCAATATCGGCATAGTGCTGGTTTTGTTTCACCTGCGGGTCGTTGGCGTTCACGCCAGGGTTCGTCTTGGTGGTGAAAAAATCGTCGCTGTGAATGCGCGGCGGGCCAAAGAGGTCAATAAACTTCTGGTTGTAGGTGTTGGTATGGGAATAATGGTAGCTGAAGTAATCCATGTTCGTCCAAAAGCTGCCATCATCATACACCTTGAAAATCTTGTCTATCTTGTCCAGATAACGTGGCTCGCCATACGGCGACATGCCCATCACCTTATACTCGCCGCTGTTGACATGGAAACCGAGGAAGGCAGTGAAGGCGGAATAGAGCAGCCCTAACGAATGGGGAAACCGCTGCTCTTCGCTGAGGACGAGTGAATTTTGACCCCCACCGCTATCCCACACGGCCGTGCCCCGCCCCCGCGCCGCCGTTGTCCATTCGCCTACGCCATCAATCGTCAGTACGGCCGCTTCTGCAAACGGCGAAGCAAAAAAGGCGCTGGCCGCATGGGATAGGTGGTGGTCAATAAACAGAATTTTGTCCAACGGCACGCCCACATTTTGCTGAATGTGCGTCTTTACCCACAACTTATCCCCCATCCAGGCGATCATCGCTTCGCCAAACGCCCGCCAGGAGCGGGGAAAAGCGGAAAGCTGGGTTTTGAGAATGCGCTCAAATTTCAGCAGCGGCTTCTCGTAAAAGACCACATAATCTAAATCATTGGCGGTGATGCCCGCCGTTTGCAGGCAAAAGGCAATGGCCTGGTGCGGAAAACCGGCGTCATGCTTCTGGCGGCTAAAGCGTTCCTCTTCAGCGGCGGCTACCAACAGCCCATCGTGCAGCAGGGCCGCCGCCGCGTCATGGTAAAAACAGGAGATTCCGAGGATGTACATAGGGAAGTGGAGATTGGTAGATTAGGAGATTAGGAGATTGGGAAATCTCCCAATCTCTCAATCTCCTAATCTCAATTTTTACCCTTGTTCCTTCGCCGCTTCCAGCGTCAGGTCGGTGCTTTCTTTAGGATGCCAGTTGGAGTGGGGTGGGGATTTTTTAATGGCTAGAGGGTCGGAGAGCAGACGCATACCCAGGCCAAAAGGGGTGACAACGAGGAAGTAGAAGAAGCCCATCAGCAGCCGCCCCTGCACATGGCCCATGCGCCCGGCAAAGTCACTCCAGCGCCGCCAGCCGCGTTTGAAGATGTTGGCGGACACGGCCGTGCCATTCCCCCCTTTCTCCTGTGCATGTTCTGGCAGTTCCGAGGCGGGCAGCGTGTAAACATCCTGCCGCCCCGCCAGCCGCACCGCGCCTACCAGATAACCCACCACCACCCCCAGGCCAATGGTCACTGCCAACAGCGGCAAATGGCTCAATTGGGGCCTCAGCCAGAAAAGAAGCAGCCACAACCCGGCCACAATCAGCAGGTCAAGCACGGCCGTGGGATATTCCCGCCGGTTGGCCGCCAGCGTCACCCCGGACGCATAGCTGACCATCGTCAGAAAAATGACAATAAGAACGCTAAAAAAGGACAACATGGCTGGTTAAAACAAAGTATAGATAAACGGCGCGAGTGGCGAAGTGGTAGCCGTGGCAATCAGCGCAATAAAGACCAGCAGCACCACAATCATGGGAATAAGCCACCACAATTTACGCTTCCACAAGAAGCCAAACAACTCTTTCAATACGCCCGCGCGTGATTTGGTTGATTCAAGCATAAGATATTCCTCATTCAAATAGGGTGGAATCTTTCACCCCACAGTCGTTTTGGGAATTATAGCGAAGGTTGACGCCAGATGCAGATTATGGCGTCTGTTATGGATTGTTTTTTAAGAAGGTGGCTGCGGCTGCGGCTTTTTCTGCCAGACCTGGCTGGTCTAATTGATACCAGAAGGAGACGTATATTTCCATTTCCTGGGCGGCTTCGGGTATCTGGGCCAGCAGGGGATAGGCTTTTTCTGGCTGCCCCTGCCATACATAGGTATACCCCAGGGATTTGATTATCCCACGATGGGTCGGGTCTTGGGTGTATGCTTGTTGTAGATGGAAGACGGCCGTGTCCATATCCATCTCCCACAGTGCTATCATCCCCAACCGTTGGTGGGCGGTGCGGTTATGGTCGTCTAGCTGCAATGCCCGATCAAAGTAAAGGCGCGCTGGCGCCAGCACAGTGGTATCATCACCAATACGCCATTGGTTGCTGGGCCAATCCGCGAATAAGGCCAGGTCCATGGCGCGCGCCCCCTGGTAAGCGTACCAGGTGGCCGTTATACGCTGCCGAAAACCCACCAGAATACCCGCCAGCAAGAGGAGGAGGACGGCCGTTACCCAGGCCATCCGTTTGCTAAAAAATAACGGTTTTTCTTTGCCTCTGTAGCGGGAGACCAGCACGGCCATGGCCGGCGTAAAAAAGAGCAGCGGCGTACCCAATCCACCAAACAAACTGTTGTCTACCAGCCCATGAACCAAAATAACGACAAAACTGGAGACTGTGGCCCAGCGCAGCCAGTAGACATCGCCATGTTTGGTGTTGTGGTGTGGGTACGGCCGTGAAAGGCTGCGGCGCACTGCACCCACTACCAGCCATAGCGACCCGGCCCAAATGGCTAATAAACAGATGGCGCCCACCGGTCCCAATTCCAGCAGCATATCCAGGTAAAAATCGCTGTAATTCAGGTAAAAATTGGGGATTACGCGCACATATTCGGCATATAAAGCCGGGAAAGTAGCCAATCCGCTGCCCAGCCAGGCATAGTCTTGAGTTAACTGCCAGGTTCTACCGGCCAAAGCCAGCCTTTCGGCAATTGTCTGCCCGCCGGGCAGGTCTTGTGTGACTGCCAGCCAGACGGCGACAAACCCTATTAACACCAATACCACTACCAGCCCGCCGTAGATGGCGCGGCGCGATAGTGGTCGGGCAGCAGCTAACCGACTGGCAGCCAGCCGGCCACTTAACGGCCACAAGGCCCAGACGCTCAATCCGGTGATCAAAGCCAGCCAGGCGCCGACTGACCGGGTAGCCAGCAATCCTACCAACGATATAACCAGGCAAACGGCCGTTACCAACGCCAACTGCTTTTTTTTGTCACGGCGGGCATAGAGCCACACCGCTGCCGAATATGGCAGCAGCAGGGCGATATGCCCGGCAATGACATTGGGGTGAGGCGTCAGCAGCGGCCAAAACATGCGCAGCGCCAGCAGCCGGTTAAGCGGCGTGAAGAACTTCCCGGCAAAAGCCAGCCCCCCGTGCCACAAATCTGCTGTTAAAAAGAAGATGGCTAACCCTGCTGCCAGTGGGCCGCAGGCAGCAGCCACCCACAACGCATAACGGCGGGGCACGGCCGTGATCACATAATAAACGGCCACCGCGCCCGTCAGCATCCAGAACTTATCCAGCGCCAGCCACCCCGAATAAGAGACCCCCAGACTAACAAACAGCGCCAGAAAAAACAGCAGCAGGAGAAAATCTAATGGCGTCCGGCGCAGCCGCATTTGCGTCAGACCGGAACGTACTTTGTGCAAGGTGTGAGACCGAGAAATTGGCTTATCCCCTCTGCCACAAGCGGGGGGCAGCTCGGTCACACCGGCTACCCCCCGCTTGTGGCCTGCTACCTGTTCTACTTCTTAGCTACCGCCATCTCCGCTGCCCGCAGTGTATTTTGCATGAGCAAGGCAATAGTCATTGGCCCCACGCCACCCGGTACGGGTGTAATCGCGCCCGCCACCTCGGCCGCCGACTCGTAGTGTACGTCACCCACCAATCGGTAGCCATTTTTAGCCGCAGGGTCATCTACGCGGTTAATGCCTACGTCTATCACGGCCGTGCCCGGCTTCAGCATATCCCCTGTGATCATCTCCGCCCGGCCAATGGCCGCTACCACAATATCCGCCCGCTGCAAATGCTCGCGCAAATCCCTGGTGCGGCTGTGGCAAATTGTCACCGTTGCATCCGCTTTTTGCAGCAGCATCGCCATCGGCAGCCCCACGATGTTCGACCGTCCCACAATCACCGCTTCCGCCCCCCGCATCGTCACGCCCGCCTCCTGCAACAGCACCATGCAACCGGCCGGCGTGCAGGGGATAAACAGCGGATCGCGCCCCTTCATGGCTAACCGCCCAATGTTAACCGGATGAAAGCCATCCACATCCTTCGTCAGGTCAATTGAGTTCAAAATGGCTTCTTCGTCAATATGTTTGGGCAGTGGCAGTTGTACCAGAATGCCGTTTATCTCTGGGTTAGCGTTCAGGCCTGTTACCAATGCCTGCACATCAGCCTGCGATGCATCCGCCGGTAGATGATGTCCTGAGGAGCGAATGCCCAACGATTCACACATCTTCTGTTTGCTGCGCACATACGTCGCCGAGGCTGGGTCTTCTCCCACCAATACGGTTGCCAGCCCAGGTGTGTACCCATATTTTTCTTTCAGATTGGCAACTCCTTCGGCCACTTGCTCCCGCACCTTTGCCGCGATTACTTTTCCATCAATGACTTGTGCCGACATACTTACCTCTCCTTTTTTCAAAACCCTGTGGTTTTTTACGGACCAACAGGGTTTGCCATCAATCATCTAAAAACAAAAAGGTCTCCTCATCGTGTGGAGACCTTTACCAAATTTCAAATTTCCGGGCATAACGGATTTATTTTGGCAAAATTTCTGTGCCCAAAAACTTGTCCAACCATACGCCAATGGCACAGGCAATTGCCAGCGAGGTGAAACCAGTATACCAGATACCAAACTGTTCCAGGTTGGTTTCAGCAATGGTGATGACGATGAGCCAGGTAACCAAAAAACCAACTGTTAATGATATTGCCACAAGTGCCAGCCGTTTAACCAACATAATTTAGAGCCTCCGTATTTGTTGTACAAGTCTTTGTGTTTTTTATCACAATAGAATGGCTGGTGCAACCATTAGCTGCTCTTGCCATTTTCCAATGCTTCCCGCACATGGCGGGTCAGGTCTTCTGGTGAGATGGGTTTCGTCAGGTAGACCGTTGCGCCTACTCGCAATCCCCGGTTAATGCTGCCCAAATCTGTTTTGGCGCTGAGCATGATAATGGGCAGGGTGGCCGTATCCGTATCGTTTCGCAGCCTCTCACAGACGGCAAAACCATCCATCCCCGGCATCATCACATCCAACAAGATGACATCCGGGCGATTTTTACGCACCTTATCGAGGGCGTCAAACCCATCTTCGGCTTCCGTGACGTTGAACCCGGCCCGGATCAGCATAAGACGCAGTAAGGTTCGGGCCATAGGTTCGTCATCTACAACCAGGACTGATTGGGTCAAAATAACTCCTTCATAAATCGGGCATCCTTGCCCGATGAACACCCGGACCGGGATTTCCGGGCTACGATTTTCATTGGTCACTTCACTGCATTCAGTGCAGGCTGTGGTGGGCTGCCGCCCATGAAATCTCCTGAGAGGTTACAGCCTTATTGGCTGCAACTTGTTTCCTCTACCACAAAGAGTAGCGGAGCATATTTTAGTCTATTCTCATTTTCAGGCAATTTTCGGGTAGTGATGGTGATATTGGCGAAATAACCGGTGAAGTCGGGTTTTACTCTGGCAAATGGTTGTCGTGAAGCGGCAGGGTAATTTCCATACCTTCTCTGGTCAATATGGTTTTGGGGAAGATTTTGCGGGCTTTGATAATGATTTCATCCAGATCGGCGTCGGTGAGGTCTGGCGAATAATGAAAAAGCGCCAGACAGCCCACCCGCGCTTCAATGGCTGCTTGCGCAGCTTCGATCCAGGAGCTATGGCCGTATTCACTGAATCGCTGCCGCTCTTCTAAGGAGCCAAAATGTGAGTCGTGAACCAACAGGTCTGCGCCCTGCGCCAACTCAAGTAAGTTTTGATCGAAGCCATCGTCATAATGGCTCACATCGCTGCAATACACAAAAACGACGCCGTTGCTCTCGATACGGAAACCCAGGCAGCCACCAGGATGGTTCAGATCAGCTACTGTCACTTTGGTGTCATCGCCAATGATGAGTGTTTCGCCGTCACCGACCTCCTTCACGATCAGGTCTGCGGGTAATGAGTTGTAGGAAAAGGGCAGGTATGGCTCAATGAATTGCCCGGCCATGGTTTCTTCTAGTTGTTTACCTACTCGTTTTTTGCCGACGACAACGAAGCGGTTGTTGCGGCCGAAAATGGGCGCAAAAAAGGGGAAACCCTGGATATGGTCCCAGTGGGTGTGGCTGATGAGGATGCTGGCTGTAATGCGTCCGGTGGCATTTTTGACCAGTTCTTTACCCAAATGGCGAATGCCAGAACCGGCATCAATGATGATGAGCTGCTTGTCGGCTGTAGTGATTTCTACACATGAGGTGTTGCCACCGTATTTGATAGTTTCTGGGCCTGGAGTTGGGATTGTCCCGCGTACTCCCCAAAATCGGATACGCAAGTTTCACCTCTTATATGGTTTGTGCTTTTTGAAATGTTGGCTGCCAGTATATCAAACAATATGTAAAATTGATATACTTCGGTTGCTGGTTGTTGGTGGCTGGTGGTCAGTTTGAGCCACCAGCCACCAAC
The DNA here is from genome assembly GCA_900696625.1 of uncultured Chloroflexota bacterium. GTDB lineage: Bacteria > Chloroflexota > Anaerolineae > Promineifilales > Promineifilaceae > CAADGU01. The sequence goes on along the minus strand of CAADGU010000269.1, from coordinate 21,257 downwards.
AACCAGCAACTAACTATACAGAGGAGGCTTTCCTATGACGGCAAATCATCCGGTGATTGGTTGGGAGTCTGAGGGGCCTGTGCCTGAAGGCCATCAGTTTAATGAGTATTTGCAGGTGCGGTACGGCCGTCTCCATCTTCACGACCTTGATCTTACCAGTCTATTTTCCCAGGGGTCGCCCGTAGGCCAGGTGTTGCCCAGCCCGCTAGAGATTGTCTATCTCCCTTTGATACGCCGGCAAATTGCGGCTATGAACCAGATGTTTGTGGACGTAATCGCGGAGGTGGAGTATGACGGCCGTTTCTACTACACCTATGCCTCCAAAGCCAACGCGGCTGAGGAAGTCATCCGTACCACGCTGGGCGCGGGCGCGCACCACGAAATGTCTTCAACGGTGGACGTGGATATTGCCCAGATCATGATCCGGCGCGGACTGCTGCCACCGGACCGCCTGATTGTGTGTAACGGCTTTAAGACTGCCGGTTCGCCATACGCGGCCAACATTTTACAATTGCGCCAGGTACACCAGAATCTAATCCCCGTCATTGAAGATATGGGCGAATTGTCACCGCTGCTCACCTCCGGGCATCCGTTTGCGGTGGGGCTGCGCATGAAGAGTTACGGGCATCATGCCAGCGAAACGGAAATGCGGGCGGCCAATTCCCGCTTTGGCTTGAGCCTGGACGACATCTGGAAGGCGGCCGATTACATTGCTGCCGCGCCGAACCTGAAACTGGTGATGTACCACAACATGGTGGGCAGCCAGATTACTGACCCGGAGGCGTTTGTGAACTGGCTGAAACCGGGCATTGAGGTGTATGCCCGGCTGCGACAGCGCCATCCGTCGCTGCACATTTTTAATTTTGGCGGGGGCATGCCGGCGGCCATGACACTAGATTTCCACTTTGATTATCATGACTTTGGCCGGCGACTGCTGCGGGCGCTGCAAGAGGTGTGCCGCCGCTATAATGTGCCGGTACCAGATGTGATGGGCGAGTACGGCCGTTACACCACTTCCGAACATGGCGCCCACCTCTTTTCCGTCATCACCGCCAAAGAAAACGACTCCAAACTGCCCTGGTATATCATAGACGGCTCGATTATGAGTTCCTTTCCCGACAGTTGGGCGTTGGGCGAACATTTTATTGTGCTGCCGCTCAATCATCTGGACAAACCATTCCAACAGGTGCAGCTAGGCGGCATCACCTGTGACAGCGACGATGTCTACCCACCCAAACCGAGCCAATCGCCGCTTTACCTGCCAGTGGAAACGGATGGGTTGATGCTCGGCTTTTTCAGTGTGGGTGCATACCAGGAGATGTTAGGCGGTGTGCGTGGCAGCAAACATTGCGTCTTGCCCGAAGCATATGAACTGGTGGTGGACCGTGTAGACGACGCCTACCAGTTCCAAATCCTGCACGGCCAAACCCCTGACGACGTCTTGCGTAATCTCGGCTATTAGAGGTAACGTTGACAGTGATAGATAGACATGGTTGATTTTGAATGGGATCCGAATAAGGAAACTACCAATATACACAAGCATGGAGTTTCATTTAATGAAGCAGCAACCGTGTTTTGGGATGTTTTGTCTATGACTTATGACGATCCGGATCATTCGGTGGATGAAGATAGATACATCACAGTGGGGATTTCTGATCTTGCCAGATGGCTGTTCGTGTCGCATACTGATCGAGGAGATGCCATACGAATTATCAGTGCGCGTCCGTTAACACGCGCCGAGAGGAGATATTATGAACGAGAGAGACAACCTTGATCTGGAAGACGATTTACGTGAGGAATATGACCTTTCGCAATTAAGAGGCGGTGTAAGGGGTAAATATGCGCAGCGAGTCCGACAGGGTACAAATTTAGTGCTGTTAGCGCCGGACGTAGCCCCATTTTTCAAGAATGATGAAGCTGTTAATCAGGCGCTGAGGCTACTCATCCAACTGGCTAAAACTGAGGTGTCTGAATTGCAGCTTGCAATGGACACTTGATTCATAATAGAGGCTTTGATGAATGCACAACTTCGCCGATGGTTGATTCCCACGTGGGGTAAGGAGGCGCGGGCGATTGCGCCGGGGCTGTACCATTACATGCGCGCCAGTGATGGGTTGTATACGCGCTTTCATTTGCGGGTGGAGCCGGACGGCCGTGGCTTGCTCCTGGCTAACGCTGCCGCTGCTGCCCGTCTTTCGCCTGCCGGCGTAGTGATGGCCAAAGGTTTGTTGGAAGAGCAAGAGGAGCGGGAGATTGTCACGGCCGTGCAGTCCCGTTTCAAAGGTGCATCCCCCGACGTGGTACAGGCTGATCTACAGCACGTCGCCGGTATCATCCATACCCTGCTGGCCCCCGAAGACAATTACCCCATTTTCAACCTGGATGAACTGAACCCTACCGTTTTTGAATCCCAACTCTTTGCGCCGCTGGAAGTAAGTATCCCCCTGGCTGCGCCGGATCAACTCGTGCCCCTGCTTGATCGGCTGTGGCAGATCGGTATTCCGCACGTCACCTTTTTAGCGCCGGAAAATCCCGACCTGGCCTATCTGGTGCAGGCGGTGGAGCGGGCCGAAGACCTGGGCATGATTGCCGGGGTGCGCAGCCGTGTTACCGACCTGGCCCAGGGCAAACTGCTGCGCGACGTGGCCCAGGCCGGCGTTGACCACATCACCGTCATCGTCGCCAGCATGAATGAAGAAACCCACGATACCCTGCTAGGTCGAGGCGACTACAGTTACGTCTTACCGATGTTGGCCGATATCCAGGCCAACGAGGTATACCCCATGGTGGAAATTCCCCTGGTGGAAAGCACACTGCCAGACCTGGGTGAAACGCTGGCGGCACTGCAAACACGTGGCGTCTACACCTTCTCCTTTTTTGCCATTGTCGCCCCGGATGGCATGGATGATGAGGTGCGGGCCGGGGCATTACCGGCCCAGGCCATGCCACAAACGGCCGATTGGATCGAGGAAACGGCCGATCAACTCAATGTCCGTTTCCTGTGGCAGCCGCCGGTGCAGCGTGACCCCCGCCAGCCGTTGGTGGCGCAGGTGTTACAGGGGCCGCGCTGCTCTGGGGATGTGGCCGCGCGTATTGAAGCCAATGGCGACGTGATCCCGCCGCGCGGCCCGCACCAGTCGGCCGGGAATGTGTTCCGCGATGAGTGGCAAACCATCTGGCAGCATGATGCTTTTACCCGTTACCGGGAGCGGATAGCCGCCCCGACCCGCTGCCCGGACTGCCCCGGCCTGGCGCTGTGCGCCGCCGACTGCCCGCGAGAAGCGGCGGGGTGGGCGTGAGCAGTGAGCAGTGAGTAGGGAAGGTATTTTTACTGCTTACTGCCTACTAATCACTGCTTACTAATTCATAGGGAAACCAAATATGACAAGAAACGGCCGTACCCTCCTCCTCTTTGCCCTTCTGCTGGCGCTGCTGGTGGCAGCCGCGCCGGTAAAGGCGCAGAATTACAACTTTTCCGTGCCCCAATTGTATATGCAGGTGTTTGTTAACCCGGATGCCTCCGTGCGTATTGTGTATGATATTACTTTTGCCAATGGTTTCCTGGCCGACCCGATTGATATTGTGGACATTGGCACGCCCCACAAAGGGTATAACCTGAGCAACTTTAAGGCATCCATAGGTGATTGCACCCTCACCGACATCCGTAAATCCGAATATATTGACGTAGGTGTGGAGATTCATCTGGGCCGGTGTGCCATTCCTGCCAACCAGACCGGTACGCTGCATGTAGAATTTACCATGCCAGACATGGTGTATGAAGACGTGACCCAGGACGGCTACGCCTCTTTGCAAATCACGCCCACCTGGTTTGATCCGTCCGTCGTCAGTGGCCCCAGCGACATCTGGGTGGTCTATCATTTACTGCCCGGTATAGACCCGGATGCGGTGTTGTTCCAGGATGTCCCTTTCACGGATAAGGCGTTGTTTGAGGAACATACCATTGTCGGTTGGCGCTGGCCGGCCGGGCAGGCCAACAAAGCCTATCTGGTCGGCGCTTCCTTCCCCACCACCGGCATGACGCGGGTAATTGAACAAAGCCTGCTTGACCTGACGGTGAAGTGGCTGGAAGACAATCCGGGCGTGGCCTTTGGCATCGGATTGGCGGTGATTGTTTTGTTAGGGCTGGCATTTTTCCGCTACTCTGGCGGTACGGGTATTTCTATTTTTGCGCTGCTTGGCTGTGGGGCGGTCTGGTTGATGATGAATAATCCGGTGGCTATGCTGCTGTTATGTCCGGTCTCGCTGGTGGTTGTGGGATTGGTGGAGTATCGCCTGTCGGGGCGCAAGGAAAAGTATCTGCCCGCCATTGCCCAGGTGGAAGGTGGCGGCATCAAACGTGGCCTGACGGCCCCGGAAGCGGCCATTTTACTGGAACTGCCGCTGAACAGGGTGCTGTTGCTGGTGCTGTTCGGGCTGTTGGATAAGGGGACGTTGGAGTTGGTGGGGGATGATCCATTGCAGGTGAAGGTGGCACGGCCGTACATCGCCATGCAGGCTGACCGCGCCGCCCGTAACGACCAGCGCCGCAAGATAGCGCAGCAGCAGGGCATTGTCTTGCGCACCTATGAACACCACTTTCTGGACGTGCTGCAAGAAAAAGAGGGGCTGTCAGTGCATCGTCTGGACTTCAGCGCGGCTATGAAATCGTTGGTCAACAGCGTGGCCGGCCGTATGAAAGGGTTTGACCTCTCGGATACGCAGGATTACTACCGCAAAATCATCGCCCGCGCCATGCAGCAGGCGCAGACGATGGGCAACATCCCGGAACTGGAAGAACACCTGGACAAGACCTGGCCCTGGATTTTCCTGGATGATCAATATGACCGTTCCTTCCGGCGGCGTGATTACCAGTATTATCCCATGTGGGCACGGCCGTATGTCCCTGCCCGCACCGTTGCCCCATCTGGCGGCAGCATTCCCGCGCCATCACCTGCGCCTGGCGGAAAAACCACGTTCAGCAACGTGGCTGCCGGTTTTGCTGGCTGGACGGAAAATACGGCGGGTAAACTGGCCTCTGCCATCTCGCCCACCGCCTTGCAAGCCAAAGGGGCATCTGGCGGTTTTGTCAATCTCAGCGGCGCCGACAAGGTGACGGGTGACGTGTTCAAAGCGCTCATGTCTGGCTCTGGCGGCAGCGGCGGCTCTTCGTCCGGTGGCAGCGGTTGTGCCTGTGCCTGTGCTGGCTGTGCCTGCGCCTGTGCCTGTGCTGGCGGGGGCAGATGATGAAGGGGGTAAGGGGTTGATGAGGTGAATATGGACAAGTTTTTTTCGTGGGAAACGAAGCGTGGCGAGCCGGTGCGGGTAGGGGATTGGGTGGTTACGCCGCAGTCGCAGGTGTTAGCGGTACAACTGCCATTCGGTGGATTTGTCTGGCATCGGCCGGTTAGCGTAGTGGTTGAGGGTTACGGCGAACCCGAAGCCGCTTCGGGCCGTGATCCTCAAATCATTCCCATTCCCGATGTTACGCGCCAGGCGCTTTGGGCCATACTCGGCCTGAGCCTCCTGGTTAATCTATTGTTTTCAAGTAGAAGAAGGTCATAAGACCCTGAAAATCGAGGAATCTGATGAGCGAAAATTTGACGAAAATTGCGATTGAGTCGGTACCCAACCAAAAAGCGGCCAATGAGTTGATGGTACGGTTGTTTGACATTACCAAACCGGAAGCGGTTTTCAGCCAGCCGGTGACGCAGGGAGAATACACTGTCATTACCGCCTCCGAATTGACGGCGGGCATGGGTGTAGGGTATGGCGGTGGCGGCGGCAGCGGCGACCCCAACCAGGAGGGCCAGACAAGCGGTGTAGGTTATGGTGGCGGGGGCGGTGGGGGCGGCGGCACGTTGGCCCGCCCGGTAGCCGCCATCATCATCGGCCCGGATGGGGTGCGCGTGGAACCGATTGTGGATGCCACCAAAATTGCCATTGCCTTTTTCACCGCTTTTGGCGCGATGTGGATGGCCCTGAGTAAAATGCGTCGGGTAGCCAAAACAGGGAAATGACATACACCAGCAAGGCTGCCCTTAAATGGCTCAAGCAAGACAGTTTGTGGTAAACTCTGGCATAAGCGAAGGATTGTGTGTGACCTATGATTGACGAAAAACTTTTTGAGGCAGTTCTACCACCAATTCCCGTGCCCTCAAGTGAGAATTTACCAACGGAGGATGGAGTTCCCTTGGAAACACCCTGGCATCGCGCCGAAATCAACCTGTTGTTGGAATCGTTGGATTATCACTGGCATGACCGGCAAGATTATTATGCCGGGGGCAATATGTTCCTTTACTTCAGCAGCCAGCAAATTCGTAATCAGGATTACCGTGGCCCTGATTTTTTTGTGGTGAAAGATGTAGATGGCTCGTATGAGCGGTTATCCTGGGTCGTTTGGGAAGAGGGTGGGCGCTACCCAGATGTGATCATTGAATTGCTATCAGCATCAACGGCCGAAACCGATAAGAGTACCAAGAAACAGCTTTATGAACGAGTCTTTCGCACGGCCGAATACTTCTGCTATGACCCTGCCAATCAGGAACTTGTCGGCTGGCATTTGCAGCAAAACCAGTACGAAGAGTTGGAACCAGATGAACACGGCCGTTTATGGAGTTCTGTGTTGCAAGTATGGTTAGGGGCATGGGATGGGCCGTTCATTCGCCGCCATGCTACCTGGCTCCGTTTTTATGATGAAGACAGCCAATTGGTCCCTATAGCCGCTGAAGCGGAAGCCGCCCGCGCTGAAGCGGAAGCCGCCCGCGCCGAAACGGAAGCCGCCGCGCGTCAGGCTGCGGAAGCTGAAATTGCCCGCCTGCGTGAAGAATTGGCGCGTTTGCAGGGAAATATCCCGTGACCACCAGGCATATGGCCCGTTCGTCATGTAAATGAACCCCTTTACCAACTTCCTGCGCCAGTGGTCGGCTGATGATGATTTTAATACCTTTGTGGCTTATTGGGATCGGCTAGAACGGCTGACCATCCAGGTGTATCGGCAAAAGATAACAGTGACAGTGGCCGAACCGGAATTTGCCGACGTGTGGCCCTGGCTGCGAGAACGGTACGGCCGTTGGCAGCCTACCTTAGAACCCTTTTGGCGGCAAACCACCGCTGCCGGCGCTCCCACCCAAACCGACCCCTTCCGTCTCCTCCTGGAAAAACAATCCCCTGCGGACATCCCCGGCGATTGGCGGGCCATGCAGCACCTGCCCGCTGCCCGTGAAGCCATCAACCACTACGTGCTGGCTCAAGAATAAAAGCACTGTTTTGTTGCCTTCTCTGGCGTTACCCATTAGAATGAGCTGGCATATTATGTTTAGCTTATGTGGGGGTTACAATGAAAAAGGGTATTTCACTTACATTTTTCTTTGGCTTGCTGATTGGCGGCATGGCGGCGTTGATCATCTGGTATTACCAGAAAAGCACGTCTGCTGAGGAGGGGGCGCTGGCGTTGTTGGACAGGCTGGCAGACGTGGACCGGCGTTGGCGACAGGCACGCGAGCAGCCAACTACCGGAGCCACGCCCACCCCTTTACGCATTCCCATTCAAACCCCGGCAACGGATGAGACGCCGGCGTTTTTGCAACGCCCGGTTATAACGGACACGGCCGTGCCCGAAGACCTCACCCGCATCAAAGGTATTGGCCCCGTGTTTGCCGACCGGCTGCGGGCGAAAGGCATAGACACCATTGCCGGGGTCAAGGCGCTTTCCCCGGCGCAATTGGCCGACATCCTGCAAATAGCGCCCGCGCGCGCCGAAATCATTCTGGCGGCGGCCCAGGCTGCCTAGAAACCGAGTTTTTGTCAAAAACCGGTTTCTTATTCCGAAAGGCACTTCCATGAACTCTGCAATTCTCATTGTCCTGTTGTTATTGGTCGGGGGAATGTTTGGGGCGCTGTTTGTGTTTTTAGTGGATTGGCGTTATTGGGGGCGGCGGGAGCAAAAGGTGAAGGGTGAACGTAACAAAGCCCAGGCTGCCAATCAAGTAACGCAAGCCCGGCTACAACGCGCCGAAAAAGGGCAGTTGATCGCCCAAAAGGACGTGGAGAGCCTGCGCCAGGATGTGACCGAACGAGAAGATCGCCTTGAACGACAAAATGCCGAACTCCAAAGCCAGAAACAGCAGCTAGAGACGGCCGTAGCCAAGATAGACCAATTACAAACCAGCCTGTGCCAGACCTCAGACCAACTCGAAGATTTGCAGGAGCAGGCAGCCGCGCTGAAAACGGAGAACGAGGCGTTGGTGGGGCAGTTAAACCGGGCTGAAATACACATAAACGAATTGCAGGCGCAGGTGGCGGCAGCGGCGCACCAGTTAACCGATGCCCAAATCCTGGGTAAAAAGCTGGTAGAGATGCAAAGCCGGCTAAACGAGGCCGAGAAACAAACGGAAACGTTGCAAGAAAAGATGACGGCCGTGCAACACACATTTGATTACACCGGCAAAAATCAACTTCAACTCATTCGCGGCATTGGCCCGGCCTATGCGCGTCGCCTGAACGAGGCTGGTGTTCTTACACTAGAAGACCTGGCTAAATGTGCCCCAGAACAGGTTGTGGAAATCGTTCAGCCTAAAAAGTGGCAGCACCTACAGCCAGAAGAATGGATTCGTGAAGCCAAAGCACTGACCATGAAAATAGGCCGCAGCTAAAAATGGCGATAAATCGTTATTCACAAAACAGGTGGCAAATTTATATAATTTTTATATGATAGTGGCGGGTGGTGACTCTTTCCACCCCCCCTTTCAGGGTGGGCAGCATCCAAAACTCTAAGCCTGCTGCAATCACGATGAACAAGCCAGAGATGTGAACCTGTGGCTGTTTTTATAAGCAATTTTCACCAAAGGAGTAGCAACGCATGGGCAAAGCGGGACAACCACTAACAATTTTGATGGCAGATGATGATGCGGATGACCGCCTATTGACGCAAGAAGCCCTGGAAGAAGCGCGTCTGGTGAACTATTTGCACTTTGTGGAAGATGGCGAACAGTTGATGGATTATCTGTTTCGCCGTGATAAGTATGCACATTTACAAGATGACCCCATGCCAGGCTTGATATTGTTAGATTTGAACATGCCCAAGAAAGACGGCCGTGAAGCGCTAGAAGAGATCAAACGCTCCCCGCACTTACGCCGTATTCCCATTGTGGTTTTAACCACTTCCAAAGGGGAAGAAGATATTTATCGAAGCTACGATCTGGGCGCCAGTTCTTATATCACCAAACCTGTTACCTTTGCTGGCCTGGTAAAGGTGATACAAGCGATTGGCAAGTATTGGTTTGAACTGGTAGAACTGCCTCCCGCCGAACACGACCTTGCCATATAAGCGGTTCACCGAACAGCATGTATAGGATGTTTCATCAGGAATTTTAAAGTGCTCAATGGATTTGATACGCATATTACTGGTAGATGATGATGAGGATGATTACCTTATCACCCAGGATTTATTGGCAGACATTGGTGATAATCGTTACGTCTTAGATTGGGTAGCCACGTATGAAGCCGCCATAAACAAAATTGCCCAAAATGCCCATGATATTTACCTGGTAGATTTGCGGCTGGGTAAATTCAGCGGGTTGGAATTACTGCGCTGGGCGGTAGCCAGCGGTTGTAAAGCGCCGGTCATTTTGCTCACCGGTCAGGGCGATCATCAGGTAGACCTAGAAGCAATGGAGGCGGGCGCGGCAGATTACCTGGTGAAAGGCCAGATAAACCCCCAAATCCTGGAACGCTCCATTCGTTATGCCGTGGAACGGTATCGCGCCCAGGCCGAGCGATTGAAGCTGGAAGCGGAACTACGGCAGGCTCAGAAAATGGAAGCCATTGGGCATATGGCCGGCGGCATTGCCCACGACTTCAACAATGTGCTGACCGCCATCCTCAGCTATGCCAGCCTGGCGCGGCGGCATGTGCTGCCCGATCACCCGGTTTACAGCAAATTAGTTGGCATTGAGGAATCCAGCCAGCGGGCTGCCAACCTGACCCAGCAACTACTGGCGTTTGCCCGGCGGCAGGTGGTGGCACCGCGCATTTTGAATTTGAATGAGGTGGTCCTCAACCTGGATAAATTGCTTCGCCGCCTGATTAATGCTGATATTGAGTTGGTGACGCTGCCAGGGCAAAACTTGAGTCTGGTGAAAGTAGACCCAGGGCAGGTGGAACAGGTGATGGTGAATTTGGTGGTGAATGCCCGTGATGCCATGCCGGACGGCGGAAAATTAACCATTCGCACAGAGAATAAGGTGCTGACGCCGCAGTATGCACACCAACATGTAGATGTGACGCCGGGTGAGTATGTGTGCCTGAGTGTGAGTGATACTGGCATGGGCATGACGGATGAGGTAAAAGCGCGCATCTTTGATCCCTTTTTCACCACCAAAGAGCCGGGCAAAGGTACCGGCTTGGGGTTGGCTACGTGTTATGGGATTGTGAAGCAAAATGGGGGGCATATTCAGGTTGAGAGCCGGCCGGGCAAGGGTACCACTTTTTACATTTATCTGCCCTGCGTGGTGGTGGCGGAAGCGGAACGGGTGGTGCGTGAACCGGCAGCCCTTTTACCCCAGGGGGAGGAATCTATTCTGCTGGTGGAAGATGAGCCGGCCGTGCGCCAGATTGTGACGGAACTGCTGGAGCAACAAGGGTATACGGTGTATACGGCCGTCAATGGTGAAGATGCGCTCCGTTTGCTGGAAAGTGAGGAAATGCCCGGTAAATTAGACCTGTTGCTGACCGATATTGTGATGCCCCGTTTAACTGGGACGGCATTGGCCGATAAAGTACGTGGCCGTTACCCGGAATTAAAAATCATCTTTATGTCTGGGTATGCAGATGAGTCGCTGACTAAACAAGGGACGCTGGAAGCAGGCACCGCTTTTATTCAAAAACCGTTCACGTTGGAAGTGTTGGCCCGCAAAATTCGGCAAGTTTTAGACGCTTAACCAACGAAGACGGCCGTTACCAACCGCCCCCACCAATGCAAAACCCAATGAATTCCCTGTCGCCACCGGGCAGGTGGGGAACCAACCGTCAGCTTGGGTGCTGTTTTGCCCGTTAGCACCCGGTTATCCCAGGCCGCCAGCCAGACCAGATGTCGGTTAAGCCAATATCCTCGCCCATGATACAGGTGCAGCCAACGGCCGTGCCGCTGCCGCTGAATGACCAACCCTAGCATATGGGCCGCAGGCGTTGGTGGATCGAATACCTCCGGCTTGTCCCCCCTTGTCAGCAATAATGGCGGGTTAGCTTCTGGCACATATCCCCAGAAGCGATGGGTCCACAGACCGGCATCGGTCTGAAATGTGATGATGTCGCCGGGTTGCAACGGCCGTGTCAGAGCCACAAGTATCACCTGATCTCCCCGGCGTATCAGGGGGGACATGCTGTTGCTGGTGACGGTGAGCATCGCCTGACCCTCTTCTTGCAAGGTTTCCTGTAAAAGGGCGCTCACCTGACTGCTTTCCGGTTGGTTCATCATGGCTGCTGATTATGCCTCAGCTTTTCAACGAAGTCAGGGAATGGCGGTGTGCCAGGGACAAGGAGAAGTTTGGCGGGGCAGGTAGTCAGGGTTACAATGGCTGTACCTGACCAGGAGGAAAACAAGTAGTCAGGGTTACAATGGCTGCACCTGACCAGGAGGAAAACAAGATGAACGTTCGTTGTAATTTTTGTGGGCACTCGTTTAGTATCAGCCGGGAATTTATGGCAGAGGCCGTGCCACAAGCCCTGGAAAAGAAACAAAAATCAGTGGTGGTGGAATGCGCCAACTGTCGCAAACAGGTGAAAGTGCCGGTGCGCCAGATGCAGCGCTACATGCCTCGTTCAGCGCCAGAGGAAGCAGCGGAGTAATCAAGTCATTGCCCAATTACTCGATGATTTGATTGCGATACAACCCGTGTTGCTGGATATAAGCCAGTACCACCGGTGGCGTCAGGTAGCGCAGCGAGCGCCCGGCCTCCGCCCAACGGCGAATCTGGGTGGCGGAGAGAGCCACCGATGGCCCATCTAGCCAGTGAGTGGCGTGTTGGATGTGGGGCACGGCCGTTTCCAAACTTTCCCAATCAACCTCCACGCCAGGGCGTGGCAGCACGGCCAACCGGCATTGTTGAACCAGGCGCTGTGGTTCTACCCAGGTGGGCAAATCGCGCAGCGAATCAGCGCCGATCAGCAGCCACAATTGGGCCTCAGAGAAACGGGCTTGGATTTGTGGCAGCAGTGTTACTGTGGTGTGGGGTGGGGGTCTGTCACTGTCGGTGGTGTCCAGGGCAAAGGCGGGATTATCCTGGATAGCTAATTGGGTCATCGCCAGACGGTGAGGGACGGCCGTGACGACCCTGCCTTCTTTATGAGGTGGCGTACCTACCGGCAAAAACAGCACACTATCCAACCCCAACTGTTCCCGTGCTGCCTCCGCCAGCCACAAATGGCCCACATGTGGCGGATCAAACGTCCCCCCCAGCAACCCAATTGCTCGCTCTTTCACCCATTACCTCTGGAATTATGAATTATGAATTAGGAATTATGAAGGATGAGGAGAGCGACCCCTCTTCACCCCATCACCCCTTCACCTGCTCACCTCATTACTCACCCCACTCCAATACCTCGTCGCCAATGTACACTGTGTCCCCTACCTGCACCCCCGCTGCTGTCAGTGCTGCCGAAATGCCCATTCGCTCTAAAACGCTCTGGAAGTGCAGTAAAGTGGTATCGAATTCAAAGTAAGTCATGGAGGCTATACGCTCAATCTGGCGACCACGCACCCGCCAGCCGTCCCCTTCCCGCTCAATGGTGAACGGCTCTTCCTCGTCTACGGCAATGACGATTTCGGCCGGCACAGCCGGTTCCGGCAGTGGTACTTCATCCAACATCTTTTTCACCCGGTACAACATCTGCCGCACCCCCTGCCCGGTGACGGCCGAGATGCTGCAAAACGGATAACCCGCCTTCTCAATTTCCTCGCGCAAAATTGGTTCCCAGGCAATGGCATCCGGTAAATCCATCTTGTTTAGCACCACCAACTGTGGTCGTTCTTCCAATGCCACGTTGTAGAAAGCCAATTCCTGGTTAATGGCGATCCAATCTTCCAGCGGCTCTTTGGCGCTGCCGTCTAGTAAATGGATCAGCACTCTGGTGCGTTCAATGTGCCGTAAAAAATCATGTCCCAGCCCAACGCCCTCGGCCGCGCCTTCAATCAGGCCGGGAATATCGGCCAGCACCATCGTCTCAAAATCATCCAATGTCACCACTCCCAGTTGTGGCTGCAAGGTGGTAAAGGGATAATCGGCAATTTTGGGGCGGGCTTCGCTCACGGCCGTGAGCAGTGTGGATTTGCCCGCGTTTGGTTTACCCACAATGCCCACATCGGCAATTAGCTTCAATTCCAGCGTTAACCACAACTCTTGCCCCGGTTCGCCACGTTCGGCCAGCCGGGGCGCCCGGTTGACGCTAGAAACAAAACGAGCATTGCCACGCCCCCTGCGTCCCCCTTTGAGGATCAAGACTTCTTGCCCATCCTGGACAATATCTGCCAGCAGTTCACCCGTTTCGGCATGACGAATCAAGGTGCCTACGGGCGCCTCAATCCGCAGCGTTTCACCATTTTTACCATGCCGATTTTTGGTGTTGCCGTGAACGCCGTGCCCGGCGCGATAATGTACCTTCTTGTGGAAGGCAGCCAGTGTACTCATGTGCCGGTTGCCTACAAACACAATATCGCCACCCTGCCCGCCATCACCGCCATCAGGGCCGCCCAATGGCACATGCGCCTCGCGGCGGAAGCCAATCATGCCATCGCCGCCGTTGCCACTGCGCACGTAAATTTTTGCCTCATCGTAAAACATAATTTTGTATCAGAGAATGGAGATTGACTACTTCAATCTCCATTCTCCATTCACTCATCTAAAAGCTCCCGCAGTGCCGCCAGTCGCGGATCTATTCTTTCCCGTTGGCAGTCACAAGGGCCTTCGTTCAGATTTTGCCCACATTCCACGCACAATCCCAGACAATCCGGCTTGCAAATAGGCTGAATAGGAATTTCTAATAAAGCCAGTTCGCGCACCAGTGGGGCCAGGTCTATAAACCCATCCTCGCCAACTATAAATTCGCCTTTGGGGGCGGTGGTTGGCGGATAATAAAACAACTCATCAATTTGCAGCAGCGCCTCAATTTGCCCATTTTCCAGGCAGCGCACACAGGTGATGTCTAGTTGAGATTTGAGCAGACCACTCACATAAATCCCCTCGCCGGTACGGGTCACTACAAAAGCGCCGGTGAGTGGGGCGAGGGTTAAATCAGTCGCCACCTGGATGGTGGGATATGCCAGTTCAATGGTGCGGCTTGTCCCCAGTGAGGCTTCAAGCAAAAATCCCAGGTTGAAGCGAAGCCGGGAAGGGAATTGCTTTTCCATGATAGTCCCTCCAATTACGGTAGAATTGAGTGGCGAGTATAACATAGGGGAGATGATTTCAGAAAAAAGCTCATCAAGAGGTAAATAAGATATGTCTCAAACTCAGAAATTGGTGGTAGCAACCCACAACAAAGGGAAGGTAAAGGAATTTGCGGAGATGATGCAGGATATGGACATTGCCTGGTTGGGGTTGGATGATGTGGGGGTGACGGAGGATGTGCCGGAAACGGGTGAAACTTTTCGAGAAAATGCGGTAATGAAGGCTGTTGCTTACGCACAGGCTGTTGGTTTGTTGACGCTGGCCGATGATTCGGGATTGGAGATAGATGCATTGGGCGGTGCGCCGGGCGTTTTTTCGGCGCGGTATGGGGGGGCCGCACTGAGCCATGCGCAGCGGTATCAATTGGTGTTGCAGCAGTTGTTGGATGTGCCCGCGCCGGCCCGCACCGCCCGGTTTCGTTGTGTGATTGTAGTGGCGGATGGACACGGCCGTATCCTGGCCGAAGCCGAAGGTGTATGTGAAGGTCTCATTGCCCAATCTCCGGCGGGCAGTGGCGGTTTTGGATATGACCCTGTATTCTTCTTGCCAGAATTGGGTAAAACAATGGCCCAACTTAGTTCTGCAGAAAAGCACCAGATCAGCCATCGGGGGCGGGCCATGCGGCAGTTAGAACCGCTGTTGCGTCGAATTTTAAGTGATGGGTGATGCGTGACCCGTGATGTCTCTCCAGTCACGCATCACGCAGCACTTCTTAAGAGCCACAATTGTGAAATAATTTACTTTTTCCCCGTTCTCATTAAACACACACCTTGTATGAATCTTGTCGTGAACCTTGCCGAATTTCTGACAGGCAACGGCCGTCTTTCGGGCTTTAATTAAGGGTATAACTTTCCTATCCCCTGGGCGAGTTAAATTTGTGGAAGACAAATTGGGCAGAGGAAGTTCGCGGAGCGGTTTTAGCCGCCGTTGCCCTCAAGCGAAATGTGATGAAGGAGTCCCAAGACATGCAAGTTGTTTTGATCATTGACGATAACACGGCCGTGCGCATGGTCATTTCAGATTTTCTAACCTACACCTTTCAACATGTTAAAGTGCTGCAAGCCATGGATGGGGTGGAAGGGATGGCGCTCGCCAGAGAAGCCAGACCCGATTTGATTCTGCTCGATGCGGAAATGCCGAATATGAACGGCTTTGAGGTAGCCCAACATCTCCGCGCCGCCAGCGATACCCAGACAATACCCATCATTGCCATTTCCAGCGGCCCGGAAAGCAACCCCGTCGTTTCTGGTTTACGCTCAATTTCTGATGCCACCTTGCCCAAGCCATTTTCCCCGGATGAACTGGTGCAAGTGGTTAATGGCCTGAAACATTTTTCACGTATCACGGCTTAAACAACGTGAGCCGGAGCAAAAAATCAGTTCCGGCTCAAATTCCACTCTGTGGTCACAAAGAGCCACTGAAACATGACCTTTTTGACCTTGCATAGACCATGATTGCCTCTATAATGTCAAGACTACCCTGATTAAATCTGGCATAGAGAGGGAATTTTATGGCGGCGTCAATCCTGATAGTGGAGGGAAAGGCGGGTGAACACTCTTTTGCACCCGCTCTGGAAAAAGCCGGGTATCAGGCGCAAGTCGTTCACACTGGCGCTTCGGCTTTATCCACCATTGCCCAATCACCGATACACCTGATTGTGTTTGATGCCACCTACATGCGCACCAATGGCGCCAGAACGTGCCACCGGCTGCGGCGAGCCGCCGAAACCACTCCCATTATTCATATTCGTGGCGAGCAGCAATCAATGGACAATGTGGCCGAGGTGGATGTGTTTATGCAACGGCCGTTTACCCCCCGCAAATTATTAAACCGTATTCGTGCCCTGTTGCCCGCAGATGAAGTCAAGGAAGAAGTTGTCCGTTACGGCTCCATTTGCCTTTACCGCACCAAACGTTCCGTTGAGGTGAACGGTCAGGGTGAAAACCAGCTAACCCCCAAGCTGACCCTCTTGCTGGAAGAATTTATTCGCCACCCCAATGAAGTGATCAGCCGCCGCCAACTCATGCAAAACGTCTGGGATACAGATTATATTGGCGATACCCGGACACTGGATGTACACATCCGCTGGATGCGGGAACTGATTGAAGACGATCCCGCCCATCCCGTCATCTTAAGAACAATCCGCAACAAAGGATATATCTTCTGCCCCCCCTCATTTATTGCCCACAACGGAAAATAAAAACACCACCCATTCGGTGATGTTTTTTATTCTTTACTGTGGTTAGTTTCTAACCGCGCTGTGATACGGCCGTTAACCTGGTGTCTGTTGTGCCGCAGCCAGGGCTGCCATCAAACGACCTTTGCGCCGGGCCGCATTACGTGGATGTAAGACGCTCTTGCGGGCTGCCTTGTCCAGCGTTTTGTAAGCCTGGTTAGCCGCTGCTTCCGCTTCATCAAACTTGCCTTCCGCCATAAGACGGTGCGCTTTTTTGATGTAGGTGCGCGCTGACGACCGGTATTGACGGTTGCTATCTGTTCGTTTTTTGGTTTGCCGTATCCGCTTCTTTGCAGATTCTGTATTAGCCAATTCCTTAACCTCCAAAAAATTAACGTAGCCTTCTTGAGGCTACAAATCCAGCTTCAGGGAAGTCTGGAAGCGTGAGAGCGGCGGGATAATAACATATCCCCGGTACCGATGCAAAGATTCTGCGCTTATTTGCAAATACAATCTTCGCCGTCTGGGTAAAACTAACGTAAAATGAGTGCTGTGTTTGAGGAGAATAAGCCCATGATGAACCGCTCTTATGCTCATCCCCTTTTTACATTGTGTTTTCTGTGTGTGGGTCTGCTGCTGGCAGTGACCACTGGCATTCACGCGCAGTCTGATGACCCGGCCTCCCTTCCGCCACCGAAAAGTGTGACCATCGCCGGCACAGTCCAGCCGCAGTTGGGTTGCTCCGGCTCGTGGAATACCACCTGCGCCGACAGCCAGCTTACCTACAGCGCCAAAGATGATTTATGGTTGGCGACTTTTAACCTGACGGCCGGCGATTATGAGTACAAAGCCGCTTTGAATGGTAGTTGGGATGATAACTATGGCCTCAATGCCGAATACTATGGTCCCAACATCCCGCTCAAATTGGCGGCGGACGGGCCGGTGACGTTTTGGTATGACCATAAAACGCGCTGGGTGTCTGATAGCATCAACAGCCTCATCGCTAATGTGCCCGGCAGCTTCCAGGACGAAATTGGCTGCCCTGAGGATTGGCAGCCAGACTGCCTGCGCTCGCTGCTGCAAGACCCGAATGGGGATGGCCTTTACACCTTCATCACGGCGTTGATTCCAGCAGGGGAGTATGAAGCAAAAGTGGCCGTCGGTCAGAGTTGGGATGAGAGTTATGGCGCGGATGGCGTGGCGGATGGGGCCAACATCCCTTTTACCGTTGGCGAAGGGCAGGCCGTCATCTTCACATTTGATCCGGCTACCAATGTAATCACTATTGAGACGACGGATGAAATTCCGGCAGGCTTGATCACCTCGCTGGATCAGGTGGGGGGCACAGGTGGTAGTTTGCCGCCCCCGGCGGCGCCGTTCCCTGACCTGGTGGTGATCCCCGGCACCATTCAAAGCGTCTTGGGCTGTCCCGGTGACTGGCAGCCGGATTGTGAGAATACGGCGCTGGTCTTTGACGAGGAGGATCAGGTGTGGACGGCCGTGTTCACCATCCCCGCCGGTAGCTACGAATACAAAGCGGCGCTCAATGGCGGTTGGGATGTCAACTTTGGCCTCAATGCCGAACCAGGTGGCGCGAATATCCCGTTGGTGCTGGCGGAGGACACGGCCGTGACCTACTACTTCGACCACAATACCGGCTGGGTAGTGGACAGCGTGAACAACCTCATTGCCAATGTGCCCGGTGACTTCCAGAGTGAAATTGGCTGCCCCGATGATTGGCAGCCCGACTGTTTGCGCTCCTGGCTGCAAGACCCGGATGGTGATGGCACCTACACTTTCCAGACCGTTAGCATCCCCGCCGGCAGTTACGAAGCCAAAGTGGCTGTAAACCAGAGTTGGGATGAAAACTACGGCGAAGGCGGTGCGCCAGGTGGCGCCAATATCGGCTTTGCCGTGCCCGAAGATGGCACGCTTGTCACCTTTATCTGGAACAGCGGCAGTAAACTGCTGACGATTGGCGTAGGTGCAGGCGCCGGCCCTAAGGGTAATCTGGCCGAGCAGCGGGCGCATTGGGTGCGTGAAGACCTGATTTTGTGGGACGTGGACGCCACGCCTGGCAACCAATACTTTTTCCATTACGACCCGGCAGGCAACGCCTTTTCCCTGACGCCAACGGGTATGAGCGGTGGCACGGCCGTACCCCTCACCGTTTTGCCCGATGGTATCCCGGATGATGTGGCGGCCCAATTCCCCCATTTGCGCAATGCCGTAGCCTTGCAAATGGCGGCGGATGATTTGGGGTTTGTGCGCATTGCCTTGAAGGGGCAAACGGCCGTGTCTGCCCAGGATGCCGACGGCCAGATGCTGGACGCCACCGGCCTGCAAATCCCCGGCGTGTTGGATGACCTGTATGCCTACGACGGGCCATTGGGCGTCACCTGGGAAGGGAACACGCCCACCCTGCGCGTCTGGGCGCCCACCGCCCGCCTGGTGCGGCTGCACCTCTTTGACGACAGCAACCCCGACACCCGCGCCCAGGTCTCGCCCATGCGCGTAGACCCCAATACCGGCGTCTGGTCAATCACCGGGCAGCCGGAGTGGCAGAACAAGTTTTACCTGTATGAAGTGCAAGTTTACGTGCCCTCCGAAAGCAGTGTGCAGTCCAATCTGGTCACTGACCCCTACAGCTTCAGCCTGGCGCAAAATTCGCGCCGCAGCCAGATGGTAGACCTGAACGATCCGGCGCTGATGCCAGATGGCTGGGACACCCTGACCAAACCCCCGCTGGACGCGCCGGAAGACATCGTGATTTATGAACTGCATATGCGTGATTTCAGCGTCAATGACGCCCGTGTTCCTGACGAATTAAAGGGCACATATCTGGCCTTTACGGTGGCCGATTCCGCCGGCATGGCCCATTTGCGCCGTCTGGCCGAAGCCGGGCTGACGCACCTGCACCTGCTGCCCACCTTTGACATTGCCACCATCAATGAGGACAAAACAACCTGGGAAAGCCCGGCATTTTCAGAATTGGCCGGTTTCCCGCCCGATTCGGCGGAACAGCAGGCATTAGTGGAGGCAGCAGCAGAAACGGATGCTTTTAACTGGGGCTATGACCCCTTCCATTACACCGTGCCGGAGGGCAGCTATGCCACCAACCCGGACGGGGCGCAGCGCATTTTGGAGTATCGCCAGATGGTGCAGGCGCTCAACCAGAGCGGGCTGCGGCTGGTGATGGACGTGGTTTACAACCACACCAATGCCGCCGGTCAGAGCGACTTCTCGGTGCTGGATCGCATTGTGCCCGGTTATTACCACCGGCTCAATGCGGCGGGCAAGGTAGAACGGAGTACCTGCTGCGCCAATACTGCCAGCGAACATACCATGATGCAAAAATTGATGGTGGATTCGGTGCTGACCTGGGCAGAGGCGTATAAGGTGGACGGTTTCCGTTTTGACCTGATGGGGCACCATATGAAGGAAGATATGCTGGCGGTACGGGCGGCGCTGGATGGGCTGACGCTGGCGGAAGATGGGGTAGAGGGCACGGCCGTGTACCTCTATGGTGAAGGTTGGGACTTTGGTGAAGTGGCTGCCAACGCGCGCGGCATCAACGCCACGCAGTTTAATATGGGCGGCACAGGCATTGGCACCTTTAACGACCGCATCCGTGACGCCATTCGCGGCGGCAATCCCTTTGGCGATTATCAGAAGCAAGGTTTCATCAACGGCCTCTACTATGACCCCAACGAGACAGACCAGGGCAGCGAAGCGCAGCAGTTGGCCCGCCTGTTGGAACTCAGCGATCATATCCGTGTGGGGTTGGCCGGGAATCTGGCTGATTTCAGCTTCATCGGCGCGGATGGCAGCCTGACGACGGGGCGGCAGGTATTGTACAACGGCCAGTTTGCCGGGTACGCCCTCGATCCACAAGACACCATCAACTATGCCTCGGCGCATGACAACGAGACGTTGTTTGACGCCATCCAGTACAAAGCGCCGCTGACGGCGACGGCCGACGAGCGGGTGCGGATGCAGCAAATGGGGCTGAGTCTGGTGATGCTGGGGCAGGGCATTCCCTTCTTCCACGCGGGCAGCGACCTGCTGCGCTCCAAAGATTTTGACCGCGATAGTTATAACTCTGGCGACTGGTTTAACCGGCTGGACTTTACCTATGAGACGAACAATTGGGGTATCGGGCTGCCGGTGGCCGGCAAGAACCAGGAAAATTGGCCGCTGCAACAGCCGCTGCTGGCCGACCCGGCGCTGGTGGTGGATGGTGAGTTGATCCGGCAAACGGCTGACCACTTCCAAACGATGCTGCAACTGCGCCGCAGTTCTCCGCTGTTCCGGCTGCAAACGGCCGAGGAAATCATGGCCCGTTTGCAGTTCCTCAACACCGGGCCGGAACAAATTCCGGGGCTGATTGTGATGAGCCTGTCAGACCAGGTGGGCGCGGATTTAGACCCGCAGTTTGACCAGATTGTGGTGTTGTTTAACGCCAATGACCAGGCGCAAACGTTCGCCATCGCTGATCTGGTGGGCATGGAGATGGTATTGCACCCGGTGTTGGCGGCCAGCAGCGACGGCCGTTACACCGAAATGGCCTATGATGCGACCACGGGCACGTTTGCGGTACCGGGGCGGAGTACGGCCGTGTTTGTGCTGCCGGAAGTGGC
>CAADGU010000268.1 GCA_900696625.1 uncultured Chloroflexota bacterium | reverse complement strand
TTGATCCCATTGGCAAGATTCACGCCCGGCACATGGTCACCGATCACGGCTGGAAGATCACCCTGGACAGGGGGCTGGATATTTTCCAGCGATACGAGATGAAGGATGCCTTTGATTTTGCCAACCGGTTGCAGCAGCAACGGCCGTGTAAAAACTTTGAAGTGACCTATTTACGGCTGGACGACAAAAGCGGTACTGATTAGGGCCTACACCGCTGCTGTTCCAGGCCATTCGCTGCGGTTTACCAACGAACAGGCTGGAGGAATCTATGGCTTTGCTTACAAATGACCGGAGCGGTCCCGGCTATCTTGCCGTCGAATTGACCATAGACAAACGATTACACCCCATCACTCCTTTTGCGCGAGGGCCGGTTGTCTCCTGGGATGTGCCAGACGAGGTTTACGAGGAAGTAGCGGCACTAAGTGAGAGGTTGCTGGCGGAATTGGACGAGCCAGAATCAGACTGGCCGCCAGGCGGCAAAGATTGGCCCCCAATAGACAAAACTAAAGTCGGCTGGCTTAGCTGTACGATCAAGTTTGTAGTAGGCACAGCTATCATTTACCAGCAAAGTTTATTGGTACAGTATTCCACGTTTTGGGAATGGTATCATTTACTTCATGCGCTGGTAGCGACAGAACACACGGAAGATCGCCACCTGTACAGCGGCGGCGAAAGCCCGGAGTTAAACATGCACCTGGTGCGCAGTTACTTTGATCCGGAGGAATGGGGGCTTGATCCTCAGACGGCCGACAGATACAGTTACTCTCTGGTTATTTGTGTGGATACGGGTATTGCTGCTGGGGAGCCTGAGGCTGAGGTGAGTGGCGAAGGGCCGGGGATGTTTTTTTATCCGACCCAGGAACAGGTGCTGGCATTTGCCCGCCAGTTGTTGTCTGAAGCTGATGCGTCCGGTTAATCACAGGTAGTCCACGATGTGCTTCACAAACAAGACATTCTCATGCCGGGCAACATGTTTGGGCTAATTTGAATGGTACAACGGGTGGTGTCCAAACGGCCGTATTGCCATCTTCCCGACCAGCCAGATTGGGCTTGCGCATTCCAAATTAACCCAACCGCTGCCACTCCGTCTTGTTTTCTGGTATCATGGTGCCGTCGTGCCGCTGTAGGGTGAACCTGCCACGCCGGTTCTCTGGGATTTGCCGGTTTGCCAATGCCCGGAGCCAACGGCCGTATCACTCTCAGGCACACATAGCCGCCAGCGAGTCGTTTTAAGAGACCAGGAAGCACATCGGGTGACAGCGTACCACTCTCAGCCACCACCAGAACAGACCGACGCGGCACGGCAAAGCCAGTCCGAGGCCGTTACTGCCCAGGCCCGGCAACTCCTGGCCCCCCATGTGCGCCTTCCCGCCAACCGGGACGCCCTCTTTTCCGAAGCCTTCTATCCAGCGCATGAATGGGTGCTGGATCAGATAGACTTTGCCGGGGAAACGGCCGTCTTCCTCCCCCGTTGCTGGCAAACCCTGGCCCGCTTTGCCCCCGATGGCTCCTTGCACACCCGTCTGCTGCTGGCGTTGCGCTCCCTGTACGGGCATGAGCAGCAGCGCCAGATTGATGACCTCATCATCGCCTGGCAGCAATTTTGTGCCACGTACATCATCAGCGCCCCACGTCCCCCTGAGCTTGTTGGGCAACCACCGACCGATCGCGCCGGTCAACCCACCCTATTCCTCAGCTACACCGATGACGAAACCGCCCTGGCCCACCACCTGCAAACGGAACTGGCCGCCTTTGGTTATGCTTGCCAGGTGCAGCGCCCGCCAGACAAAGGCAGCCCGGATTGGTTCACGGCCGTTGCCGCCGCTCTGGGTAATGCCTATGCCGTCTTGCTGCTGGTGGGGGCACACACGGCCGTTGACCACTGGCAGCGCGTCGAATACCTGGCCGCCCTCGACCGCCACAAACCCATCATCCCCATCCTGGTAGACGCCGCCACGCCCCTGCCTCCCTACCTGTCCCCGGATGTTCCGACCGTTTTAGTTGACGCTGCCGCGCTGGACGAACTACGCCGCCGCCTGCCGCCGCCGCTGCCACCCGGCCGCCAGCAGTGGGCCAGCCAATCGCCGGCGTTGCGTCCGCGCCTGGCCGAACTGGCCTATATGGATCGGCTCAAGCTGGATGTCTTGCAGCATGTGGCCCAATACACTCGCCTCGGCGGCCAGGCCGTCATCCAGGGCACCGGGCAGCAGCGGCTGCGCCTCAACCCCATCGTCGCCCGGCAGGAGTTTAGCCACGCCCCCTGGCGGCAGACGCCGGAAATGCCGGCCGAACAGCGCCGCTTTGAAGACGCCGTAGCTGAACTGAAGGCCATCGGCCGCGCCGTGCTGCTGGGCGACCCCGGTTCCGGCAAGACCACCACCTTTTATAAACTGGCCGACGACCTGATTGAAACCGCCCTGACCGACCCGGCCGCGCCCATCCCGCTGATGGTCTCGCTCGGTTTATGGACGGACGCTGCCGAGCCGTTCCCTGCCTTTCTGCGCCGCAGCATGGCTGTATTGGGCGACGGCGTAGAGGCGCGCCTGGCCGGGGGGCGGGCGGCGCTGCTGCTGGACGGCATCAACGAAATCCCCGCCGGGCAACAGGCCGACAAATACCGCCAGGTGCGGGACTTTCTGGCCCAATACCCGGCCCTGCCCGCCTGGGTGAGCTGCCGCGAGCAGGATTACCCGCCGGAGCGGGAGCTGCGGCTGGACCGGGTGACGGTAGCTCCCCTGGACGCCGTGCGCATCCAGGAATTTATCCACCACTACCTGGATGACCTGCCCGGTTATGGCCCGGAGGCCGCCGCCGACCTCTTCTGGCAGTTGGCCGGGGCGGCGGCGCAAGAAACCCACCGCCGTTTTCTGGCCGAGTTGGGGCCAAAGCTGGCCGACCCGGAGCCGGTCTTCTGGCTGGCGGGCCAACTGCCGGATGGCCTGGCGTGGGGCTGGGGATTCCAGGGATATGAAAACAACCATTGGGAAGCGTGGCTGAAGGAGCGCGCCCGCCCGGCCAGCCTGCTGCTGCTGGCCACCAACCCGTACATGCTCTTTATGCTGCTGGATGTCTACCAGGCGTATGACCGCGCCCTGCCCGCCAACCGGGGCCAGTTGTTTGACCGCTTTGTGGAAACGCTGCTGCTGCGCGAACGGCTGTGGGCGCGGAATGAAGTGACCGGCCACGTCATTCACCATTTGGCGGGCACGGCGCTGGTGGCCGCCCTGACCGTCCTCGCTTTTACCATGCAGCAGCAGCGGCCGCAAGCCGGTGCGGATGAGCTGCGCGGTGCCCTGACGGCGCTGCCCCTGGCCGATGTGCTGGGACTGCTCACGGAAAGGCAGCGTTACCAGGCGGCCAGCGCCAATTTGCTGGTGCTGGGTGACGAAGTGCGTTTTGCCCACCAGTTGTTGCAGGAATACTTTGTCGCCCGCGCCATGCGCGAACGTATCTTCCCCGTTCTCGCTGGGGCCGGTCTCCCGACCGCGCCCCCTGCACTCCAGGCCGCCACCATCTGGCCGCCAGACCGCTGGTGGCAGCCGAGCAATTGGGAAGAGGCGACCATCTTGCTGGCCGGGTTGTACAGCGATGACTGTACGCCGGTGCTGCAATGGGTGGCCGACGCCAACCCGGAACTGGCCGCCCGCTGTATCGTCGAAAGTGGGGCGGATACGCCGGAAGAGACGAAGCTGTGGCTGCGCGACCGCTGGCTGCCCCGGCTGACTGACTTGAAACACGACCCCGATGCCCGCGCCCGCGCCGCCATCGGCCGTGCCCTGGGGCGCATACGCCTGGCCGACGGCACACCGCTGGACAACCGCCCTGGTGTGGGTTTTGGGTTGCGGGATGGGGTAAAGATACCGGACATCGCCTGGGGTGAGGAACTGCCCGCTGGTCAGGTGACGATTGGCGGCGACAAAGAGGCCTATAATAGTTTTGATAAGCGGCAGGTGACGATTCCCTATTCCTATCGCCTTTCTTGTTACCCCATTACCTATGCCCAGTTCCACTGTTTTGTGGAAGCGCCGGACTTTGCCGACCCACGCTGGTGGGACGGTATGCCGGAAGAGGAAGAGGTTTATGGCACACGATACCGGCTGCGTGAACTCAGCCAGCAGGCGTTCCCGTTTTGGAATCATCCGCGTGAAAGCGTGAGCTGGTATCAGGCTGTGGCTTTTTGTCGCTGGTTGAGCGATAAAGTGGGTTATGTGGTGGATTTACCACACGAATACGAATGGGAAGCGGCGGCGCGCTGGCCGGACAATAGAGCATACCCCTGGGGCAATAAGTTTGACCCGACCAAGACAAACACAACTGAAGGCGACAACGTGGGCCAGACAACGGCCGTCGGCATTTACCCCCAGGGCGCCAACCCGAAACTCAACTTGCATGACTTGAGTGGTAACGTGTGGGAGTGGTGTCGAAACAAATATGAGGAGCCGGATGATGACCAGATAGACAGCAGTGGCGGACGGCGCGTGGTGCGCGGCGGGTCGTGGGGCCACAACCAGCTCGACGCTCGCGCCGCCTCCCGCTACCGCTACCGTCCTACCGTTCGCAGCCTCAGCCTCGGTTGCCGGGTGGTGGTGCGTCGTCCCCCATCTCATCCTGATCACTGATCTCTGTTTCTTGGCGGGCGCAGCGGTAGCGAAGTCCCGCCTCTTCTCGCGCGGTAGCGCGATCGCTAAAATTTTTCGATAGGTGTCATTCCCCCACCTTCGTGGGGGCAAGCTCCACGAACGGCCTGCCCCCGCGAAAGCGTGGGGCGGGAATCCAGAAGATGGATACCCGCATTCGCGGGTATGACACACCTGTTGTGGCCGGTCTCCGACCGAGCCACTTTTCTACCACATTTCAAAGGAGGAAAGCATATGCCAGAAAACAATGATCTGCTCGTCGCCATTCACGCCCTGCTGGTGCAGCACTTCAACGAGGCCGAACTCAAAGACCTCTGCTTCAAACTGGGTTTTACCTACGAAGACCTGGGTGGCAGCGGCCGCAGCGACAAAGCCCGCGAGATGGTCACTTACCTGTATCGGCACGGCCGCCTGCCAGATTTGCAGCGTGTCGTGCAACAAGTGCGCCCCAAAGCCGTCTGGCCTTCACGCGTCGGTGATGCCGATGCCAACCCGGCCATGCCCGCGCCAGCGAACCGGCTCCAACTCAGCCAACCAGACTTTGATCAATTGACGACGCTACTGGCTGGTATGCCGGAGTTTCGCACCGTTGGCGGCCGGGTGGACTTCCTCGACGATGTCTTTGCCGGGTCAGCCCGCAAAACCGATGTCCTGAGCCTCATCAACCTGGATGGCAATCCGCGCGGCGTGGCCGTGCGTGTCATCACCCGCCTGATGCAGTTCGGCCAGGATGAGCCGGGCCAGGAAACTCTGGGGGTGCTCATCAACAAGCTGCTCAGCTACCTGGGCAGTGGCCCGGACGCCGAATTTTTGCGCGGCCTGTTCAGCCGCTACCCACTGACGGGAACGCCGGCATCGGTGCGCGGCGTGGTCGCCTGGCGTGGGCATGAATCCCCGGCTGACGTGCAAGAAAAGATTATTGGCGAAAACACCCTGCGTGATGTGCGCATCCTGGAACTGGCCTGGCAGGCATCCCAGGCAGTCGTCCGCATCGTCACGGCCGAGAATCTCGGTTCCGGCTTCCTGGTGGCGCCCAACCTGATCATGACCAATCATCATGTCATTGGCAGCCAATCCGCCGCCCAGCCCTGTGCTTTCCAGTTTAACTACCAGTTGGATAGACTACTCAAGCCGATGCCGGTGCAGGTGGCCAGGGCCAAACCAGACGGCCTGTTTTACACGAATGCCGATCTGGATATGACCGTCGTCGAGCTGCTGGATGTGCCGCCCGATGTGACGCCGCTCACGCTGGCCCGGCTGCGGGTGAAAAAAGATGATCGGGTAAACATCATCCAGCATCCCGGCGGCCACTACAAGAAGATATCCATGCAGAACAATTTTGTCGCTTTTGCCGATGCCCGTGTCATTCACTATCTCACCAGTACGGAACCCGGCTCCTCCGGTTCACCGGTATTGAACAACGATTTCCTGGTTGTTGGCCTGCACCACAGCGGTGGCATGCTGTTGGAGCCGGGCAGCGAGCAGAAGTATCTGCGTAATGCGGGCAGCAGCATCATAGCGGTGCTGGATGACCTGCAAGCCAATGCGGTGGAAATTTATACCCGCCTACGCATACAGTGATCGAAAGCGTTGTCTGTCTTGCAGCCTGATCTGGCCAACGTGGGTGTGCCGACTTTGGACATATTGAGTGATATTAAACCGTTTTTATAAGGAGGTAGGTGATGGACGAAGAATTTATTCCCTTGGGCCAACAATCCCTGGCGGAGATTGCCCAAAAACTGCGCGAAATTGGCGATGAGGAAGCGGCCGCGGTTTATGAGCGGCACGCAGACGCGGCCAGCAAAGGGTTGGAAAGTCTGTTTAATCCGCCGCGCAATTATCTGAACAGCCAGCACCAGATTGGTTTCATTCCCCGTTTTGTGCCCGGTACGGGGCGATTCCACCCCATTATGGCTGCCAGCAATGCGCCGGCCGACCCAGCCTTAAAAAACAGGCAGATCAACATTCGGCTCGGGTATTTGCGTGTCTATGAATATCCCCAACCCCTGATTAACCTGGGGGATAATGTACATACGATCCTGTTTACGTTTGAGGCCCGAAACCAGATACCGGGTGGCGGAGAAGAGGTGGCCTTTAACCAGACGTACCGGGCCAGGTCGGGACAGGACGCGGCCGTGACCGGCTACCCGATCTTCATTGGCCTCAGTGTGGGCGCCGATGGCGTGGTGTTCTCCTGCAAGACGGTAAACGTGAGCAACACCAACGATGAAAAACTGGTCGAGGCGATCAACTCCAACGCGGCCACCCTGGGACTGAGTCTACTGACCACCGCCCAGCCGGCGCTGGCCCCTTTTGTCGGTGTGGCCAGAGGGTTATGCCTCTCCTTAGCCAGCCACCGCCAGAACACGGCCGTGCAGAACATTACCCTCGGTCTCGATTTTGAAACCGGCGCTACCGGCGCGCGGCTGGCCATCGGTAGCTATGTGGTTGTCCAGGTGCCGCGGGCCAATGAAATTGTCTGGAGCGATTGGGCGTTCGACACGGAAACGGGTACGATTGTGCGTACCAATCTGGCTGCCGGCGAAGAACCTTATCTGCTGCCCTACAACGCCATTGTCTTTCGGGTGAGCCCCTACGAGGGCGCATAATCTTTCACTTTCTTAGATAGATGGCTGACCTATCACCTGACCTCAAACAGGCCATTCGGGAACTGTTTCAATCCCACGACGAATTTTGGCTGGCAGACAACCGCATGGCCCTGCTCAAGCCCCGTGTGGCTGCCTGGGCCGAAGCCGGGCAGTTCAAGTGGGACAGCCCCCCGTATGTCTTTTTCACCAACTTTATCGAACAGTTGCCGCCGGCGGCGCTCAGGCAAGCGCTGCAAGGTGTGGGGCCATCGTTTGGTGCGCAAGATGAACCGCTGGTAGCCAGTTTATGTGCCCGGATTGAGGCCGAAACAGAGCGCATCACACCGATCAGTCCTGACCCACTCATCCACTATTTTCAGGCGCAGATCAGGCAGCTCTCCACTGCCCGCTACCAGGTGGACAGCCGCTTTGTGCAGTTGACCCTGCTGGTGGATCAGGGGCGAGAGGCCCAGGGGCTGCGTTTTGTGGCGGACAGCCAGCGCAGCAAGTATGACAGCCTCAACAAGCTGTTGGCCGAGGTGGGAGATCGGGCGTTGGTGCTGTTGGGCCGCCCCGGCAGCGGCAAAACAACGCTGCTGCGCCGTCTGCAACTGGAACGGGCCTGGGAACTCTTGCCTGGCGCGGCCGGGCAGATTCCCTTTTTTGTATCCCTCAACGGCTACCGGGGGGCGGAGAGTGCGGCTGCCCTACCAGATCCCCAACTCTGGTTGGCACAGCAGTGGCAGGCGCAGCAGCCAGACCTGCCCGATTTTGCCACCCTGTGCCAGCAAGGGCGTCTGCTGCTGCTGCTCGATGGCCTGAACGAGATGCCGCACCGTGACCGGGAGGATTACGGCGAGCGCATAGCCCGGTGGCAGTTGTTTGTGCAGCAGGCGACGTCGGCCGGTAACACCCTGCTCTTTAGCTGCCGCAGTCTGGATTATAGTGTGCCGCTGGACAGTGAAACGATGCCGGTGCGCCAGGTGGATGTGGAGCCGTTGACCGCCGGGCAAATGGAACAGTTCCTGGCGCTCTACCTGGGGGATGAAGGTGATGCCGTGTGGCAGGCACTGCGCCAGGATGGTCAGCAGTTGGCCCTGTTTGCCATCCCCTTCTTTTTACGCCTATTGGTGGATCAGAAGCTGGCCACGGGTGAACTGCTCACCAGCCGCGTGGCTCTGCTGACCGGCTTTGTGCGCCGGGCGCTGTACCGGGAAGTCCAGGAACGGCGCCACCGGCTGTTTGCCCCGGGCGATTTGTTAACGGCCAGTGATGGGCAACAAGTCATCCACAACCGCTGGGCCGCGCCGTGGGCCCTGCCACAGCAGGGCGTGCTCATTCCCAAACTGGAAGCGTTGGCCTATGCCATGCAAGACGGCCGTACCACCGGCGAGGCCGGGCAGGTGCGTCTGCCGGAAAAAACCGCCTATACGCTCATTGCCCACCCATTGGCAGAGGAGATCGTGGCCGCCGGGATTCAGCTCAATGTGCTGGATAAGGAACTATCCAACCTGGAGATAACCTATCTGCACCAACTGCTGCAAGAATATTTTGCGGCGCGGCTGCTGGCGCGGCAGCCGGAACCGGCGCGTGTGCAGACGGCCTGGCGCGCCGACCAGATACAGCCGCGCCTGGCAGCGTGGCTCAGCACGGCCGACATCAGTACGCCGCTGCCACCGGCGCCAACCACGGGTTGGGAGGAAAGCACCGTGATGGCCGCCGCCATGGCCACCGACCCGATACAGGCGGTGCGGGATTTAATGGCCGTGAACCTGCCGCTGGCCGCCCGCTGTGCCGTGGCCCTGGAAGGGGGCACGCCACCATCATTGCTGGCAGTGCTACAGCCGGCGCTGCTGGCGCGCATAACCGACGCCCAGGCTGATTTGCGAGCGCGCATTGCCGCCGCCGAAGCGCTGGCCGAGGTGGGCGACCCCCGTTTTGAGCGGCACACCGGGCCATATGGTGCCTACTTGCGGCCACCGCTGGCGCCTGTGGCCGGCGGTGTTTACCGCATCGGCAGCGAAGAGCGCAAAGGGTTGGCACGGCTCTGGCAATCATGGAGAGGACGGTCCACAGGTTATGATGATGAAAAGCCGGCCCACGATGTGACCATAGCCCCCTTTGAGATGGGTGTTTTTCCGGTGACCAATGCCGAGTATGCGCTGTTTATGGCGGCGGGTGGCTACCAGGATGAACGGTGGTGGCAGTCAGAGGCGGCAAAAGCGTGGCTGCGCGGGGAAGGTTCTTCTGAGGGTAGAAAGCAAGGCGTTCGTGACATAAGGCAGCAATTACATAATTGGACTGAGGAAGAGATACGCGGTATTCAAGTTGCGCCAGATCTGATTGATCACTGGATATGGTTAAAGAATGTCGATCCCGATGAGTTGGAGCAAGAATTGGAAGAGGCTATGCCCACTGGCGAAATGTACCGCCAACCAGAGTATTGGGAAGACGGCCGTTTCAATCACCCGTCGCGCCCGGTAGTGGGCATCACCTGGTTTGAGGCGCGGGCGTACTGTGCCTGGCTGTCGGCCCAAACCGGAGAGCAGGTTGATCTGCCTACGGAAGTGGAATGGGAAGCGGCGGCACGGGGCCGCGGGGCGCGGGGGCGAGACGGCCGTGCGTATGCCTACGGAAATACGTTTGACACTGCCCGCTGTAATACCTTCGAGACCCACATACGCCGTACCACACCCGTAGGCGTCTTTCCCGACGGCCGGTCGCCGGCAGGCATCTATGACCTGAGCGGCAACGTCTGGGAATGGACGAGCACTATATGGGGAAAAGAGCTAAACAAGCCGGATTTTCCCTATCCTTATGATGCGGTAGACGGCCGTGAAGACCCGGCAGACGGTGACTTCCGGCGCGTGGTGCGCGGCGGGTCGTGGGGCGGCAGCCAGAACGTCGCTCGCGCCGCCTCCCGCGCCCGCAACCTTCCTTCCGAACGCGTCAGCCTCCACGGTTTTCGCTTGGTGGTGCGTCGTCCCCCATCTCATCCTGATCACTGATCACTGCTCTTGGCGGGCGCAGCGGTAGCGAAGTCCCGCCTCTTCTCGCGCCCCATAGGGCGCGAGATCGCTAGAAATTTTTTAGGCCATGTTGGTTCATCAGGCGAACGGCTCCCTCACAAAAAGAGCCAACAGCAGAACCGCCACCAACCTCCCAGGCCACCTTGCCAACCGGGCGCATTTACGCGAAAATGGTCTGGCAACAAAGGATAGCTGGCAATTGGCCTTGCGTAGCCGTATAGCCATTTTGCCACCTGCTCACCAGCCAGCGAGATAAACAATGTCGCACCTTTCACCAGACCTTTACGAACAAATCGTGCAGCTATGCGAGCCTCATTTTCGCCTGCCTGACGAGCGAGACGCGCACCTAACCAGCCACCTGCGCGACTGGGAAGGCTATTACCGCATTGATTGGAGCGGCAGTCCGCGCAGTTTCACCGTCCATCTGGTGGAACTGCTGCCGCCTGACCGCCTGCAAGCCGTACTGCGCGCCCTGCTGGTTGGCTACCAGGATGAGCCAACCATCACCCGGTTGTGCCAACAGATTGACGCCGACCAGGGCTTGTTATCTGCTGTCTCGGATGCCCCTTTTGTCAGGTACCATCAAGAGCGGGTAGAAACCTGGTCTCAACCGCGCTACCGGTACGACAGCCGTTTTGTGCAGTTGACGCTGCTGCTGGACAAAGGGCCGGACACCCCGGATATGCGTTTTGTACCCGACAGCCAGCACCATCGCTACAATAGCTTGCCCGCGCTACTAAACGCAGTTGAGGAAAAAGCATTTGTGCTGCTGGGCAGCCCCGGCAGCGGCAAAACGACGCTGCTGCGCCGTTTGCAATGGGAGCGGGCCTGGGAAGAGCTAAAAGCCGCCACCGGCAGGACCTCTTTGCTGGCCCCGCTCAGCGCCTATACCGCCGCCACCCCCGGCCAGCCGCCGCCAGACCCCCAGCGCTGGTTAGAGAGCCAATGGCAGCAGATGCAGCAGCAGCACCCTTCCCTGCCCGCCTTTGAGCCGATGCTGCAAAAAGGACGCCTGCTCCTGTTGTTGGATGGGCTGAACGAAATGCCCCACCAGGACAAGGCCGATTATCGGGCACGCATCGAGCAGTGGCGGCAATTCTTGCACCAGACCCGCCACTATGGCAACATCATCATCTTTAGCTGCCGCAGCCTGGATTACAGTGCGCCGCTGAGCAGTGAAACGATGCCCGTGCGCCAGGTGCGGGTGGAACCGCTGACGCCAACGCAGATCGAAACTTTTTTGCAGGTGTATCTGGCTGAAAAAAGCGAGAGGGTATGGGCAGCACTGCGCCAGGACAACCAGCGGTTGGAGTTATTTGCCAACCCATTCTTTTTGCGTCTGTTGGTGGCCGAAGTGGCGGCCACCGGGAACATTCCCACCGGCCAGGCGGCGCTGCTCACTGGCTTTGTCCGCCGGGCGCTGAGCCGGGAAATCAATGAACACCACCATCGCCTGTTCCAGCCGGGGCTGCTGCTGAGCGATGAGGATTATGAACAGGTGCTGCACGGTGACTGGCAATTGCCCCATGATTTGCCGGCCGAAGGCAGCCTGATTCCCCACCTGGAGCAACTGGCCTATGCCATGCAAGACGGCCGTCAATCGCGTGAATCAGGCCAGGTCCGAATAGCGGAGCGCACGGCCGTGCCGCTCCTCAACCATCCCCAGGCACGTGAGATCATCACCGCCGGCATCCAGCTTAACGTACTGGACAAAGACCTGGCCCGCCGCGAACTCCTCTTTTTCCACCAGCTTATCCAAGAATATTTTGCTGCCCGTGTGTTGGCCCGCACACCGCAACCGGAACGGGCAGCCGTGCCCTGGCGCGCTGATGCGATGCAGCCAGTGCTGGCGGCCGAATTGGCCCGGCTGGACGTGAGCGACCCGCTGCCACCACCACCCGCTACCGGTTGGGAAGAAACCACGCTAATGGCCGCCGCCATGAGTGCAGACCAGGAAGCGTTTGTGGCCGCCCTGTCGTCGCAGAATCTGGTGCTGGCGGCCCGTTGTGCGGCCGCCCCGGACGTGAAAGTAAGTGACGCTCTGCGCCACACCATCCAGCAATCTCTGGCGCAGCGGCTGGCGGATGCCGACGCTGACCTGCGAGTGCGCATTGCCATGGCCGAAGTATTGGCGGAGTTGGACGATCCCCGCTTTGAGCGGCGTACCGGGCCATATGGCTACTACCTGCGGCCGCCGCTGGCGTCCATTCCCGGCGGTGTCTATCCCATTGGCGATGATGGCAGCCAATTTTCTTATGAAAAACCGGCCCATCAGGTGGAGATCGCCCCCTTTGCGATGAGCTTATTCCCGGTGACCAATGCGGAGTACGCGCTGTTTATGGAAGCGGGTGGCTACACAGATGAACGGTGGTGGCAGACCGCGGCGGCCAAAGCGTGGCTGAAGGGGGAGGGTGGTAGTGCTGGAGCAAAACAAGCCGGGTGGGATATTCAAGCATATCTGCAAGACTTTTCGGATGATGTGATACGCCAGCAGAAGGTGTCACCGGATCAGATAGACTATTGGTTGTGGGTAAAACACGCCTCTGCTGAAGAATTAGAGACGCAATATGATGAATGGTATCCATCGGGGAAAGTCTACACCCAGCCAGAGTATTGGGAAGACGGCCGTTTCAATCACCCCTCGCGCCCGGTGGTCGGCATCACCTGGTTTGAAGCGCGGGCGTATTGTGCCTGGCTGTCCGCCCAAACCGGGGAACCATATGATCTACCCAGCGAAGTGGAGCGGGAAGCGGCGGCGCGGGGCAAAAAGGGCCGTGTCTACGCCTACGGCGACGCCTTTGATTCTGCCCGTTGTAATACCTTCGAGACCCATATTCGCCGCACCACACCCGTAGGCGTCTTCCCCGACGGCCGGTCGCCGGCAGGCATCTATGACCTGAGCGGCAACGTCTGGGAATGGACGAGTACCGTATGGGGAAAAGAGCTGAACAAGCCAGATTATCCCTATCCGTATGATGCGGCCGACGGCCGTGAAGACCCGGCAGACGGTGACTCACGGCGCGTGGTGCGCGGCGGGTCGTGGTACGGCTACCAGTACTTCGCTCGCGCCGCCTCCCGCGTCCGCATCCATCCAACCGAGCGCTTCGACAACAACGGTTTTCGCTTGGTGGTGCGTCGTCCCCCATCTCATCCTGATCACTGATCACTGCTCTTGGCGGGCGCAGCGGTAGCGAAGTCCCGCCTCTTCTCGCGCCC
>CAADGU010000267.1 GCA_900696625.1 uncultured Chloroflexota bacterium | reverse complement strand
CCCGCCCAGGAAGTCAGCATCTACAAACAGCGCGACTTTGTGGATTTGTGCCGTGGGCCGCACGTCAAATTCACCAAACAAGTCAAAGCCAACGCCGTCAAACTGCTGCGTACCGGCGGCGCGTACTGGCGCGGCGACGAACACAACCCACAGTTGCAGCGCATTTACGGCACGGCCTGGCACAATAAAGAAGAGTTGGAAGAATACCTGCGCCTGCTGGAAGAGGCTAAAGCGCGCGACCATCGCCGCCTGGGTAAACAGTTGGGACTTTTCCACATTTCCCAACTGGTCGGCTCCGGCCTGCCGCTGTGGCTGCCCAAAGGGGCGGTGCTGCGCGAGACGCTGGAAAACTTCTTGCGTCAGGCGCAGTTAGAACGCGGCTACCTGCCCGTGATCACGCCGCACATCGGCAAGCTGGACTTGTACATCACCAGCGGCCATTACCCCTACTACAAAGCCAGCCAATACACGCCCATTGACGTGGACGAGGAAAAGTTCATGCTCAAACCGATGAACTGCCCGCACCACATCGAAATTTACCGCAGCGAAGCCCGCAGCTACCGCGACCTGCCGCTGCGTCTGGCCGAATTTGGCACGGTCTATCGCTACGAACAAAGCGGCGAACTGACCGGGCTGACGCGGGTGCGCGGCTTCACGGTGGACGACTCGCACCTGTTTGTGACGCCTGACCAACTGGAAGAGGAGTTCATCGGCGTGGTAGACCTGATTCAGTTTGTCTTCCAGACGATGGGTTTCCACGACTTCCGCGCCCGGCTGGGCACGAATGATCCCAGCAGCGACAAATACGCCGGTGCGCCGGAGATGTGGGCCAAAGGGATTAACGCCATTCGCCAGGCCGCCGACAAAGCGGGTATGAATTATACGATTGAAGAAGGCGAAGCAGCATTTTACGGCCCCAAACTGGACTTCATTTTCCGCGATGTACTGAAGCGGGAATGGCAGTTAGGCACGGTGCAGGTAGATTTTCTGCTGCCGGAGCGGTTTGACCTGGAATACACGGGCGAGGACGGCCAAAAGCACCGCCCGGTGATGATTCATCGCGCCCCGTTTGGCAGTATGGAGCGGTTTGTGGGTATTCTGATTGAGCATTTCAATGGCGCATTTCCGCTGTGGCTGGCCCCGGTGCAGGTGATGATGGTGCCTATTGCTGACCGGCATAATGAGTATGCCCACGTGGTCAGCCGGCAATTGCGGGCGGTGGGAATGCGCACGGCCGTAGATGACAGCAGCGACCGCATGAACAAAAAAATCCGCAATGCCCAACTGCAAAAAATCCCCTACATGCTGGTGGTGGGTGACAAGGAAATGGAAAATAATGCTGTTGCCGTCCGCACCCGCGACGAAGAAGATCGGGGCGCGCTGCCCGTGGCCGAGTTCATCAGCCATGCCACTACCTTGATCACAACTAAGAGTATGGAGTTATGAGCGGCCTGGATTGGTAAGCAGTAAGCAGTTAGCAGTGAACAGTAAGCAGTAACAGAGGCCGCTCCTACGAGCGGCCTTTTTGTTTTCGTAACGCGAATTGCCAATTCGCGTTACAAGGAGGACAGTATGTCTGATCAGAACCAACAACCCTATGAACTGTCTGATTTGTACCGCATCCGGCACACGGCCGCGCATGTGTTGGCGCAGGCGGTGTTGGCGCTGTACCCGGCGGCCAAACTGGCGATTGGCCCGCCCATTGACAACGGCTTTTATTATGATTTTGACCTGGGACTGGATGACGACGGCCGTCGCCGTACCTTCAAGCCGGATGATCTGCCCTGGTTGGAAAAACGAATGCGCCAGATTATCGCCGGGAAACATCCGCTGGTCTACCGCGAAATCAGCGCCGCTGAAGCCCGCCAACTATTCCACGACCAGCCCTACAAGCTGGAACTGATTGACGAACTGTCCCACTCCGGCGAGCCGATCAGCACGTACCGGCAAGACAGCTTTGAGGATTTGTGCCGGGGGCCGCACGTGGCCCACACGGGGCAGATTGCGCCGGACGCTTTCCAGTTGATGAGCATTGCCGGCGCCTACTGGCGCGGCGACGAAAA
The DNA here is from genome assembly GCA_900696625.1 of uncultured Chloroflexota bacterium. GTDB lineage: Bacteria > Chloroflexota > Anaerolineae > Promineifilales > Promineifilaceae > CAADGU01. Next base: position 11,254 of record CAADGU010000267.1, on the reverse strand, counting down.
CCGGCCCATGTTGCAGCGCATCTACGGCACGGCCTGGCCCCATAAACAAGAACTCAAAGCCCATTTGCACATGCTGGCAGAAGCCCGGCAGCGCGACCATCGCAAACTGGGCCGGGAACTGGAAATTTTTATCCTCGATGACGAAATTGGGCCGGGGCTGCCGCTGTGGCTGCCCAACGGCAACATCTTGCGCGAAGAGTTGGAAAGGCTGGCGCGGGAAATGGAAGACGCCGCCGGGTACGTGTACGTCAGTACGCCCCATATTGCCAAAGAAGCGCTCTATCTGCGCAGCGGCCATTTGCCCTATTACGAAGATGAGATGTACGCCGGCATGGAGCGGGAAGGGGCGACGTATTACCTGAAACCGATGAACTGCCCCTTCCACCACAAAATCTTCGGCAGCAAACCGCGCAGTTACCGTGACCTGCCGCTGCGTCTATCGGAGTATGGCACGGTGTACCGCTATGAGCAGAGTGGCACGCTGATGGGGCTGTTGCGGGTGCGTGGGCAGACGCAAAATGACGCCCACATCTACTGCGCTGAATCACAGTTGGCGGCCGAATTTAGCGCGGTTCTGGCGCTATACCGCCATTATTTTGCCCTGTTTGGCATTGACAAGTACGTGATGCGCCTGAGCAAACACAGCAAAGCCGGTCTGGGCAAAAAGTATGTGGACGACGAAACGATGTGGCTGAAAATGGAGGATCTCATCCGCCAGGTGATGATCAGCGAAAACGTGCCCTTTGTGGAAGCGGATGATGAGGCAGCGTTTTATGGGCCAAAGATTGATGTGCAAATCTGGAGCGCCATTGGCCGGGAGTTTTCCATTGCCACGAATCAGGTGGATTTTGCGCAGCCGGCCCGGTTTGATCTGACGTTTACGAATGAACAGGGGGTCTCGGAAATGCCCTTTTGCATCCATCGCGCGCCGTTGGGCAGCCATGAGCGGTTTATCGGCTTTTTGATTGAGCATTACGCCGGCAATTTCCCGGTCTGGCTGTCACCGGAGCAGGTGCGGGTGATTCCGATTACGGACGCGCACCAGGCGTATGCGGCAGAACTGACGGCGCAACTGCGGGCGACGGGCATCCGGGCGCAGGCAATGGTGGGCAGCGAGCGCATGAACGCCAAAGTGCGCCAGGCGCAGCAGATGAAGCTGCCGTACATGCTGATTGTGGGCGACCAGGAAATGGCCGATGGCACGGTATCGGTGCGGGAACGGAGTGGTATACAACAGCAGGGTGTGGCCGTGGCGGCGTTTGTGCAGCATGTGAAGGGGGTGGTGGACGGCCGTAGTCCGCACTTATAGAGATGGGAGATTAGGAGATTGAGAGATTGGAAAAATCTCCTAATCTCCCAATCTCTCAATCTCAAAAACAAACACCCCATCGGCCGCATAAATCACCCGTAAGCCGGGGTTGCGGTGGAGGGCGGCGGGGTCGAGGAAACCGCCGCGTTGGCCGACAAAGAGGTGGGTAATGCCTTGCTCACGCAGCCACACGGCCGTGTCCGCAGCCGCCCAATCGGTCACGGCCGTCGCCGCCTCGTTAAACGCCCGTACTTCCTGCGCCAACGCCGGACTGTAGATGTAATCGGCCGGGGGTGTGGTGGTGGTGCGCGGTGGTTGGTTTAGGGGGACGATCCACGCGCCGCCATCGCCACCGGCCCACGTTTCGCCCAACCATTTCCAACTGTTAACGGCGATCTTGGCGTCGGCGGGTACGTTTTCATCCAGCCAGGCCAGCGCGGGCAGATCGGCGGGGCGCACGAGAATGGTGTCCGGGTTGAGGATGCCGATTTGCTGGCGCAAACCGAAGAGGGTCACGGCCGTAACCAACACCCCCGCCGCCACATACACCCACACCAGCAACACCCAATGCGACTGCCGCAGCCAGCGCCACACCTGCTCCAGCATCACGCCTAGAAAGATTGCCAGTGGCAAAAACAAGGTGATGTACATGCTGTTCAGATTCACCAACGAGGTGCTGGGCAGCCCCAGATACTCCCCCGCCAGCAGCAAAAAGAGCAGCCCAACCCATAACAGCAACGCTACCGGCAGCGCCGTCCAGCGCCGCCGCCGTAGCAGGCCAATCAGTAACGGCAAAAGCAGGAACCCTGCCAGCCAGATGAACCAGCGATCCCAACCAGAGTTGATATAAGAGCGGGGAAACTCATTGTAGTTGGGCAGGTTGTAGCTGATCGCCTGCACCGGCTCGGTGATGGTGGTGAGGGTTAACAAGCGCGGCAACGTGAACAATATCGCCAGCAACCCACTCAACAGCAGCCAACGGCCGTGCCGCCCCCAACTCCACAGCCACAGCACAGCCACAAAAGGCACATAAAACAAAAAAACACGGAAGTGTATATAAAAAACGCCTGCCGCCAGCAATGCTACTACCCACCAACCTCGTTTCCAGCGCGCGCCGCCACGAACCAGCAGCCAGGTAAAGGCCAGCAGCACGGGCATCACCAGCATGGCGGTCAGTTGGGTAAAACGGCCCCAGGTAGCGTAATAGGCGGGGAAGAAGAAGGGGATGGCTACGAAAAATGCCGCCAGGATGGCGGGGTTACGGCGACGGGTCATCAGCCACACGGCTGTGTACACCGTCAACGGTACCAGCGCATTCAACAGCTGCCCCAACACCAACAGCAGCCGCTCCAACGGCCAGCCTGTCATCAGCGCCAGGCTGGCGGAAATGGTGTGAAAGCCAAAGTGGTAGGGGAAACGGTCTACGGGCATATAAGGGGCATAATCAGAAATGGTCTGGCCGTTGGCCACCATCACGGCCGTGATCAACGCATGGCGACCCGCATCCACCCAGGGCGGCGCGGCCAAATCGCGCACCGCCAGCAGCCGCACGGCGAAGCCGGCGGTTAAGATGAGCAGGAGGAGCAGGTGATGGGGTGATGCGTGATGCATGATGCGTGATGCGTGAAAACGTAAATACAGGAACACGTAAACACTTAAACACCCTATCACCATCACCCACAGCAGCCAGCCGGTGAAATGGCCGCCGAGCAGGGTGAAGACGTACCAGATGAGGGGCCAAACGGCCGTGCCCAATGCCAGCGCCGTACCCCACCAGGCCATGCCGTCCCAAGCCCGCCAACGTAAGGGAGGCAACTGCAATAACAACACGCCGGGCAAAGGGATGAACAGCAGCGCCAGCAAGATAATGACGCCATCGCGCCATACCTGGCTGGCTAAGGTGGAAATGGCTTCTGTGGGCAGGAGTTGGTAGCGGGTGATGAAGCGGAGGTCTTGCACGGCCGTGCCCGGCGGCTCTCCCTCTGCTACCACCACCGCCTGCCCACTGCCCATCACATCCAGGTCATACCCCCACACCGTCAGCGGATTGGTTTCATTGCCGCTCAATTCCAACACATAGCGCCGCCCGGCGGAAGCGGGCTGAGCTGGGAAAGAAAATGTGTAGGTGTGGTTATGCCGGAAATTGCGTGTGAACAACGCGCGCTGGCTGATGGCATTGCCGGCATCATCAAAGAGGGTGAGCGTGAAACGGCCGTCCTCGTCCGCGTCCGGTTCGCCATTACGGGCCAGGATCAGCTCAATTTCGCGCAGGCCATCATGCCCGGCCACAAAATCCTGCCGGATGCGCCAGCCGTCTGGCCCGCTGCGCGGCGAAGGTGGCACGGCATTGAGCCGCCCCTGGTTGATGTCTACGGCCGTAATCGGCGCCATGACCGGAGAAAGGGTGGACGGCCGTGCCGGTTCCCCCGCCCACAACCACAGCAGCGCCGCCAATACACCCACCAGGGCAAACAGCCAGCCTCGTTTTTGTATGTGTGCCAGTGCCGTCATGTGTGATGTGTGCTGCGTGGCCCGTGGGTCACGCAGCACGCAATAAAAAAGCCACCCCTCACGGAGCGGCTTCTGGTTCCTGATGACGCCAACTGGACTTGAACCAGTGACCTAGGGCTTATGAGTCCCTCGCTCTAACCAACTGAGCTATGGCGCCTTCTTAAGTGGCAGAAATTATAACGAACAAAACGGGCAGCGACAAATGAGGATTGATGTAATCCTCATTTATCGCTGCCCCCTTCAAACCCCCACAATTGATCAATCAGGTATAACGGCCGTCCCTTCACCTCGTCATAAATTCGCCCCAGATACTCGCCAATGATACCCAGGCAAATGAGCTGTACCCCGCCCAAAAACAAGACGGCAACCAGGGTGGTGGCCTGTCCCAGCAAGGGAGCAGATGGGCCGAACAGCCGCACCAACACCACCGCCACAATCGCCAATGCCGCCAGACCGGCCATAAAAAAGCCCAAATACGTCGCCAGTTGCAGCGGCAGATAAGAAAAGCTGGTGATAGCATCCAGGGCAAAAGGCAGCATCTGTTTGACGCTGCTAAACTTCGACTCCCCGGCATAACGGCTGGCCCGTTCATACGGCACACCCGTCTGCCGGAAGCCAACCCAGGGCACCATACCCCGCAAGAACCGGTTGCGCTCTGGCATACTGCGGATGGCCTTCACCACGCGCCGGTCCATCAATCGAAAGTCACCGGTATCCAGCGGAATGTCAATTTTGGTGATGCGCCGAATCAGGCGATAAAACAGCTTTGCCGTCCACAGCTTAAAGCGGGTTTCACCCACCCGGCTGACGCGCACACCGTAAACGACATCAAACCCCTCGCGCCACTTCGCAATCATGTCCGGGTACAGTTCCGGCGGGTCTTGCAAATCCGCATCGGTCAAAATAACGGCGTCGCCGCTGGCAAAATCCAGCCCGGCGGTGACGGCCACCTGGAAACCAAAATTGCGCGAAAAGCTGATGCCCTTCACACGGGCATCTTGTCGGTTCAATTCGGCAATCACAATGGCCGAACGGTCCCGGCTGCCATCATTCACCAACACCAATTCCCAGGGTTCACCCAGGGTATCCATCACCCCGGCTACGCGGCGGTGCAGTTCCGGTAATACCTGTTCTTCGTTATAAACGGGAGCGACAATTGAGATCATAGTTGTATGTTACCAATTGTGGCTAAATTAGCCTCATCTGTCCACTGCCTAAAGCTCGATGGTGGCGATGAGGCCCACATGGTCGGATGGGTAAAGGGTGTCATCGTCGGGGGCGGGTTTGTCACAAAAAATGGCAACGGTGGTGATGTGGGTGATGGCGGGGGTGACAAAGATGTAATCCAGGCAGCCGGCCCAACTGTCAGCCGCTATGCCTGATAGGGCGGTGGGAAAAGTTGCCAACGGATCACGGCCGTGCCGCATGGCATACACCGAACGAAAATTCTGTTTCATCACCCGTGTCGCCAGGCCATCAGGCAGTTCATTAAAGTCACCGGCAACAATTTGCAGAGGTGTGGGGCGCGTATTACGCAACCAGCCCACCAGCCGCAATGCCTGCTCCTGCCGGGCCTCATAGTCGTGCGCCACGTGGTGTAAATGGGTGGTGACAAAATCCAACGTCTGGTGATCGGGCAGGGTGATATTGGCGCGGAGGGCGACACGGCCGTTATAGCCCAGGTTGATAGAATCTGTATAGACCACCGGCAAACTGGAGAGAATGCCCACCCCTTCGCTGCGGTATTGCCAGTGCTGTTTGCGTTTTTGTACCAGGGTGTACGGCCGTTTCCCTTGCGGCAGCCGGGCATTGATCTGGTTACGCAGCCAGCGCCCCTGGCCGATAGAAAAGCTGATTTCCTGCAAAGCGATCAGGTCTGGTGTGGCATCCAGCAGTTGGGCCACCAGCAAATGCCGCCGCTGCCGCCAGCGGTCGGCCCGGTTACGCAAGTTAATGGTGGCAACAGTCAGGCTGGTCACGAGTTATGTCAAATCAATGGTGGTTGTACCGGCGCTCACGGCCGTTTGCAAATTTTGGGCTGCATCCCGAATCACCAGTGTAAATGGCGTATTGGTGGTCAGCGTCACCTGGAACCGGTCGCCGGCAATATCCAGCACACCATCCACGCCCAGGGGGTAACGACGCACACCGTACATCTGCTCTGTGTCCAGGCGACGATCCCAATACAGGCGGCGGTGCGGCCAATCGGTAGTCAGGCCAAGCACATCTTCCAGCAGCATGGCAATGGGGGTGACGCAGGCGGTGAGCGCATTTTTCCGGGCCGGTTCGCCGGGCATAACGGCCTCCGGCGCGTAGTTGTCCCAGAAATAGCCGGTATTTTGGTACACCTGGTAGACATGCTGCACATGGTTGCAGGCGATGGTGTGCGCCAGGGCATGCTGCCCCACGTTGCGCAGGCCCCGCAGCGCCATAAAGTTCATATCCGGCCACACCCCACCCCGCCAGCGATTGCCCGTTTCCGCATTATACGCCTCACTATCGGCCGATATGCTGGGGATGCGGTGCGGCAAATTAAAGGCCCAGTTCTCCCGCAGCGCCTGCACAAAGGCGGTGAGACGCTTTTCCGGCACCAGGCCGTTGTCAAACAAAGCCCAATACGCGCCGATGCTCTTGATGCTGCTGAAACGGCCGTCTGGCGACACATCCTGGTAAAATTGCGTTTCCTCATTCCACAGCCGCCGGTTGATCAATTCCGCTAACTGCGAATGTTCCTCTTTCAGGGCCGCCGCCAGATCAGTTTCGCCCAGGTGGGCGGCCATCTGCGCCAGACAATTGCAGTCGAGCGCCGCCTGGATGGTGGCGTCTACCCATATCCAGTGACGATGGTGGTCGCGGCTGTTGGGCACACGCGGCTGGTTATCCATCTGGCTGCTGACGCCGGTGGCCCAATAGCCGCCGCCGGGCCAGGTGCGGTTGTCGCGGTACCATTGATGCAGCGCCAACAGCAGCCAAAACACGTCGGCGAGACGGCCGTCATCCCCACTTAACCGAAAATAGCGCCATTCGGCGCAGGCCAGCATGTTGGGGCCGGTGCTGTTGGGGTCAAAGGGAAAGTGGCCATCCTGCCCGGTCTGTTGGTTCACAGCCCGGCAGATAAAACCGTCAGCCTGTTGATGGGCATACAAATTATTGAGCAACCCCATAAAGTTAAAGGCGCGACGGCCGTACAGCCCCAGTTGGGTTAAAACAGCCGCCTCCCACATCAACAAGTAGTCGCTGTCAGCCGGCGACACATAAGGGGCCACAAAGCCACTTTCTGGCGTGGGCTGGCGCAAATTAGCCCATAAAACTTCCCAGGCGCGCCAATAAAGCGCCGTCCACCCTTCCCGATCCGGCAGCACCGGCTCCGGCAACAACTCTTTGATTTCGGCCAGCGGCAAGATGGGCGCAACGTCTGTGGGTAATGGCTGCTGCCGAAATGGATTGCGGTCAACCAGCGGATTGAGGGGGCGGGGATGGGGTGAGTTGATCATGGGTGGAAAAAGACCCTAAGGGCTTCAAAAACCCTTAGGGTCTGGACAATTCCTTACGGATAGGTCGGCTCGGCCAGCCATAATTCGGCCGTACCGCCTAACAACACATTATCTTCATCAAAACTAATAACCCGCAGATTATAACGCACATACACATTGCTGCGCAGTTGGCCCATCCAGGTGACGGAATCGCCCTGGGCATAGTCGCTAAGGCCGGTAAGGCCAGAGAAGCGGGCCAACCGCCGGTTGCCTTCGGTTACCAGCCCTTCATAGCGCAACGTGGAAGCGGGCATGGTGTCGCCCACCGCCAGGTTATGGTCTTGCAAGATGTTGCCGAAGTGGAGGGCATTGGGCAGTTGGGGCAGCACGGCCGTAGCCACCGGCTGCCAGTCCAAAATCGTTAACTTGACGCCGCCCGTCACCGGCAGCGGCCCCAACAACGCCGAGGTCAGCCGCAGGTTATATTCACCATGCACACCAGCAGCAATCACGCCCGACCAGGCAAATGAGTCCCCCACCCGTTTTAATGCTTCCTGCCCGCCAATCCGCACCCGGTAGGTATCACCTTCCTGTCCCAGGTATTCCATTGGCGCGCCGGGCACGCGCCCACCGGGACTCATGGAAATGGTGTAAGCCGGGGGAATAATGGAGTACGTAAGAAAATTACCCACCGGCGTCGCCGTCGCCTCTGACCCAGACCGGCCCGGCAAACCGCACGCCGCCAGCAGCAGCAATAAAATAAAAACGGCTATCGTTTGGGGTGGTCTGCACATGGTGAGTAATTGGGTAATTGGGTAATTGAGTAATTGAGCAGCAAATTACCCAATTACTCAATTACTCAATTGCCTCTTCCCTTATTTTTCCTCAATCGTAATTGTCACCATACGGTCGCCATCGGGGGCGGCGGGGTCTTGCGGGTCACGGGGGGTAATGGCGCTGACCACGTCCATGCCTTCAATGACGCGACCAAAGATGGCGTGACGGCCGTCCAGATGCGTGGCCGGGGCGTAAGTGATGAAAAACTGGCTGCCGCCGGTATTTGGCCCAGAGTTCGCCATCGAAACCACCCCCGGCCCATCATGCGACAGCGCCGGGTCAAACTCATCGGGGATGGCGTAACCTGGGTCGCCCATGCCCAACCCGGTGGGATCGCCCGTTTGCGCCATAAAGCCAGGGATCACCCGATGGAAGCTGACGCCATCATACCAGCCCTCCCGCGCCAAAAAGACAAAGTTGTTCACCGTTTCTGGCGCAGATTCCGGCAGCAGTTCAATCACAATTTGGCCGCCATTTTCCATTTCAATGGTGGCAATATAGCTTTTGGTCGGGTCAATGGTCATCGGCGGCGCGGCGTCATACTGCCGGTCGGCCAATGCCGCCATCGCTATTTGCGCCTGCACATACCCCTCCCACAGGCTGAAATCATTGGGCACACCGGGCAGCAGTTGGCCGTCCAGAATGATGCTGGGCGTACCGGGCATGCCCAGCCCCATCGCTTCTTGTTCCGATGCCGCCACATAAGCAGCATAAACACCATTGTCTAGGTCATTGGCAAATTGATCGGCGTCTAATTCCAACTCCGCTGCCAGACCAACCAGGTAATCGCGGAAGGCGGATTCTCTTAACCCTTGCCAATCAACCTGACCGGCAAAGAGGGCGTCATGAAATTCCCAAAATTTGCCCTGTGCGCCCGCAGCTTCGGCGGCTTCCGCCGCTTTTTGGGCGTTGGGGTGAATCTGGTTTAAGGGGAAGTGGCGGTAAACCAATTGGACTTGCTCAGGATAGCTTTCTACCAGGCGCGCCAGGGTGGGTGACACTGACTTGCAAGCCGGGCATTGAAAATCACTGTATTCAATGATGGTGATCAGCGGGTTGGCCGCGCCTTTGGTCTGGTCGGAAGAGCGCACCTGGGCGGCTTCGGCGATGGTACCGGCTGCGGGGGAACCGGCGCTTTGGTTAGCCGGTTCGGGATTGGCGGCTGCGTTGGTTTCTGACGCAGTGGCGGGGGCGGTGGCGATAACGGCCGTTGCCAACACACCGGCCATCTCCGCTTCCCGGTCACGTACACTTTGCCCGCAGGCAACCAACAGACCCATAAGCAGCAACACAAACAATTTTTTCATTCTAAACTCCTTGCCTTTGTAGAAGTTCAACTTTTGAGAAAAGTTAAACTTCTTTATTTAACAGCAGGGCGCAGAGGGGGCCTGATAACGTATGAGCATTCACCAAACGCCGGGCGGCAACTCTCGCGTCCCGAATGTATTTTGCTACAATCCTGGCCTGTTCGCAAAAACCTTAATAAGGAGAAACATGGTGAAACGAGTTACATATCCCCTTATCTTGTTAATATTACTGCTGTTGGCAGCGTGTGGCCCCAGCAATACGCAGCCGACCGCGACCCCGCCACCACCCGCTGTTGATCAGCCAGAGGCAGATGTGATGCCGCGCCCAACCATTACTGCAACGGCCGTGCCTGCCGATGCCTACCCCGCGGCTGCCCCGGCCAACACCCTGCCCGAAGGCTACCCGGTTCCAGAACTGGCGCCTGCTTACAACCCTTACCCAGGCATGGATGCATCTGATACGCAATCGGTGATGATGATTGCCGCCGGGGTGCAATGTGAAGATGCCCGTTACCCCACCGAACAAGATGCGGTGGCCGCACTGGAAGCTGCCGGCATTCCCGTGTATGAATCGGTGACGTTTGAACTGCCGGTGGCGACGGTTTGTGGCGGCCCCACCAGCACCCATTATCAGGTGATCATTGACGCCGACAAACAGGCCCAGGCTGAACAAATGGGCTGGGAATTTGCGGAATAAGTATGACCAGGTGTTTATGGCCGGTTTGCCATAAACACCTGGTCATACACGGCGCGGGCAATGCGGCCAATCAGCAACACACCGGCCGCATCCGCGCTCCACAATTCGGGGGCTGGGTCGCCATCGGCCATGACGGTAATAGAAAAGCCGCGCCGGTTTGCACCGGTACCGCGCCAGACAACGGCCGTTTGCACCCGGCACCCCTTCAATGACCCCGTTTTACCTGCCAGCCGCAGCTTTTCCTCCTCCGGCGTCTCATCCCCATAAAAAGCAAAGGGTAGATACCGCCCCACCCGTTCGCTGCCCACCTTGTCCATCATCCGCAGCATTTCGTTACAGGCGGCAGGGGAGAGGATTTCATGGCGGAAGACGGCCGTCATCAACCGATTTAAGCCCGCCGGTGTGGCCGTACCCAACTGGGTGATGTCCTGAGCCAATACGCCAAAATCAATCTTGCGGTGAATTTGTACATCCGGGTAGTCATGTGCCATCAGCCACTCCTGGATGTAAGCTAATCCCACATGGTCAATGAGGGCGTTGGTGGCCAGGTTATCGCTAATGTTCATCATTAAAAAGGCCCAGTCACGCAGGGGCATGACCAGCCCCGGCGTCAGAAATTGCAAAATGCCGCTGCCGCTGATCTGGTCGGCGCGGCGCAGCATGACCGGTGTGTCTAATGTATACTGCCCCTCTTCCACCTGCTGCATCAACGCCGCCAATACCGCCAATTTGATGGCGCTGGCAGTGGGGAACATCTCTTCCGCATGATACAAAAACTGTTCGTTGGTTTGTAAATTGAGGGCGGACACCCCCACACGGCCGTCAAACCCGGCGCATAGTTCGGCTAACCATTCCATTTTTATTGCTCCTTTGTGCTAGTGGCTGGTGGCTGGAACCAGCCACTAGCCACCACAATTATCTTTACATCGGCAAACCTGCCAACCACCCCAATGATGAGCAATGGTTAAAATGATGCCTGATAGTAGGGAAATCACTGCCTGTTCACCCTGACGGCCGTCAGATAAAAGATATAATCATGTCTTGCGTATGAAGTGTCACGTGATAAGTCTCACGCATCACGCATCACGCATCACCGGTTACCGATAACCGATAACCGATT
>CAADGU010000266.1 GCA_900696625.1 uncultured Chloroflexota bacterium | reverse complement strand
AGGGGAATGTTGAAACAGTCGCAAAAACGGACAAAGCGGCCCGCCTTCTCGCTGGCGTTAATGTCCAACACCCCGGCCAATACCATCGGCTGGTTGGCCACAATGCCCACCGGAAAGCCGCCCAGGCGGGCAAACCCTACCACAATGTTTTGGGCGTAATGCTCCTGAATTTCGTAAAACTCGCCATCGTCCATGATCAGGTGGATAGCGTCTTTGATGTCATACGGTTTGTTGGGGTTGTCCGGCACCAGCGAGTCCAGCGCCGCTTCGGTGCGCAGCGGATCGTCTTTGGCCGGTTTGAAGGGGGGGTCTTCCATATTGTTGGAAGGCAGGTAGCTCATCAATTCACGGATGAGGAAGAGTGCGTCGGCTTCGCTTTCGGCGGCCATGTGGGCCACGCCGCTCTTGGCGTTATGGGTCATGGCCCCGCCTAACTGCTCAAAGGTGACATCCTCGCCGGTGACGGTCTTGACCACATCGGGGCCGGTGATGAACATGTAGCTGCTCTCTTTGACCATGTAGATGAAGTCGGTGAGGGCGGGGGAATAGACCGCGCCGCCGGCGCACGGCCCCATGATGGCGCTGATCTGGGGGATGACGCCGGAGGCCAGGGTGTTGCGCAGGAAGATGTCCGCGTACCCACCCAGGCTGACGACCCCTTCCTGGATGCGCGCCCCGCCGGAGTCGTTGATGCCGATGACAGGCGCGCCGTTACGCATAGCCATGTCCATAATTTTGCACACTTTTTCGGCGTGTACCTGGCTGAGGCTGCCGCCAAAGACGGTGAAGTCCTGGGAGAAGACGTAAATGAGACGGCCGTCTATGGTCCCCCACCCCGTCACCACACTATCCCCCAGGTACTTTTTGCTGTCCATGCCAAAGTTGCGTTCCCGGTGGACAACAAAGGCGTCAATTTCGTGAAAGGACCCTTTATCCAGCAGCAGATCAATGCGCTCGCGGGCCGTCAGTTTGCCGCCCGCTTTGTGTTTGGCAATCCGCTCTGCGCCGCCCCCCTGGTGGGATTCCTGTCTCAGTCGTCGTAGTTGTTCGATTTTGGCGTTCATAGCTGTGTGGAGATTGGAGATTGGAGATTAAAGATTCTGCCAATCTCCAATCTCTAATCTCCTCTCTCAACAAAATAATGCCGTCGCCCGGCGCGCCTCAACCCCCAAAAGGACAACAGTACCGCCGCCGCAAAAAACAGGGTGATCACCAGACCGCCATGGACGGCAAAGGGGAGTGGGGAAAAGATGAGGCGCAGGCTGATGGTGTATAGACCGAATAGAAAGAGTAACAGGGGGATAGCGATTTGGGCAAACGGCCGTCGCCCCCGCAACAGCCACGCACCCCCCAAAAACAACGCCGCCCACACCAACGCCCACACCGCCTGCCACAAAGGGGCAGGCCGGATAGCAAAGGGGTCTAACAAGGGCCGGTTTTGGATCAACAACAGTGCTTTGCTCACGTTCCACACACCAAAAAGGATAACACCCCCAAGAATGAGAGTTACGGAACGGGGGCGCTTTGCCGGGAGGTAGACGCTCATTGTGGCAGATTATACCCGGTACGGCCGTGAGGGACAGGTGGCAGATAAGACGCTTTTCGTCACTTTTCCCCTGTGGTATACTCACCTCGTCGTTGGTCAATTAGCAAACAACACCTTTGGAGGCGCTGCTGTGGCAGGTAACCGTGTTCGTTACGAAGAGGCACTCAACAACGGTCATTCCTACATATGGGATGAAAAATGGGAAGCGGCAATCAAGGAGTTTGAGGTTGCCGCGCAGTTGGCCCCAAATGAACCAGCCCCCTATGATGGGCTGGGCACCGCATATCATAAACTCAACCGGCTAGACAAAGCTCTGGACAATTTCAAACTGGCGGCCCGTTACTCGCGTGGTGACATTATTTACCTGCGCCAGGTAGCCGATATGCAAGAGCAGTTGGGCATGAACGAAGACGCCGGTAAAACTTACATGGCCATTGGTGAAGTGGAACTGAACCGCCGCCACCTGAATGATGCCATGGATAACTGGCTGCGGGCCGTTCGCCTGGAGCCAAACCTGCTGAAAGCCCACCAACGGCTGGCTTCCGTTTATGAAAAACAGGGCGTTATCCCTAACGCCATTCATGAATATCTGGCGATTGCCCGTGTTCTCAACAAACAAGGTGAGCGCGAAAAAGCGCTGCAAGCCTGCCAGTTGGCGCTGCGCCTGGACCCGCGCAATGCAGACGTGTTAACGGCAATTGAGATGATCAAATCGGGTCGCCCGATCCGGGGTAGCGCCGCCCCGGTTGCCGAAACATCGGGGCTGATCGGCAGCCTGACCAAACGGCTGACGGTGGATGGCGAAGGTGGAGTGCATAAACGCGCCGAGGCTGCCACCCCCGTTCAGGACGCCCACCGCATGGCCATGGAGCAGTTGGCCGGGGATTTGTTTGGCGAAGGGGAGATGGATGCGCGCATGTTGAAGCGCCAGGCGTTGGTGAGCCAGGCGTTGGATTTTCAACGGCGGGGCATGACCAATGAGGCCATCAGCGCCTATGAACAGGTGATGGCTACCGGGGTGAACAGTGCCGCCGCTCACTTTAACCTGGGACTTCTTTATCAGGATAAGCTGCGTTTTGAGGATGCCATTCGTGAGTTTGAGTCCTCGGTTAAAGACCATGAATACCGGTTAGCCAGCCACTTTTCGTTAGGTGAATGTTTCCGGGCACGGGGAAACATTGATAAAGCCACCGAACATTTTATCAATGTGCTGAAAATTGTGGACCTGGGTACGGTGCAGCATAATCAGGCGGATCGTCTGATTGAGTTGTATGAAAACCTGGCCGAAGGTTTGACGGCAAAGGGTGAGGTGGATCAGGCGACGAGTTTTGCCAATGCGCTGGTGGATTTCCTGAGCCATAAGGGGTGGGAGGATAAGGTTAAAGAGGCGCGGGGCCGGCTGAATGCAATTTCGGATGCGGGTTTGATGACGCTGGGGGATATGCTTACCGCCGGGTCAGAACTGGTGCTGGAATCGCTGTTTTTGAGCCAGGAATATGCGCGGCGGGGGATGTTTGACACGGCCGTTGAAGAAGCCTACCGCGCCATCCAGCTTTCGCCCGATTATTTGCCCGCCCACGTGCAGTTGGGGGATGTGCTGGGCAAACAGGGCTGGCGGGACACCGCCGCCCGCAAATTCATTGTGATTGGGGAAACATACCAGGTGCGGGGTGATGCCAATGGGGCGATGATTGCCTACGGCCGTGCTGTTGAATTTACGCCGCTGGATTTATCCATTCGGGGCCGGCTGATTGAACTGCAAAAACGGCACGGGCAGATAGACCGCGCTTTGGAGCAATATCTGGCCATGGGCGAAGCGTATTACCAGCTGGCCCAGGTGGACAAAGCGCGGGAGACGTACCAGGAAGGCTTGAAACTGGCCCCCCGCGCCGAAAACAGCGCCAAATGGCAAATGAAGCTGCTGCGGTTGACGGCAGATATTGACATGCAGCGGTTCGACTGGCGGCGGGCATTGGCCGCTTATAAAGAACTGCGCAAACTCGACCCCCAAGATGAACGCACCGCCATTATCCTGGTTGACCTGTATTACAAAGTGGGCCAGCCGGTGAATGCGGTGATGGAATTGGACGAGTATTTGAAACAGTTGGTGCGCAGTGGGCGGGGGAATAAGGTGATGGGGATATTGGAAGACATGGCCCGGCAACGGCCGTCTGACGCCAGTATCGTCGAGCGTTTGTCGCGCCTCTATGTGCAGCAAAAACGGGTGACAGAAGCCATTGAACTGCTGGACAAACTGGGTGAAGCGCAGCTAGAAGCCAATGATACCAGCAGCGCCGTAGACACCATTCAGAAAATTTTGGCGCTGAATCCGCCGAATGCTGCCAGTTACCAACAATTACTTTCACAATTACGCCAATAACCGGGTAGGATGAATGAATTTACCGTAGACAGCATTCTGGAAACAGTGCGGAATCTCAGATGGGACTGGATCAGTGTGCTGGATATTTTGTTAGTCACGGCCGTCATTTTTGCCGTGTTTATGCTCATTCGGGGGACACGGGCGGTACAGGTGCTGCGGGGGCTGGTGGTGATTGCCCTGGCCGTTTTGGTGTTGGCCTCTATTCCCGGCCTCATCGCCTTCCGCTCTCTGGTTAATACTATTTTGCCGGTGCTGCTCATATCCATTCCCATCATTTTCCAGCCAGAACTGCGCCGGGCATTGGAGCGCATTGGCCGCAGTGGGCGCTACCTGCGTTTTTGGCGACAGAACGAAATCAATCCGATGATTACGGCCGTGAAAGAAGCCTGCCTGCGCCTCTCCCAACGGCGGCACGGGGCGTTGATCACCTTTGAACGGGATACCGGTTTGCAAGAGTACATTGATACCGGCATTGCCATGAATGCCGACATTTCTGCCGAACTGCTGCTCACTATTTTCAATAAACATACCGAACTGCACGATGGCGCCGTCATCATCCGCAGTGAGAAACTGGCTGCCGCCGCCTGCGTGATGCCTCTTTCCACCAGCAGCCTGTCTGACCGGCAAATGGGGCTGCGCCACCGCGCCGCCCTGGGTATCAGCGAAGTGAGTGATGCCGTCACGGTGGTCGTGTCGGAAGAGACAGGGCAGGTTTCCATTACCCATAACGGCCGTTTCATCGTGCGCCGCCTGGAACCCTCCCGGCTGGATGAAGTGCTGCACACCATGCTCACCAGCTCCACTTCTCTGAAGAACAGCCCCGTCAAACCGGACAGTCCACCCAAAGATGGCCCCAAAGGAGGCGTCTTATGAGGCGTTTCAAATCCAGCCTGGCCGACCTGATGGCGCTGCTGCTTTCCCTGCTGTTAGCCGTCGTTATCTGGGTCAATGCTCAGCAAGGGGATGACCCCATCCTGCGCCGGGCGCTGCAAGTCCCCGTCGAATTTATTAATGTGCCTGAAAACGTGCGCATTATTGAACCTTCTAATTTGAACAATGTAGCGGTGGTGGCCGTGTTTCAAGGGCCAACTTCGGTGGTAGACACGCTGACGCCGGCTGACTTTTCCGCTATCGTAGATTTAAGCCAGACGCCTTATGGGCAGGGGCAGTTAGCGCCCGTGGAAGTGCGCACCGGCGCCGCCCAGATAACCCTCGACCCACCGGCCCCCGATCAAATCAGTGTTCACCTGGAGCCACTGGTCTCTAAAGAAATACCGGTGGCGTTGGATTTGCGTGGTAGTGTGCCCCGTGGTTATACGGCCGGCGATGCGCTGTTGGAACCGGCCTCTATTACTGTGAGAGGCATCGAGTCTGACGTGAGCCGGCTGGAGTTAGCCCGTGTCACTGTTTTCTTGAGCAATGAAGATACACAGACCAAAGTGGTGTCACCGCAGCCCATTTTTTATGATCAGCAAGGGCGGGTAGCCGGGGTGAGTAATCTGGAACTCGGCCAAAACCAGGTGACGGTGACGATCCCCATTGAAGAATCGGCGGATTTTGCCAACCGGGTCATCAGTGTCAATATCGTGGGTGAACCGGCGCCGGGTTACCGCGTCCTCAACACATCGGTCAATCCGCCAAGTGTGCTGCTGACGGGACGGCCGTCGCAGCTAGAGCAGCCCTTCCGCGTGCAAACCGAACCAATTGACGTCACCGGCCTGACGGAAACATTTTCCACGCGGGTATCGCTGGCGCTGCCGCCCGGCATTACCCTGGACGAAGTGCAGGAGATTGTGGCCACGGTGGAAATTGAACCGTTTTCCAGCACCAAAGTGTTTAACCGCCCCATTGAGGTATTGGGCCTGGGCAGCGACCTGCAAGCTGTGATCCAGCCGGAAACGGCGCGGGTGGTATTGTTTGGTCCGCTGCCGGTATTGGATGCCATGCCGGAACAGGAAGTGGAAGTCACAGTGGATGTTTTTGGCCTGAGACCCGGCATCTATGAACTGGAACCAACGGTAATTATTCCCAATCGCGGTCTGGAAATTCGCTCGGTGCAGCCGGCGCTCATTACCGTAATCATTACCCGACCCACACCCACGCTGCCGTTGACAAATACGGTGGGTCTGGACGGCACGGCTGTGCCTTTTGCCGCACCCTGAATTCTGAATATCCCCCAAAATCTGGCAAAGTATCCCCTTTTCCGGGACAATAGCCCGTTTATGAAAACCAAAGCCTTAGTAGCCCTGGTGGGACGCCCTAACGTGGGCAAATCCACCCTTTTTAACCGCATCATCGGCCGCCGATTGGCCGTTGTCTCCGATACACCCGGTACTACCCGTGACCGGCTCTACGCCGACAGTGAATGGATCGGCGTCGCTTTTTCGCTGGTGGATACCGGCGGTATTGAAGTGACCGAAGGCTGGCATACCGAACCGCTCTCCGAGGATTCGGAACAATTCCTGCCCGCCATTCGCCAGCAGGCCCGGGTGGCCATGCAAGATGCGGACGTGATTGTGCAGGTAGTAGACGGCCGTGCCGGTATCACCGCCGCCGACCGTGAAGTGGCCGACATCCTGCGCCGCACCGACAAACCGGTCATCATCGCCGCCAACAAATTGGAATCCATGAATCTCAAAGACCAGGCCATGGAATTTTATGAACTGGCGCTGGGAGAAGTCATTGCCACTTCGGCCTTGCACGGCGTGGGCGTGGGCGATTTGCTCGATGCTATCGTGGAGGCCATTCCGGCCAGCGAACCGAGCGACGAAGAAGACGACTCCATCAAAATTGCCATCCTCGGCCGGCCGAACGCCGGTAAATCCACCTTGCTCAACAAGTTGTTAGGCCAGGAGCGGGCCATCGTCAGTCCCATTGCCGGTACCACCCGTGACGCCATAGACACCAAACTGCGCTGGCACGGTCAGGAATTTACGCTGATTGATACGGCCGGCATCCGGCGGCGCGGCAAAATTGAACCGGGCGTGGAAAAATACAGTGTGCTGCGCTCGGTGAAGGCGCTCAACCGCGCCGACGTGGCCCTGCTGCTGGTGGACGCCGAAGAGGGGATTACGGCCCAGGACGCCCACATCGCCGGGATGCTAACGGAGGAGGACGCCGGCATCATTGTCCTGGTGAATAAGTGGGATGTGGTGGAAAAGGACACGCATACGTTGCACGAGATGGAGCAAAAGGTGCGCTACGAATTAAACTTTTTGCCCTATGTGCCCATTGTTTTCATCTCGGCGCTGACGGGCCAGCGGGTGAACAAAATCCTGCCGGCGGTGTTGGAAGTGAATGAAGCCCGCCACCAGCGGGTGCAAACCAGCGCCCTGAATACGTTTATGCGCGAGGCCACGACCCTGCATCCACCGCCACAAAAGGGGGGCATACGGGTGAAATTTTTCTACGCCACCCAGGCGGAAACCGCGCCGCCCACCTTTATCTTTTTTGTGAACAAGCCGGATTGGATCAATTTCAGCTACAAACGTTTCCTGGAAAACCAGTTGCGGGAGCGATGGCCCTTCACGGGTACACCCATCCGCCTCTTCTTCCGCGCCCGCAGCGAAGATCGGTTTGGGGAGTAGCCTTATTCTTGCCCCAACACGGCCGTCAGCGCCCGTTCTACCAATTCATCCGCCAGTGCCGGTTCTTCGCCGCTGATCAAGACAACAACGGTCAATTTCTGGTTGGGCAGGTACCACATCTGGTGGCTGTAGCCGCCGGTGGTGCTGTCGTAACCCCACATATCGCCCCAGGCCGAAGGGCGGCGCATGATGCCCAGGCCGTATTCGTCCGCGCCGTTGCCGGTAGGGATAGTGGTCAGGGTTTGGGCACGGCCGTCCACTCCTGGCAGCGTGCGGGCATACAAAGCGGGTGCAAACGCGCCCAGGTCAATGGCGCTGGAAATGAAACCCAGGTCGGCCAGGCCCCGCGCATCATCGTAGGGCAATGTGTTTTCTACGGCGCCGTCGCCATCCACGTCCGCATACCCGGCAATATGTCCGCCAGAAGTCAGGGCAATTGGCTCGATGTAGGTATCGGGCATGTCCACCGGGTCCCAGATGCGGTCGCGCAGTTCTTCGGCCAATGGGTCTTTGAGTACCGTGGCCAGAATCATTTGCAGCAGCAGGTAGTTGGTGTTGGAGTAGTGGTAAGTTTCGCCGGGCACGGCCGTGCCCGGCAGTTCGGCCGCATACGGCAGCAGTTCTTCCGGCTGCCAGCCCCGTTTTTCCTGGGTGCGCACCACTTCCCAAAAGGTGGGGTTATCGCGGTAGTCGGGGATGCCGCTGGTCATATTCAGCAGGTGACGGATGGTGATTTGGGCGCTGTGGGGGAAGAGGACGGCCGTGTCTGGCAGCCGCTCTGCCAGGGTATCATCCAGGCTCAATTTGCCCTCTGTTACCATTTGCAGCACCAGGGTGCTGATAAACGGCTTGGTCAGGCCGCCCATACGAAAATGGCTGACGGTGCGTACCGGGCTGCCCTTTTCCCGGTCGGCCAACCCCCGCGCAAAAATTTGCTGACCGACGCCTTCCCCTTCCACCAGCAGCACCACGCCCGGCCCATCGGCCGCTACCGTGTCATCCATTACCGCCTGCAAAGATTTGTAAGCGTCGCGCTGCTGCTGGCAGCCCATCAGCCCCATCGCCATTACCAGACCAATCAGTAACCATGCTCTCTTCATACCTGCGTCCTCGTTTTGTTAAGATGGGGGGAATTGTAAGCAGGTGGGCGCGGGTAAACCAGTTACCTTTGGCGGCGATTGGGTGTGCTATCTGTCATGGATATGGTCAGGCCAGGTTCAGGGCAGCCAGGATTTCCTGGCAGGTTTGGGCGGGGGTTTTGCTGTTGGTGTAGAAGGTGTGCTTTACCAGCCGGTTAAAGTGGTCATCGGCCGAGAGGATTTCGTTGAGATCGGGGTTGAGGTATTCCGGTTTTTGGTACGGCCGTTCCGTCCGATCCGGTAACACAAACGGCCGTCCCAACCCTTCCGCCAGCAACTTACCTACCGTCGTCTTCCCGGCATACAGCGGCCCAATTAAAATGATGGGCTCATCGTTCACGCCACAATAGCTTTATCTGGAGTAGAAGCCAGACCGGGTTCATAATACAGCTTCATCAGTTGGTTAGTGTGTAGTTCAACTATAGCGTACTCTTCGCCGCTGTTATCGCTAAATTCCACCAGCCATATATCAGGCGCCAGGTATTCAACCAGTGTGCCTACTTCACCTCGCCGCAAACCGTGTGCAGGCAAATCAACCAGTAACGCAACGACATCCAATAGCTCATAACTCTCTTTCATCGTTATCTTCCTTTGCGTCGTACAAAGCAGCTAACCAATCGCGGAAAATCTTCATCGTGCCTTATGATCCAGGTAATACGGACATTCTCAGTGATGTCATTCCAGGCGAAAGGGAGATCAATTCGGTATATTTGTCCGTAATCACCCTCTACTGCTGTTTGTGCCTCATGTGTTTGTACAATGCCAAGCAGGTATTCTTGTAGAGCTTCTGCGTCGTTCGCAGTCAGGTCAAATGTGGCCGCAAATACCCGCGCTTTATGTTTTCCTCGCTCATGCGTTGGGTCGAGTACATAGTCACGCAGTTTACGAATGTCTACTATGGCATGTTCAGCATTTGGAATGATCATTGTCGTCTGGTACAAGTTGTTACATGATTCAGTAGAAGTATAGCCAGTCTCATACCGTAGACCTCGACATTATACAGGTTCATACCCCAGGTTGGAAGCCAGCCAGCGTTCGGTGATTTCGATGGGCTGGCCTTTGCGGGTGGCGTAGTCGGCGATCTGGTCGGCGTTGACACGGCCGATCCCAAAATAGGCCGCTTCCGGGTGCGAGAAGTAGTAGCCAGACACGGCCGCCGCCGGCCACATGGCATAACTTTCCGTCAACTGCACCCCGGTACGGCAGGTCGCCTCCAGCAGCCGGAACAGTTCACCCTTTTCGGTGTGGTCGGGGCAGGCGGGGTAGCCAGGCGCCGGCCGAATGCCGCGATAAGTCTCGGCAATCAGCGCCTCATTTCCCAGCGATTCGTCGGCGGCATAACCCCAATACTCGCGGCGCACGCAGGCGTGCATCGCCTCGGCAAACGCCTCCGCCAGCCGGTCGGCCAGCGCCTTCAGCAAGATGGCGCTGTAATCGTCGTGCGCCGCCTCAAATTCGGCCACCTTTTCCGCCAACCCAATGCCCGCCGTCACCACAAACATGCCCAGATAATCGTCCAATCCCGTCTCCATCGGGGCCACAAAATCGGCCAGACACATATTCGGCCGGCCCGGCGGCTTCTCCATCTGCTGCCGCAAGAAGTGAATCTTCCCAATCTCAATCTCCTCCCCTCTGCGCCTCTGCCCGACCTCTGGTCGCCCCTCTGTGTTGAAAATGATGACATCATCCCCCACGCTATTTGCCGGGAAGATGCCAATGGTCGCTTTCGCCGTCAGCCATTTCTCGGCGATGATCTTGTCCAGCATGGCCTGGGCATCGGCATACAGGTGCCGCGCCGATTCGCCGACCACCGGGTCTTCCAGAATGCGCGGGAATTTGCCCGCCAGTTCCCAGGTGGCAAAGAAGGGTGTCCAGTCTATGTAATTGCGTAATTGGGTAATTGGGTAATTGTCCCACGTTTTGATACCCAGAAAGTTGGGTTGGGGTGGTTGGTAAGTGGCCCAATCTGTTTTGAAATGGTTGGCGCGGGCGTCGGCAATGGGGATGAGGCGGGCGCGGTCACGCCGGTTGCCGTGTTGGACGCGGATGGTTTCATATTCGGCTTTCACATCGGCAATGTAGCTGGCTTTGTCGTCGCCCAACAGGTGGGAGACGACGCCCACAGCGCGGGAAGCATCTACCACGTGGATGGTCTGGCTGCCCAGGTAGTTAGGTTCAATTTTCACGGCCGTATGAATCTTACTCGTCGTCGCCCCGCCAATCAGCAGCGGAATCTCGAACTCTTGCCGGGTCATTTCGCTGGCCACATAACGCATCTCCTCCAGCGAGGGCGTAATCAGCCCACTCAGGCCAATGATGTCTGCTTTCACGTCTACGGCCGTCTGCAAAATCTTCTCCGCCGGTACCATCACCCCAAGGTCAATCACTTCATAGCCATTGCATTGCAGCACCACACCGACAATGTTCTTGCCAATGTCGTGTACGTCCCCCTTCACGGTGGCCATAACGATACGGCCGTTGCTCTGCCCATTCAGCCCCGCCGCCGCCTTCTCCGCTTCGATGAACGGCACCAGATAAGCCACCGCCTGCTTCATCACCCGCGCCGATTTCACCACCTGCGGCAAGAACATCTTGCCCGCGCCAAACAGATCGCCGACCACGTTCATACCATCCATCAGCGGCCCTTCGATCACGTCTAACGGCCGTGTCGCCTGCTGCCGCGCTTCTTCCGTGTCTTCCACAATAAAGTCGGTAATCCCCTTCACCAGGGCATGCGCCAGGCGCTCGTTCACCGGCGCATCCCGCCAGGCCAGGTCGGCCACTTTTTCCTTGCCCGCACCGCGCACAATTTCGGCGTGTTCCACCAGCCGCTCCGTGGCGTCTGGGCGGCGATTAAAGAGTACATCCTCCACCCGCTCCAGCAGCGGTTTGGGAATCTCTTCGTATATTGCCAACTGCCCGGCGTTGACGATACCCATGTCCATACCCGCCTGGATGGCGTGGTACAAAAAGGCGGCGTGAATGGCTTCGCGCATCAAGTCGTTGCCGCGGAAGCTGAAGGAGATATTGCTGACGCCGCCGCTGACGTGTACATGGGGCAGGTTTTGTTTGATCCAGCGTGTAGCCTCAATGTAGGCACGGCCGTATTCATTATGCTCCTCAATCCCAGTAGCAATGGCAAAAATATTCGGGTCAAAAATGATGTCCTCCGGCGGGAAGCCCACCTGCTGCGTCAGCACATCATAAGCCCGCTGGCAAATGGTAATCTTGCGCTCAAACGTATCCGCCTGCCCCTGCTCGTCAAAGGCCATCACAATCACCGCCGCGCCATAGCGCCGCGCCAGCTTCGCCTGGCGGATAAATTCCGCTTCCCCCTCCTTCATGCTGATGGAGTTGACGATGGATTTGCCCTGCACACACTTCAGCCCGGCCTCAATCACCTCCCACTTGGAGGAGTCAATGACTACCGGTACGCGGGAAATGTCCGGCTCGGCGGCGATGAGATTGAGGAAGCGGGGCATGGCGGTCAGGGCATCCAGCATCCCTTCGTCCATATTTATGTCAATCATTTGCGCCCCGTTTTCCACCTGGCTGCGGGCAATGCTCAACGCTTCGTCATACTGCCCGTTCAAAATCAGGCGGGCAAAGCGGCGGGAGCCGGTGACGTTGGTGCGCTCGCCGATGTTTACAAAGTTCAGTTCCGGCGTCAGAGTCAACGGTTCCAGCCCGCTGAGGCGCAGATATTGGGGGCGCGGCGCCGGCTTGCGCGGTGCAATGCCCGCCACGGCCTGGGCGAACGCTTTGATGAAGGCGGGCGTGGTGCCGCAGCAGCCGCCGACGATGTTCAGATACCCTTCCTGCGCCAATTCCCGCAGCACGGGCGCCATATCCTCGATGGATTCGGCAAAGCCGCCGAATCCATCGGGCAGACCGGCGTTGGGGTAGAAGCTGATGTAGCTGTCGCTCATGTTGGCGATGGTGGTGAGATACGGCCGTAACGCTCCCGGCCCAAAGCTGCAATTCATGCCCACAATCAACGGGTTGGCGTGGCGAATGGAGGTATACCACGCCTCCATCGTCTGCCCGGACAGGGTGCGGCCGCTGGCGTCCGTAATCGTGCCAGAAATCATCAACGGCCGTTCCTCACCCTTCTCCTCGAAAACAGTTTGAATGCCAAAGATGGCCGCCTTCGCATTCAGCGTGTCAAAAATCGTCTCGATGAGCAGGATGTCCGCGCCGCCGTCCATCAAACCGCGCGTTGCTTCGGCATACGCCTCCGCCACCTCGTCAAACGTCACCGCCCGGTAGCCCGGATCATTCACATCTGGCGAGAGCGAAAGCGTGCGGTTCAACGGCCCCAATGACCCGGCGACAAATCTTGGCCCGCGCCCTGCGGCCTTGGCTACAAACGCATCGCACGCTTCACGGGCAATCCGGGCGGCCGCCCGGTTGATTTCATACACATATTCGGCCATCTGGTATTCGGCCTGCGAGAAGCGGTTGCCGTTGAAGGTATTGGTCTCCACGATGTCTGCACCTGCTTCCAGATAGGCGGTGTGGATGGCGTGGATGATGTCTGGCCGGGTCAGGTTCAGGATTTCGTTGTTGCCCTTCACATCCGCCGGATGATCGGCGAATCGCTCCCCGCGATAGCCCGCCTCATCCAATCCATACGTCTGGATCAACGACCCCATCGCCCCGTCAATGATCAAAATACGTTCTTGTAATTGTTGTTTGAGTAGTTCTGTTCTGTTCATAACCTTACCTGAGGAGTTCGCACGCCCACGTGCGAACGAACAACGCCGCACGCGGGCGTGCGGCTCTCCTCGCTAAAATAGCCAATCTTTATCAATTTCAATCAGGGTGTTATCGTCAAACTCATAATTGCGGTAGCTTGAGTAAGGATAAGCAACCACATCATCAACCAATCCGGCACGTACCGGATTGCGATGAATGTAATTGAGTTTTTGCCTGAGGAGTTTTTCCGTAAAAATGGTTTTATCCCAGAAACCATCTTGCCAGACCTTGTTTTCACTACGCTCTGTTTCATTACCAGCAGTCTGAAAAGCAATCAGCCATTCCTGGATATTTTCTACTTCAGCCTGGTTGATGATGCGCTTGGAAGTGAATGTTTTGTAATCGCGCATAATATCTGAAATGGTTGCCTGACCATAAACCAGGATAAGGAGATGAAGGTGATCGGGCATGATGACATAGCCAAGCAGTTTGAATTGTTGCTTGTAGCGATAGAAGTTGAGACTATCAAGCAACGGGATCACAAAACTTGGCCGCACAAACAAATTTAGTCGGCCATATACGTTGAAAGTGATGTAGTAAACGAAGCTTTCATCATAAACTCGTTTCATATTATTTTTGCCCTCGATTCAACTATCTCATGTTACCCGTTCGCACGTGGGCGTGCGAACTCCTCAATCTGTCATATGAGGGGTGGGGAACGCCCACATGCCCCAACTGTGACGCAAACGTTCTGTGCCTCGATTTGACCGTTCGCACGTGGGCGTGCGAACTCCTCACTCAGGGTGATAACGTTACCTCGACACTGGTTACGTGCGTATCGCCGCCAAAGGCGGGGCTGATGTCGCGGACCACGACGCGGCCGGAGCCGGTAGTCGTCACGCGGTAGGGCAATTGGGCGCTGAATGTGCCCGGTTGGCCCAGGTCGGGCGCATTGACGATGACGGGTTGGCTGGCAAGCGTTGTGCCATCTTCACCCACCAGTTCCACCAGCAGGGTTTGTTCAAAACTGGCGACACCTACGCCACTTATTTGGACTGTGCCACCACTGATGGTTGCCGCCAATGCCGGCTGGGTGATGGCTATGCGTTCGGTTGTTTCTGGCAGCGACGGCCGTATCGCCGCCGCGCCATCGGTCAACATCACCCCCACCGCATTCAGGTGCGTCACACCCCCATCACGCGGACTGGTGGCAAACACCTGAATAAACGCCTGCTGCTCACCGCTGACGGCAAAGGGGAGCGTGGCTTCAAACGGCCCACGCTGGCCCATTTCGGCGGCAATGGTTACGGCCGTTA
The DNA here is from genome assembly GCA_900696625.1 of uncultured Chloroflexota bacterium. Taxonomy (GTDB): domain Bacteria; phylum Chloroflexota; class Anaerolineae; order Promineifilales; family Promineifilaceae; genus CAADGU01. The sequence goes on along the minus strand of CAADGU010000266.1, from coordinate 20,010 downwards.
AGCCCAACTCCGTCCCGTTTGCATCCACCAGCCGTACCACCAGGTTTTGCTCAAAGGTGGACTCGGCTTCGCCGCGCACCAGCAGTGGGTTGGTGAGGCGCGAGCCAGGCCCCGGTTCCTGAATGAGGATAGCTTCGGCGGGCGCGGTGGCCGGTTCGGGAACGGCAGGCATCGCTGTATTTGCGACAGTCGTCGTTTCGGTGATGAGGGGTGCGGAGATGAGGGGAACGGCCGTTACCTCCGTTGGCCCGGCCGATGTACAGGCAGCAAGGGTAAAAAGCGCCACGACTAATGACCACCATCCCTGGGGATTCCATCCCCAGGCTGATACAAGTAACGCGCTAAAGCGCGTTACCGGACGCCTGTCAACCTGCTTTTGCAGGTTTTGGGTAATAGATATCGGTTTCAACCGGCGGCCCCAAGATTTCATAACAACTCCGCTAATTCCGGTACGGGCGCAGGCCAACGGCCGTCCTGCTGCCACACCTTGATCTCCTGCTGAACATCATGCACAAATTGGCGGCGGACGGGATCATTCACATGGGGAAAGGTAACAAATTTAGCCGCCAACGCTTCCAGGCAGGCAGCATATAACACTGCCGGGTCTACTTGAGCCATGTGCTGCTCAAACCGGTGGGGCTGTTGCGGGTCCCAGGCAGCCCGCCGCTGCGCCAGCAAAATTTCCACTTCGTTAGCCAGAAAGGCATCGGCGTTGTGAGAGAGTGTCAGGTCAAGGATGGGCGCCGGCGACTGAAAGACACAAATCGTTTCCGGGGGTTGGTGGATGATATGCAGTTCCCCCCCAAAACAAAAAGCCACCACTTGTTTGCCCACCCGGTCGGTCAGCACAATGCGACCAGGGCAAACCCGGTGCTGCCCTGGCGATGCAGGGTAGTGCAGGTGACATGTCTCAGTACCGTTCTGGCGGACGATAGTGACCTGCACCCTTTCCGGGTCGTAGTGGCGCCGGGTGGGCTGCGCGTGCATGATTACATCAAACCGAGTTCCGCCAAAACAGCCGTTGGCTGGATGAAAAACATACCCCAGATCGGGTTCGTGGGAAATATCAATCGCGGTGGTCATTATTTTTCTCAATCTGGTGGAGACGAGATTGCAGGTCGGCTACGGCCGTGTTCCACGCCTCATAATCATCTGTTTCCGCCCATAACTCTGGCAACTCGGAGTGTGTACGAACGCGGGTGACGGCCGTGATCGCCATGCGCACATAGTCCGGTTTCACGCGAATCGGCCGGTTGGCCGACACCCAGTTGTGTACTTCATCCGGCAGGTCGGCGGCAGGAAAACCGGCGGCAGCAGCCACACATTCCGCTGCTGCCAGCACCTCACACGCTTCATCGGCGTCCAGATAATCTACCGCTTGCATAGCAGCCACACCGGCCAACGTGCGATCAATCAGCCGAAAATCATTGGCTGCAAAGTCAACCAGCCAATCCATGGCTGTATCATTCTCAAAACTGCCAATGCCCCATGTGCCCATCTAGCATTCCTCAGAAATAAAAAAGCCTCTCAACAGGAGAGGCTTTTGTCACTTTACCAAAGTCTCTCATCTTCCAAACCCATAGGGTTTGCCGGAATTGGCACCTTTTTCGGTAGCCGGTTACTGGTATACAGTAATTGGTTATGCTTACCGAATTACTGATCACGGTTTACCGACTACGGAGCGGTTGCCGAGGCTTCAACGGGCCGGTCCCTCTGCCTCTCTGGATGAGTATTAAAGGTCTAAAATTACCAGCCGGAGTTTATACCGGCGCAGAAATGGCGTCAAGAGCGTGATGGAACGTAACCGTTCAGACCTGACAGGTTTTTTACCAGTCAACTTGAAACTTTGCAGGCCAAAAACCTGTCAGGTCTCTTGAGGGACTGAATGCTTACCTGACTTTTTGTGAATGAGTACCTTATCAATCCGCTTGCCATCCATATCTACCACTTCCAGTACAAAATCACCAAATGCCACTGTTTCACCAACTGTGGGCAACTGCTTGAGCAAGTATAAAATGAGACCGGCCAGCGTTGTAAAATCCTCGCGGTCTTCTTCTAATACATCAGGCAGACCTACGACTTCCTGTACTTTGTCAAACGCTTCCAACCCATTCACCAACCAACTGCCATCTTCACGGCGGACGATGGGATGTTCTTCAGCGTCATCATACTCATCTCGAATTTCACCTACCAGCTCTTCCAGCAAATCTTCCATTGTGACCAGACCAGCCACCTGCCCATATTCATCCATGACCATGGCGATGTGGGTGGCTGTGCGTCGGAATTGCGCCATCACATCATCTACATGGTCGTTGCGCAAAACAATCGGCGCCGGCCGGAGCAGGTGGTGCAGGTTGACTTTTGTGTCTGGATTGGCAATAAACCGCATCAGGTCTTTGGCGTGTAAAACGCCGATCACGTTCTCCAATGAACCTTCATATATTGGCAGCCGGGAGTAGCCGCTTTCGATGAAAAGTTCGGCCAATTCCACTAGCGGCATTTGGGTGTCGGCGGCCACAATTTCACTACGCGGCACCATCACGGCTTTTATGGGGCGGTCTGTAAAGCGAAAGACGCGGTGAATTAACTGGGCTTCGCCTGCTTCCACAGTCCCGCTGGCTTTGCCCTCTCGCACCAGGTATTCAATGTCTTCGGTCGTAACAAAATTTTTGCTTTCTGATGATTGGCCTAATAGCCGAAAAGCCAGGCTGACGGAGCCTGAGAGAATGGCGACTAACGGCCGTGCCACTCCCGACAAAACAGACATCACCGGCGCGCTTAACACCGCATACCGCTCGGCGTGCAGCAGCGCCAGTTGTTTGGGTACCAATTCGCCAATGACCAGTGACAAATAAGTAATAAAAAGCACCACGATGAGGAGAGACAGGCTGCTGGCATAAGGTGCCAATACGGCGATGTTTTCCAGTTGTGCTGCTAACACACCACTGATGCGAGCGCCCCCAAAAGCCGCCGAAAACGTGCCAATGAAGGTGATGCCAATTTGCACGGTTGCCAGGAAGCGGTGTGGTGATTCGACCAGGGCTATAGCTTGTCTGGCCCCGCGATTCCCACTTTGCGCCAGTATCTCTAGTCGGCTGCGCCGGGCAGAGACAATGGCAATTTCTGAACCGGCAAAAAAGCCGTTTGCCAATACCAACACAAAGATGATCAATAGTTCCGTGCTAATCTCAGTTAACATAAAATTATCCTGCAAATAGAAAGCGGATGAATATAGAAACGTTACGTTGGCTTTTGTCCGGTGTGTATGGCGATAGTGCCAAACATGAACAATCTGTATTGCACATTCAGAAAGCCTATCTGACGCATGGTCTGGGCCAGATTTTCCGGGGTCTGGAATTGTTGTGTGCTGTCGGGTAAGTAGCGGTAGGCGTCTGATTCGCCGGTGACCAGTTTGCCCAGGGTGGGGATGATGGTGTTGAGGTGGATTTTGATGAACGGCCGTAACACATTCTTCTTGGGTGGGCTGGATTCCAACACCACCACCCGCCCACCCGGTTTGGTCACACGCATCTGCTCGCGGAAAGCGCCGGACACGTCAATGACATTGCGCATGAGAAAGCCGGAAGTGACTGCATCGAAAGTGTTGTCGGGAAAGGGCAGGTGCAGCGTATCCGCCGCCGTCCACAGAATGGCGGCGCGGGGGGGCAGCCGTTTACCGGCTTGCATCATCTCGATGGTAAAGTCACCGCCAACGGCCGTCAGTCCCGGTATCTGCTGTAACCCTTCCAGAGCAATATCGCCGGTACCGGTAGCAATGTCCAGCAGACGGCCGTGTGGTGGTAAATTCGCCTGCTGAATCACATAGCGCCGCCATTTCATATCCTGCCCAAACGTCATTAACCGATTCATGCGGTCATACCGCCCGGCAATGCGGGCAAACATATCTTGCACATAGTCGGCGCGTTCCTGTCCTTCCAAATGGGCCATCTTTACCTCATACCTCTGTATCATCTACCATCTACACAGCCACCAGCTACCAGCCCCAATTCTAGCACCATCCCCCATTTGTGGATAAAGCGTAAAAAATGATGGGCACGGCCGTGACCCGTTCCATCCCTTCACGAATCCTTTATTGAGAAAAATCACGCTCCTGTGTATCATACACAGCATGTCAGATACCGTTACCTCTGGTCAACTCAGCCTCTCTGGCGTTTCCGCTGCCGCCGTCAAAGCCTTCCGCGAGGGTCGTTTGGCTGCCCGCGAGCAGGAATACGATAAGGCTGTACGCTATTACAGTGATGCCCTGGCGTTTGAAGGCGCGCCGGCGATCTTCCGTTCCCGGTTGTTTGAGTATCGTGGGCAGTGTCACTGGTTATTGGGCGAATTTGAGGCCGCGGAAAAGGATTATAACGACTCGTTAGCCATCAGTGACACCCAGGATCAAACCGCCCGCGCCCGTGTCCGCCTGGGGGAATTAGCTGACTTTCGCGGCCAATACGAAGAGGCCGAAAAACTATACCAACAGGCATTGCAAGAGGGGCTGACTTCGCAAAACTTGTTGGTCATTGGCCGGGCGCGGCGGGGGCTGGGTGTATTGTACCGGCGACAAGGAAATACAGACGCCGCCATCAACCACCTGACCCAATCATTAGCCGCTTTTCGCCAGGCCGGTGAAGCGCGTGAACAAGGGCGCGTTCTCACCAGCCTGGGTCGTACACGCCAGGCACGGGGCGAATATCAGCACGCCCTGGCCGCCCACCATGAAGCGCACACAATTCTGGAATCCGTCAACGATCGCTGGCGGGTTGTGCAAGCCCTCAACGACATCGGGGAGTGTCATCAGGCATTGTATGATATTGATAATGCCCTGTCTTATCACCAGCGCGCGTTGCAGCAGGCGGTGGAAACAAAGGCCGATCTGCTGGTGCCGGAAATCAAGCGCAATCTCGGTGTTGATCTGGTGGAAATGGGACAATATGAACAAGGGCTGGTTTATTTGCAGGCGGCCCTGGACGGTGCGCGTGATGTAGGCAATCTGGAGCATGAAGCCCTGGCCTTGTATAACCTGGCGCGGGCCTACTTACGCCATGAAGATTTCGGTCTGGCGGCGCAGGCAGTGGCGGCATTGGCCCATATTGCCGAGACGCTAAACGCTGACCGGTATCGGGCGCTGGCCTCATTTGTCCGTGGGGAACTGCTGTATTACCAGGGAGACCGGGCCGGCGCCGTGGCAGAATTAAACAGCGCCATGTTGTCTGCCCAAACTTCGGTGGATCGGGGTACGCTGTGGAAACTACACGCCACCATGAGCCATGTGGCCGACAATGAAAATATCGCGGCTGTGCATTTAACAATTGCCGCCGATTTTATCCGGCAAACGGTTGAACCCCTGCAAGACCCACACTTGAAATCTTGTTTTGTCTACGCACCGCCGGTATTGGCCGTGTTACAGGCCGCCAATATCAATCCTGAAAAGTTGTAACGCTCCCTGTTGTCCCTCTCTCACTCTTTCTTAACCTGGTGGCGCGAACGCGCCGTTAGCCTCTGGTTGTGGCCGCTAAACCTCGTCCGTGACTTTCCGGCGCGGGTGCGGCGCATCAGGCAAACAGGCGCCACGGCCGTCACCCACACCTCCCCCCTCAGAAAAACCGTCCATTTGCTGGTCGTGCAGCTTTTTGATCTGGTAGGCGGCCCAGAACTGGCGCAAATTTTCCTGCGTATGTTGGCGCATACCACCCCACTGACGGCGGCGGAGACGGCCGTTATTACCGACATCGTCGGCATCCACCTGCGTTTTACCGATGTGCGCCTGGCGGAAGGTGGTCTGGCCAGGTTGATCTTCCGGTTTAATGGGAATCTGGCCTTTACCGCCTGGCATACCATCTTTTTGCCGCAAACCCCTTCTCGTTCCCGCCAGAACCTGGCCCTGCTGGTACACGAATTAACACATGTCTACCAATATGAGCAGGCAGGTACCCGGTACATGACGGAGGCCATTTACATGTTGGTCACCACCCGCCGCGACTGTTATACCTATGGCGGTGCGGCCGGCCTGGCGCAGGCGCATGAAAACCAGAAGCCACTGTCCAGTTTTAACCGGGAGCAGCAGGCACAAATCGTGCAGGATTATTTTTCTTTGCTGGTGGCCGGGGAGGAAGTAGCGGCCTATTTACCGTATGTGGATGAATTGCGTCACGGCCGTTTGTAGGTCCAGACGCCAGGTACTTTCAAAGTGCGTGGCGCCTAGTCACTGTAATGTAGCTGTTATGTCACTGCGTTGACACTTAAACGCACACGGGTATAATAGATACATCCCGGCAACTGTTGATACCCCCTCAAATCAACAGGAGAACGGTTAATGGTTCGTTTTATGGTTATTGATAATTGTATTTTTTTAGCAAGCCCCTGCTGTGCCCCGGTCATTGCCCTACAAGGCAAACCTGCCGTGGCGTCACAGGGGCTGTTTGCATTTAAATCGCAGATCTGACAGGTTTTTCAAAACCCGCCAGGTCTTCCTCTCAAGGAGGTGATGCAGCGAATTCAGTCATATAAAAATCCACAGCATAAACAGTTTATTGTTTTAACATCTAGAGATTTGGAGGAGACAAATGTCCAAAAAGTGGTTTACAATTATTGCCATACTCGTGGCGTTTAGTTTTGTGTTAGCGGCCTGTCAATCCGCTGAACCGCAAGTTGTAGAAGTTACCCGCGTTGTCACCGAAACCGTTGTAGAAACGGTGGAAGTTGAAGGCGGGACTGAGGAAATTCAGGTAGAAGTTACCCGTGTCGTGGTAGAAACGGTTGTGGTAGAACCCACGGCTGCCCCCGCGGAAGTTAAACCAAAAGACCTGGTTGTCTGCATGGCCCAAGAACCAACAACCCTGTATGTCTATGGTGGTTCCATGCTGGCGATGTCCGCCGTGTTGCATGCTGTTTTTGAAAACGACCTGACCACGCTGTCCTATGGCTACCAGGCGCAAGGTCTGGAAAAAGTACCTAGCCTGGCCGATGGCGACGCCCAACTGGTAGAAGTTGAAGTGCAGCCCGGCGACCTGGTGCGTGATGCGTCAGACAGTGTTGTGGCCTGGGGTGAAGGCGTGACGGTCAAGAATCAAGCCGGTGAAGAATTCACCTTTGATGGTGGCCCGGTGACGTTGGAGCAACTGGTAGTGGACTTCACTATGAAGCCGCGCGTCTGGTCAGATGGTGAACCGGTCAAAGCCAGCGATTCCGTTTTCAGCCATAAGCTTGTTGGTGATCCTGACACCCCCACTGGCAAATACGCTTTCGAGCGTACCGCCAGCTATGAAGCTACCGGTGATCTGACTGTCCGTTGGACAGGTCTGCCCGGTTTCATGGATTCCACCTACTACACCAACTTCTGGGCGCCGCTGCCAGAGCATCTGTTGGGTGGTTTCACCGCCGCTGAACTGCTGACGGCCGAAGAATCCAGCCGTTTGCCGGTTGGTGATGGCCCGTTCATGATCACGGAATGGGTAGCCGGTGACCGCATTTCCATGGTGAAAAACCCGTATTATTACCGTGCTGCTGAAGGTTTGCCCTATCTGGACAGTGTTACCTACAAATTCATCCCCAACACCAATCAGTTGATAGCCCAGTTGCTCTCCGGCGCTTGCGACATTGGTACGCAGGATGGTATGTCCACCAATGAAGCCCCGTTCCTGATCGAGGCGGAAAACAATGGTCTGCTCGTGCCGTTCTTCCAGACTGGTACCGTGTACGAACACATTGACTTCAACCTTGACCCGGTGGATGAATATCGCAGCCGTCCCGAATACCGTGACTGGTTTGCCGATGTGCGTGTGCGCCAGGCCATGACCATGTGTACGGATCGCCAGGGCATGGTGGACAACATCATGTACGGCCGTTCCGAAATCATCCACACCTACGTCCCCAGCGTGCATCCGCTCTACCCCACTGAAGGTCTGACTGAATGGCCCTATGACGTGGAAGCGGCCAATGCCCTGCTCGATGAGGTTGGTTTCGTAGACAGCGATGGTGATGGCATCCGTGAATACACCGATGGTCAGCCCTTCGTCATCACCCTGGGCACCACCGCCGGTAATGCTATGCGCCAGCAGTTGACCCAGATTTTCAAAGAAAACCAGGCCCAGTGTGGTATTCAGGTAGAACTGTATTACCCGCCGGCCGGTGAATGGTTTGCTGATGGGCCGGAAGGTGTGTTGTTTGGCCGTAAATATGACCTGGGCGAATTTGCCTGGTTAACCGGCGTTGAACCTTCCTGCAGCCTGTATGGTGGTTGGAACGTTCCTGGCGACCCGGCAGCTGTAGACGAAAATGGCAATGCCCTTTATCCGTCAGCCTGGGGTGGTCAGAACAACACCGGTTGGCGTAATGCCGACTTTGATGCCGCCTGCCAGAAAGCCATTGGCTCCCTACCGGGCACACCCGAATACGAAGAAGGGCACATTGAATCGCAGATTATCTTCTCCGAGAATGTGCCGGTTATCCCGTTGTTCCTGCGCCTGAAAGTGGCCGCAGCCCGACCGGAAATCCTGAACTTCTTCGTTGACCCAACCCAGAACTCTGAAATGTTCAACATCTTCGAGATTGACATTCAGCAGTAATGCGGTGCTTTGAATGAGTAGTTAGTGGCAGCGCCAGAGATGGCGCTGCCACTAATTGTAATTTTTTTGGTTTCTTCCATGTGCTTTGATACAATCTTGCCATGGATGCACTGTTTCCCGATTCCTCCCATCATTCATTTAATCAATCGCTGGCTTTTTGGCCGCATCCACAGGCACGCACTCATAAACGAATAGGGTTTAGATTGGTTCAATTTTTGAGATTGAACCAATCTCAGGTTAGTTAACCGATTCAGGCAAGGTTATCAACTTGCCAGGAGGTATCCGATGACCAATTATCTCATACGACGGGCGTTTCAAATGGTATTGGTGGTAATTTTCGCTACGATTGCCATTTATCTCATGTTAAATGCGGTACCCGGTGGCCCTTTATCTGGCCTGAACCTGGCAGCCGATGCCAAAAGCCGGCTCAGCCCTCAAGAAATTGCCCGGATAGAGGCAACGCTGGGCCTGAATAAGCCCATGTACCTGGCCTATTTGACCTGGCTGTTTGGTGAAGATTGGCTGGACGAAGTGGGCGATGTTGTTGGCAACCCTGACGCGAAAAACAACCTGTTTATCACCGGTACCTGGCGTGATTACCAGTCACCCACCTGTCAGGCAGCCAGTGGCACCAATGCGGGCGCGGATCCAGCCAAAAGAGTGCCATGCCGTGAAGGTGTGCTGCGTTGGGATTGGGGTGAGTCCTGGGCGTTGGCGCGCGGGCAAACAGTTACTTCGATTATTGGCAGCCGCCTGACGAATACACTCATTTTGATGACAACGGTAACGGTGGTTTCCCTGGTTATTGCCATTCCTATTGGCATTATTTCCGCTGTGAGACAATATTCAGTGTTGGATTATGTGGCTACGACATTTAGCTTTTTTGGCATTGCCATGCCGGTGTTTTGGTTTGGCCTGTTGGTTATTATTCTATTTGGTCTGCAATTTCAAAGGTGGGGATTGCCTTATTTCCCCACTGGAGATGTGTTTACACAGCGGGTGCTGCCAGGCAGCATTCAAGACGTGTTGAATATAAAGCCCTATACCCTGGCTGATCGAGCCATCCATTTGGTATTGCCGGTTATGGTACTGACGTTGCTTTACCTGGCTGGTTGGAGCCGCTACATGCGCTCTTCGATGCTGGAAGTGCTGCGCCAGGATTATGTGCGTACCGCCCGGTCCAAGGGTTTGCGGGAACGCGCCGTCATTATGAGACATGCCTTCCGCAATGCGTTAATTCCCATTATCACCATTGTGGTCTTCCAAATACCAGGTATCTTTGGCGGCGCCATTATTACGGAGACAATTTTTAACTATCCGGGTATGGGGCGATTGTATATTGATGCTTTGGGGCGTGATGACTGGCCCATTGTTATGGCTTTGTTGTTTATCACCGCTATTTTAGTGGTGGTTGCCACCCTGATTGGTGATATTCTCTATACAATTGTAGACCCACGCATCCGGTTTGGTTAATTCACGCGAGAAACAAGAAACCAGGCCTTTAAGAAAAGCCTGGTTTCTGACTTGAGGGAGAACTCCTATGACCGTTAGTAAGATTGACATTGATGCTCTCCAGTCTGAGGCGCTGCTTACCGGTAAACCGGAGCCGCTGATTATCACCTATTGGAACCGGCTGCGCCGGCATAAGCTGGCGACAGCCAGTTTAATTGTGTTGGCTACGATTATCCTGGTGGTGTTGGTTGGTCCAGAAATTATGGCGCGCCGTACCTACTATAATGTTTCCCGTGGTCAATACATGAATTACAGCCGGGACACACAAGACCTGGCCTCGCGTAATATGCCGCCATCACGGGAGCATCCTCTGGGAACAGATGAGTTGGGGCGGGATGTGTTATATCGCTTAATGGTGGCCGGCCGCCTGTCATTGACCATTGCTTTTACGGTCACGCTAGTTGCCGAGACCTTTGGTTTGTTTATTGGGGCGGTGTCGGGGTATTACGGCCGTTGGGCAGACAGTGTCATTCAACGCATCGTTGAGTTCATCATCATTCTGCCATCCCTCCCCTTACTGCTTGTATTATCATCGCTTTTGCGCAATGTCCGTGTCTCGTTTTTACCCCCCGAATGGAGTCAGGCTTTCATCATCATCGTCATCCTGGCCGTTCTGGGTTGGACGGGCGCCTGCCGTCTGGCGCGGGCTGAAGTACTCAAGCTGCGCAACATGGAATTTGCCGAAGCATCACGCGCCTTAGGCATGAGTAATCTTCAGATTATTACCCGACACATGATGCCCAATGCCATTCCCCCAATCATCGTCAGTGCTACATTGGGCTTAGGTGGGGTTATCCTGCTGGAGTCAGCCTTAAGCTTTTTGGGTTTTGGTGTGCAACCCCCGGTCGCTACATGGGGAAACATGCTACAAGATGTTCAAAAAGATATGTTCATGGCCCCCTGGAAGGCGTTGTATCCGGGTATGCTCATTTTTATAACCGTATTATCTTTCAACTATTTAGGTGATGGTTTACGGGACGCTTTAGACCCACGTCTAAAGCTATAGGGACATTAGGGAAGAAGGTAGAGAGAAGTGGAGCAAAACAACAATAACATCCTCGAAATCAAAGGACTAAAAACACAGTTCTTCACCGAAGCCGGTGTGGTCAGGGCTGTGGATGGGGTAGATTTAACAGTTAAACGGGGCGAAGTCATGGGCGTTGTCGGTGAATCAGGCTGTGGCAAGAGCGTGATGTCTCTTTCTATTATGCGCCTGATCGGCCAACCCGGAAAGATATTGGAAGGCGAAGTGATTTTCGATGGTCAAGATATTATGAAAGTATCGGAATCCGCCATGACCAAAATACGGGGCAATCGCATTTCCATGATATTCCAGCAGCCGCAGAGTTGTTTGAATCCTGTTTTTCGGATAGGTGAACAGCTATCGGAAGTGCTGGATATTCATCAGGATTTAGGTAAAGAGGCTGGCGAAAAGCGAGCTATTGAGCTGCTGGCTATGGTGGGGATTCCCGAGCCTGAATCACGCATTAAAGCATTTCCCCATGAATTGTCAGGCGGTATGTCGCAGCGGGTAATGATTGCCATGGCCCTGGCCTGCCTGCCGGAACTCTTGTTGGCCGATGAACCCACAACCGCACTAGACGTGACTATTCAGGCGCAGATTTTGGACCTGATGCGCAATCTGCGCTCCAAAATGGAGACATCTATTGTTTTGATCACCCATGATTTGGGTGTGGTGGCGGAGATGTGTGACCGGGTAACGGTGATGTATGCCGGTCGCATAGTTGAAGAAGCGCCCGTGGTGGAGTTGTTTCAGGCGCCTAAACATCCATATACAACAGCGCTCATTGGTTCTACACCTGTTTTAGGGGAAACAGATAAGGAATTGATCACAATTCCCGGATCGGTACCAAATCTGGTGGACCTTCCGCCAGGATGTAAATTTGCGCCGCGCTGTCTGCCGCGCATAGAGCATCAGCTCACGCGATGTACAGAGGAAGAACCGCAACTTAAAATGATTGCACCCAATCATACTGTTCGCTGCTGGTTGTATGAGTGAGTTTGAGGGTAGAGGAGAGTAAATGTTATGGCGGAAGAAATAAAAAATAACGGGAGCAGTCCCGCTCAGGGAAGAACCAAACTGCTGGAAGTGAACAACCTGGTGAAATACTTTCCGGTGCGTGGTGGTTTGCTGCAACGGGTTCGCGCATGGGTTAAAGCAGTAGATGATGTTTCCTTTTTTGTTTATGAGGGGGAAACGCTGGGGTTGGTGGGAGAATCTGGCTGCGGTAAAACCACCGTGGGCCGTACTATTTTGAATTTGATCCCGCCCACAGACGGTCATGTCATTTTTGATGGCAGGGACTTGTCTACGCTGAATGCATCGGAAATGAAGAAGATGCGGCGGAATATGCAGATCATTTTTCAAGACCCATATTCATCGCTTGACCCGCGTATGCCCATTGGTGAAAGTATTGCCGAAGGACTGCGTATTCACACCAATAAAAGTGGTCAGGAACGTTACGACATTGTGGTGGAGATGTTAACTCGTGTGGGTATGCGGGCGGAACACGCGCGGCGTTATCCGCATGAGTTTTCGGGTGGGCAGCGACAGCGTATTGGTATTGCGCGGGCATTGGCTTTGCAGCCCAAGTTTATTGTGTGTGATGAACCGGTTTCGGCCCTGGATGTTTCTATTCAGGCGCAGGTGTTGAATATCCTGAAGGAGTTGCAGCGGGATTTTGGCCTGACTTACCTGTTTATTGCCCATAATCTGAGTGTGGTGGAGCATTTTAGTGACCGGGTGGGGGTGATGTATCTGGGCAAGATGGTAGAGATGGCTTCACGGGATGATCTGTATGAAGATCCATTGCACCCGTACACCCAATCACTGATGTCGGCTATTCCGATTCCTGATCCAACTTTGAAGCGGCAGCGTGTGATTTTGCAGGGGGAAGTGCCCAGCCCACTGAATCCACCTAAGGGATGTCGTTTTCATACGCGCTGCCCGTTGGCTTTTGATAAGTGTTCACAGGAAACCCCACCGTTTAAGGATTATGGGGATGAACATTATGCGGCCTGTTGGTTGTTGGAAACCGGGGAGAAGGGCGCCAGTAAGCTAACGATTGATAAAGTACGCCATAGCAAGGTGGCCTTTGTAGCTGAGGTTGATTAAGTACAAGGTTGTACTCGTCTTGTTTTGAAATGATGACCCGCAATTGCGGGTCATTTTGTATTGTTGTCTTCTGGGTAAGTTACCCTCTATAATGATTGCCATAGCAGGTGATAATTGGTGGAGTATGGTATGGCGGATGTGAAACATATTTTGGTGGTGGATGATCATTTTGAGATGTTGGAGTTTTTGCGCTCCATGCTGCAATTGTCCAGCCAGGATTATGAAGTATTGGCGGTACCTTCGGCGGAAGAAGGATTGCTTGAACTGCGCCGGGGGATGTTTGATTTGTTGATTACCGATGTTCGCTTGCCAGGGATGAGTGGGTTTGATTTGATTCGCCGGGCGCGGCGATTGGGGTTGAATTTGCCGGTCATTATGATTACGGCGTATTCAACGGCGCAGGGACGGAAGGAGGCGGCAGACCTGGAGGTCTTCCAATATTTTCAGAAGCCGCTGGATACGGATGATGTGTTAACGGCCGTCAACAAAGCCCTACACGGTGATGAACCAGCCCCACCAATGGCGGTGGTTACGGCCGTAACCCCCTTCACCATGACCGATGATTTGCGTAAACGGTTGGAAACGCTGCGGGTGGACACGGGCGCGTTGCAATTGGTGTTGTCGGCCATCCATGGGCAGGTGCTGCACAGTGTGGGCAGCGGGCCAAGAATTGACCAGGAAAAGCTGGCTACCATTATTGCCCGCAACGTTAGCGACAGTTTTTTATTGGCGCGGGAGATTGGCAGTAAGGAGCCATTTACGCTGCAATATCATGCCGGTTCACGTCTGGAATTGTACTGCGCCAATATCGGTGAACAGCACTTTCTGACGCTGTTTTTTGATGCAGCCGCCCGGCGGGGCCGCATTGGCACCATCTGGGTGTTTACCCAGCGGGCGATTAAGGATTTGCAGGTGTTGTTGCCGGCAACGGCCGTGCCCGCCCCCCTCAAACAAACATCCCTGCCCAGAGCAGTTGAAAAGCAGCCGCCGGCCGTTATCCCCCAACCGGTCGTCGAACCGCCCACTGAACCAATGCCATTACCTCTGCCAAAAGTGGAAGAGCCAGAGGAATTTGAACTGGCCCCGGCGGAAAATCTGCCGGTGAACATCACTATCATCGGCGCGGAAGCGGAACCCGGCGCCTCGGTTGATGAGCCAGTGGCCGCGCTGGATATGGGCGCAGATGAACTGGCGGCTTTGTTAGCGGGTGGGGCAGTTGATGTGGGCGCGGACGTAGATGCATTTTGGGATGATGTGCTGGATTTCTCCGAAACAGAGGATGACGACCAAAATAAAGGCCTCTCCGTAGAAGAGGCCATTCAAAAAGGGCTTATTTCAGGTGATGTGCCCGGCGTGAGCAGATGATCTCGGTGATCGTTAACTGAACAGCCGATTACCGATTGCCGACCTGAGGCCATTCTCTGACAAAATTTGCAGCACATCAGTCATGTGCCGGATACGTCGGTAAACGGGGTAAACCGATTCCCCATATAAATCTTCCGGGTCATACAACACCGGTATCATGCCTGCGGCAGCCGCACCACGGCCGTCGGCAAAATAATTATCCCCCACATACAGGCATTCCTCGGCGCGTAAACCATTAAAGCGTGATATGACGTGCCAAAAGATTTTGGGATCTGGCTTCCAATAGCCAATTTCGCCGGCAGCCAACATCAGATCAAAAAATTCATTCAAGCCAAGCTGGGTCACATCGTCATGCAGCGGATTCGGACGATTAGAAATCAGGCCTACAATGTAACCAGCCTGTTTCAGCGTTGCCAAAAGTTGTTTAGCGCCTGGCGCACAGGCCACCTGCGGTTTGTATTCCGTATCAAACCACTGCCGCACCAGGGCAGCCCGTGTTGTCAAATCCTGCCTGGCGTCTACTTTTTCCAGTAATTGTTTAGAGTAGTTAATCCAAAAGCCATCAATATCATACTGTTCCATATCTTGCTTCACCAGCGTTTCATGGCCCCAGTATTCGTGTGCCCATACTTTCACACGGTGTTCGGCTGCCGGTGGAATTTCAATATCCAGCGAGCGGGCAAAGTGAATAAACGCGGCCGTTGGCCCCGGCGATGGAATGCGGAGGGTTCCATCCAGATCAAAAAAAACTGCTTTAATGTGTTGGGTCATAGATACTCCTTATGACTTCATGGTGAGAAGTTCAGCTTCTCAGAAGAAGTTGAACTTCTTGAAATTCTACCTCACTATGGGGGCCTGGTGACAATTTGTCAATAAGTGGGTTAGCATATGACTTTATACCCAATTGCGGGTTGTCCCTTTGCCCACCCCTGGCAAAATGGCTACAATCGCCCATTTTATGAGGAGATATGACGCACATGAGCGCCATAGACACATTTGTAATTGTTCCTACTTACAACGAGGTTGACAATATAGACGAGTTGCTCACGCAACTGCTTGGCCTGCCGGTGCCGGTAGGGGTCATTGTGGTGGATGATAATTCCCCAGATGGCACGGGAAAATTGGCCGACGATTGGGCCAGACAATACCCGGAAGCGGTACACGTGGTGCATCGCCCCGGTAAGATGGGGTTGGGCACGGCCTACATTGCCGGATTCCGGTACGCGATTACGCTGAACACCCGCAACGTAATGACAATGGATGCTGACTTCTCACATAATCCGCGTTATATCCCGGCGATGATAGAAATGAGCCAGTATAAACATGTGGTCATTGGTTCCCGTTATGTGCCGGGTGGTGGGCAGCAAAATTGTACCTGGAAACGGATCATGTTGAGCCGGGGTGCTAACTCTGTGGCCCGTTTTTTGTTGGGTTTGAAGGCAAAGGATACTACGGCCGGTTTTCGCTTGTACCGGCGCGAGGTTTTGGAATCTATACCGCTGGAGCAGATTTTTTCCAGCGGTTATTCTTTTTTGGTAGAGATGTTGTTTTTGTGCCAGCGGCGGGGCTGGCAGGTGGGGGAAGTGCCCATTATTTTTGAAGATCGGCGCAAAGGGAAAACCAAAATTTCCCGGAATGAGGTTTTTAAGGCGCAGTATACGGTATTTCGCCTGTTTGTGCGGCGGCTGCGCCGAGGAGAACCACGCCGGCCGGAGGTGCCTGTTTCGCTATCATGATGGATGTAAGATGTAATTTGTGTGGTCACGATGATTACAAAGTGCGTTACCCGGCTACCGGGCAGTATGCAACTATGGGGCAAGATCATCATGCGTTGGCCGCCGATGCGTTTTCTTGTACGCATGCCGGGTATGGCAGTCATGCACGTATTGTGCAGTGTAATCATTGTGGGCATATCTATGCCAATCCCCGGTGGACGGATGAAGAATTGTTGGCGGCGTACACGGCCGTTGAAGACAATACCTATGTGGAAGAACGACTGGGGCGGGAACTAACGTTTAGTAAACATTTGTACGCCATGGAAAAATTTACCGGCCCGGCCAACCGCGAACCCGCTTCGGGTTCGGGCCGTGCCCTGCTGGACGTGGGCGCGTACATTGGCGTTTTTGTGGAGGTAGCCATGGCTAATGGCTGGCAGGCGTGTGGCGTGGAACCTTCGGCCTGGGGAGCCGGCGTGGCCCAGGCCAATGGTCTGCCGGTGCTGCACGGCACACTCGACCATGATGAACTCCAGCCGATGTCGTTTGATGTGATCACCATGTGGGATGTCATTGAGCATCTGGCTGATCCGTCTGGAGAACTGGCGAAAGCGTATGGCTTGCTGCGCCCCGGCGGTTGGATTGTGGTGCATACCATGGACAGCAGCAGTCTGGCTGCGCGCCTGATGGGGCCGCGCTGGCCCTGGCTGATGGATATGCATGTGCAGTATTTCAGCCAGCGCACTCTGGCGGAGATGCTGCGCCAGAATGGGTTTGAAGTGGTCTGGTCGGGGGCGCAGGGGCGTTATTTGCGGCTGAATTATGTGGCCTCGCGCCTGGGCGGGCTGAACCGGTATTTAGGTGCGGTGGCGACGAAACTGGTGCATGGATTACGGTTGGGCAGCACGGCCGTGCCCGTGAATTTTGGCGATTTGTTTACGGTGTATGCGAGACGGCCGATAGCTGAAGATTAGAGATTGGAGATTGGAGATTGCGTAATCTCCAATCTCCAATCTCCCGATAATTATGATCAAAGACAAAAAAGTGGTCGTGGTCATGCCGGCGTATAATGCCGAACAAACCCTGCGCCGCACCTATGACGAAATTCCCCACGATATTGTGGATGACCTGGTGCTGGTGGATGACGCCAGCCGTGATCACACGGCGCAGGTATCCCGTGAATTGGGCATTCGCACCATCGTCCACGAACAAAACACGGGTTATGGTGGCAACCAGAAAACCTGTTACCGCACCGCCCTTGAACTGGGTGCGGACATTGTGATCATGCTGCACCCCGATTACCAGTACACGCCCAAACTGATTACGGCCATGGCTTCGCTGATGGCGGAGGGATTATTTGATTGTGTGTTAGGTTCGCGCATTTTGGGCGTGGGCGCGCGCAAAGGGGGGATGCCACTCTATAAATACATCTCTAACCGGGTGCTGACGCTGCTGCAAAATCTCATCATTGGCTACAAATTGTCTGAATACCATACCGGTTATCGCGGTTTTACGCGGGAAATTCTGGAGAAACTACCGCTGGCGGACAATTCCGATAACTTCGTCTTTGATAACCAGATGTTGGCCCAAATCATCTACGCCGGGTATCGAATTGGCGAAATCACCTGTCCTACTGTGTATATGGCAGACTCTTCTTCCATCAATTTCAAGAACTCCACTATTTATGGTTTTGGTGTTCTCAAGGTCTCGTTGTTGTTTCGTTTGACTCGGTGGGGGGTGGTTCACTCGCCTCTCTTCTCTCGTTTGCAGCCGGTACAGGTTTCATGAGCATCCGCCGATTGTTTGAAGGATTGTTTTTTGTCGCCCTCTTTGTGATGGGGGTGCGGGCCACGCTGGATGCCGATATGTGGTGGCACCTGCGCACGGGGGAATATATCTGGCAACATGGCATCCCGCGCCTGGACGTATTCTCGTTTACGGTGATGGAACACGCCTGGGTGACGCACGAGTGGTTGTCCCAGGTGGTGATGTGGTTGGTGTACCTGGCGGGTGGTTTTACCGGGTTGATCCTGGGCACGGCCGTGCTGGTGATGCTGACGTTTGGGCTGGTGTATGGGGCGTGTGCTGGACGGCCGTATCTGGCTGCCTTCGTGGTCTTATTAGCCGCCATTACCTCGGCCATCGTCTGGGGGGCGCGGCCACAGATGTTTAATTTGCTGTTTACGGCCGTGTTTGTCTTCCAGATAGAGCGCGTCAAAGATAAGCAGTTGCCACTCTGGACGTGGTGGCTGCTGCCGTTGTTCATGCTGTTGTGGGCCAATTTCCACAGCGGTTATTTATTGGGTGTGGTGTTGTTGGGCACGTATGTGGTGGGGGAAGCGGCACAGCAGTGGCTACACAAAACGGATGAACGCACCCTGCCCTGGCCCGCTGTTCGCCGCCTGTTCGTGGTCACAGTTATCTCCTTCCTCGTCGCCGCGCTTAATCCGAACGGCCCGGAATTGTGGATATACCCCTTTTACACCCTGGGCAGTTCGGCCATGCAGGCGTACATTCAAGAATGGCACTCGCCCGATTTTCATCTGACCTTTTTCTGGCCGTTTGCGGGCATGTTGGCGTTGGGGGTGCTGAGTTTTGTCTTTAGCCAGCGGCGGGTGACGTTTACCGATTTGCTGCTGTTTCTGGGCACGGGGGCGGCGGGGCTGCTTTCGGCGCGGCATATTCCCCTGTTTGCTATTGTGGCCGCGCCTATTATTGCCCGGCATGGCTTGAGCGCGCTGGTGGGCACGGCCGTGTACCCCATCCTTAGCGGCGACGTGAAAGAACCCCAACCAACCCGGCTGATGGCGACCTTGAACGTGATTGTACTCGTGGTGGCGGTGGTCGGTGCGTTGGGTTGGACGGCGAATCAGGTGGTGGAAAATGACACGGCCGTGGCCGCCCAATATCCGGCGGCGGCGGTAGATTTTCTGCAAGCCAACGGGTTGGCGCAGGAACGGGGGTACAACAGCTACAACTGGGGCGGGTACCTGATCTGGCGTGGGCTGCCGGTGTTTGTAGACGGCCGTGCCGATGTCTACGGCGACGACTTCCTCTTTTATTACCGCCAGGCGTTTGACGCCGGCCCACAGTGGCAAGAGCCGCTGGACGATTTTGCCGTGACCTATGTGCTGATGGAACGCGATTCGCCCCTGCTGACCGTCTTGGCCGCCAGCGGTGAGTGGCAGCAAGTGTATCAGGACGAATTGGCGCAGATTTTTGTGCGAATGGATGTAATTGAGTAATTGGGTAATTACTCAATTACCCAATTACCCCCTATCTATGACAACACCCCACCCCCCCAATCCCACCTGGATCAAACGTGATTGGTTGTGGATTGCGCTGATTGGTTTGCTGATGCAGGGATTTTGGGCGCTGCAAATGGATCATCCATCCTACATGGATGCCTATTATTACACCACCAATGGGCAGCGGTTGGCCGGTGGCTATGGCTTTACGGAAGAGGTGATCTGGCAATATCTGGATGATCCCGCCGGGCTGCCCGCGCCCAGCCATTCGTATTGGATGCCGATGCCGTCGCTGCTGGCGGCGGTGGGGTATGCGGTTGCCGATAGTTTTCGGGCGGCGCAGGCACCGTTTTGGCTGTTGGCGGGGCTGCTGCCGCTGCTGACGTATGGGATTAGCCTGCAATTCACCCAGGCGCGGTGGCAGGTGTGGGTGGCCTGTTTGTTCACGGCCGTTGGCGGTTATT
>CAADGU010000265.1 GCA_900696625.1 uncultured Chloroflexota bacterium | reverse complement strand
GATGTTCCTTACGGCCGTCAGACCTGGAAAACGTCGGCCTCATTCCCCGGTGACTATATCCAGGAAAAATGGGATGAAGGATTCCGCGTCACCAGTTTGGCCTATGGCGATGGGGTGTGGGCAGTGGTATTGTCGCAGGAAAGTCCTTACGGCCGTCAGACCTGGAAAACGTCAGCCACATTTCCCGGTGACTATATCCAGCAAAAGTGGGATGAAGGGTTCCGCGTTACCAGTCTGGCGTATGGGGATGGGGTGTGGGCGGTGGTACTGTCGGCGGATGCGCCTTACGGCCGTCAGATTTACCGGGTGACGCCTGATTTTTAGAAAATGAAAACGGCCGTAACCTGGTTTCAGGTCACGGCCGTTCAGGGGCAGCGCAGTTTGTGTTGGTTGGAATTAAGGCGCGGTTACCACCAACGTGCCTGCCATGCCCGCCTCTTTATGCCCTGCCACCGTGCAGTAAAACTCATACTCACCCGGCGTTGAAGGCGTAAATTCAATTGTCTGGCGGCCACCCGTTGGCGCGAACACATGAACGTCGGGGTCTAAGTCCATGTGACCCATATCATGGCCCCCCATATCATGTGACCCCGTCTCGTTGTGCCCGCCTGTCTCATCGTGGCCGTCTGATCCATGTTCCCCCATTTCCTCTACCATCACTTCTCCCGTATGCGGTATTTCAATAATGCTAAAATCATGCTCCAACACCCCATCGTTATGCAGGGTCAGCTTGACCGGTCGCCCGGCCACTACCTCGATGCGATTGTGGTCATAGGCAATATCCGTCGCCTTCAGCGTAACGGCCGTGCGCGGGGCAACAGCAACAGCGGACGGCGGCTCGGCCGCACCGCCACAGGCAGCTAACCCAATGGTCAGCCCGACAAACAAAATAACGACTAATTTCTTCACAGGTAAAGGTCTCCTTCGCAAATGTGTTTGTAGTAGGCGATTCATCGCCTGCTGACGGCACTAAAGTGTCTACTACAAACAGGGTTTCATTCAGTAACAGATTTTAGCCAATACGGCCCCCAGCGGGTGGCGCTATTTGGCGCAAATGCCATACGCCAAATGGCCTATGGCGCAGCCGGCGGCAGGATGTTGGCGGCCAGGTCCACCACCACTTCCGGCTGCTGCGGGTCATTGCTGGTGATGAACACCTGCCGCAGCAGCGGCCCGGTCAGCCCCGGCCCGTGCGCGCCAGAATCAAAGGTAATGGATAACACGCCGCTGCCACCCGCCGGGATCGTGGTCGGCGTGATGCTCGCCTGGGTGCAGCCGCAGGATGTGGTGATGTTTTCAATCACCAGATCGGCCGCGCCCTTATTTTGCACCTGCACCTGACGGGTCATCACTTCGCCATTCACCACATCCCCCAACTGCAAGCTGTTTTCGGCAAGGGTCATTTGCGGACGGCCGTTGCAGGCCACCAATACGAATGGCAGTACGGCCGTTACCATCAACAAAATTAGCCTGCGTTTCATCGTGATTCCCCCTCTGCCGATTTCAGTGTGGGTGGGGCAAACCGGGCGTAGTCCACCTCAATCTGGGTGTAGATGTCGGCCGTACTCTTGCCCTCATCCATCATCCGCATCGTATCATGGGTAATATCCAGGCAAATGGAGCAATACTGGGCGTGGGGGTCAAACTGAATAACGCCGGTTTCGTCCACACCGGCCACGTAACAATCGTAGCTGGAGGTGTGCCCCATTCCGGCGCAGCCACAGTAACAGGGAATCTCGTCGGCGATTTCACGGTTAGCCACCGCAAACTGGTAAGCCTCTTGCAAGCGGCGGCCCGATTGCTGCACCTCTTTGGGCATTTCTGACAGCGGGGCCATGGGGTGTTGGTGTATGGCTCTGTTGCCACATCCCACCAAAACCAGCGCCACCAGAAAAATGGAAGCCAATACCATCATGGATACTATTTTCATCTTCAAATACCTCATCGTGTGCGTACAGTCGCCTGAACCCATATCTCCGCCTGAGACTGATTCGGGTCATTGTTCTCTATGATCAAACCCCGGCGCACCGTTTGCCCGGCCGCGTCGTGGAAACCGGCGTCAAAAACCAGCCTGACGGTAGCCACTTTGCCCGGCGGAATAACGCTCGCCGAAATTTCAGCTATGGTGCAGCCGCAGGTGGTATAAGCCCGGCTGATCGTCAGCGGTGCGTCACCCGTATTACGAATGATAAACTCTCGCTCTACCACATCCCGTGGCCCAATCGCGCCAAAACTATAAAACCTCTCTGACAGTTGAATGGCCGGCTGTGGCTGGCTTCGGGGCAAAAAGGGAATGGGGACACCTTCGCCCATATCATGCACGGCCAGGATGGGCAGTTCGTGGGCCACATCGGCCGGATTGTATGCGGCCGATGCGGTGGGCGTGGTGGAGATATACGCTGCCACCCCGGCTAACACCAGCAGCACCCCACCCAATAAGATGGCTAATGGCAGCCACTCTTGTTTGCGGCGTTTCGGCTGCGCCATCCATCCATTACGCATTTTCACTTTCATCACAAACTCCTGTAGTGGCTGGTGGCTGGCTGCTTGTACCAGCCACCAGCCATTATTCTTATCTATTTGTTGCCAAGCATAGCCGCTGGCAGCCTGAGCCATGAGCGCCAAATGGCCTATCACCCTCAAAAATATGACAAAACCCGTTTTGTCATAAGCCAAATGGCTTATGGCAGACTGTGCGATATGCCCTGGTCTTGACCGTTGTTTTGCGGAATAATCAGCCTATGGACGAACTGATTCGTGTCTTATTAGCCGATGACCATGCCGTTGTCCGCGCCGGTATTCGCCAGTTTTTAGAGCAGGCGGCCGATATTGCCGTCATTGCCGAAGCGGATGATGGCGAGATGGCCCGCACCCTCATCAGCCAGCACAAACCGGATGTGGCCGTGCTGGACATTCAAATGCCTAAAGCGACCGGCATTGAAGTTACCCGCTGGGTACGCGCCCACCACCCGGACGTGGGTGTGCTGGTGCTGACGGCTTATGATGACGATCCGTATGTCACGGCCGTGCTGCAAGCCGGCGCTAACGGGTATGTCCTCAAAACAGCGACCCCCGCCAGTATCATCCAGGCCGTGCGTGATGTGCATGAAGGCAAATCGGTGTTAGATCCGGCCATCACCGGCCGTTTGCTGGCGCACATCGCCGGCCGCGCCGCTGCCGATCTGCCCCTGGTTGAAGAAGTGACCGAACGTGAACGGGAGGTATTGGCTCTAGCCGCCAAAGGTTACACCAACAAAGCTATTGGCGTGCAATTGGGCATCAGCGACCGCACCGTACAGGGCCACCTGGCAAAAATTTACCAAAAGCTGAATACCGGCAGCCGCACCGAAGCGGTGATGAAAGCCGTCTCCCTCGGCCTCATTGAACGGTAATCGGTAATCGGTGAACGGTAATCAGTTACACTTCCGGCCACCGATTACCGACCACCGATAACCGATTACCTCCATGAAACACCGCCCCAGTCTCCCCCTCCAACTTTTCATCATCACCGTTTTGCCGCTGACGGCGCTGCTGCTGCTCATCGCTTTTGGCAGCCTGGGGCTGCACCAGCGTGCTATGCGCCACATGGTGGGCGAACGCGACGAACGCGCCACCCGCGCCGCCGCCTCGGCCATTACCGAGCAAATTAATCACCGCCGCTCGGCCATTCGCAGCGTGGCCTTGCACGCTGCCAATGTGGACGCCGGGCCGGCGCACGCGCTGGCCGACGCCGCTTTTCTACTGCCGGATTTTGAAGGGGGTATGGCCCTCTTTTCTGCCAATGGCGAGCGGCTGGCAGCTTCTACTGATGCCGCCTTATGGCAAACGGTTGCCCTGCCTGAGCTGCCCACGGCGTCTGCGGGCCGGGAGAGTTATTTTTTACCGCCAGTTACCGATCCGGAGAGCGGGGAGGTGTTTACGCTGGTAGCGGCGACCGAGGGGGAGGTGACGGCCGTTGGCGCATTTTCCGCCACTTCACTGGCGCGCCGGGCGCTGGCTGACATCTTTGGCGGCCACGAGCAGTCCGCCGTCTACGTGGTCACGGCCGAAGGCGACACGCTGTACCACACCGGTATATCACCCTGGGGTGATACGCCGCCCCTGGCACAACCCGGCGTGGCCGATGCCCTGCGTGGTGAAAGCGGCGCCACGTACCTGACGATTGATGGCGAGGAATACGTTATTGCCTTTAGCCCCATTCCGCCGGTGGGCTGGGCGCTGATGCTGGCCGAACCCTGGCGCGCTGCCAGCGATCCCCTGCTGCGTACCACCGAACTGGCCCCGCTCATTCTGATCCCGGCCCTACTGGTATCCTTGTTGGCGTTATGGTTTGGCGCGCGTCAGGTGGTACGGCCGTTGCAAGCCCTGGAACAAAAGGCAACTCAACTGGGTTGGGGTGATTTTACCGCCATTGAAGAGCCGGTAGGCGGCATCAACGAAATCCAACGCCTGCAAACGGAACTGATTCACATGGCGCGCAAAGTGCAGTTGGCGCAGCAAAGTTTACGGGGCTATCTGGGCGCTGTCACCACCGGGCAGGAAGAAGAACGCCGTCGCCTGGCCCGTGACCTGCATGATGACACTATCCAATCGCTCATTGCCCTGAATCAACAAATCCAATTGGCGCAGATGGCCGCGGCGGACGCCGATGAGACTTCGGAGGCCAGATTGGCCACGATGCAGCAAATGGCCGGGCAGATGATGACCGACGTGCGCCGCCTGATACACGACTTGCGGCCCATTTACCTGGAAGATTTGGGGCTGGTTCCCGCCCTGCAAATGTTGGCGCGGGACATGAGCCAGACGATGGACATACCCGTCTCGTTTGCCGCCGACGGCCCGGCGCAGCGGCTGGGGCCAGAGGTAGAACTGGCGCTGTATCGCATTGCCCAGGAAGGCTTGCGCAATGTGGCCCGCCATGCCCAGGCGAACCGGGCAGAGGTGCGCCTGGTATTTGACGATGAGGCAGTCTGCCTGACCATCCGGGATGATGGCCAGGGGTTTGCCACGCCAGAAAGCCCGGCGGAAATGGCTCCCGCCGGGCATTTTGGCCTGTTGGGGGTGCAGGAACGGGCGGAGGCGATTGGGGCGCGGCTGCAAATTGAGTCGGCGGAGGGAGCGGGGACGGTGTTGAAGGTGCAACGGCCGTTATGAATGGCAGAGCAACATTAATCTCAGGTTGCTTTATGCCAGTGCTAATTTTTCCTTTTCCAACCTGAAGCAAAGATTCCCAGATTTTTCACCCAATTATCGGATGGTTCGTCAATTGGAGCGCGGTCTCTACGCAACTGGCAGAGAGATTCCGTAAATGCCAGGAGCCATTCGCAACCGCAGGTATCTACGTCATCACCGGTTATCAACAACTGTTGGCTCGCCCATTGCACAAAATCTTTGATGAAAACTTTGACGCCATGAACTTCTTCAATTTCCTCCATTCGGCGGATAATTTCAGGCTTGATGACAGGATATTGGTCAACTACGAATCCGACAATCTCTGTTTCCATGTGATCGCGCAATTTCTCGTTTAATTCCTCTAGCTCGTCACGCAAATAAGGCTTGCCATACTTTGCATCCCAGGCCTGCAAGATTTCAAAATCAGAACCGGCTATTGTCACTTCTACATCAGCGACATTGCCGTGTTTTTTGTTAGCAGAGCGCATTTGAGACAGGGGTTTCAGGTCGCCGTCAAGTAAATTCCTATCTTCAAGCACTTGAAACAAGCTGTGCATGGCAATTTCAAGCAGACGCGCCGAGTAATCTGATTCGTCTATAAACGTTTTCAAAAAAGCGACGACCTCCGAAGCTGTCGGTTTTTTAGCGATCAAATCCTTGACGTGTTGGAGTGTGGCTTGGGTCGTTTTTTGAAACTTCTCTGACTTGTTTAGCAGAAGGGCAAGCAAATACCGTAATCCGATTCCAGCATTCATTTCGCCATGCTCAAGCAGGTCTATTATCGTTAGCCACTCGTTTCTCCCTCCTCGCATTGCAGCTTTGTAAAGTTGTGAGTAGGGGTAATTTTCGGCCAGTGAGCGTGTCATCATAACGCCATCTGCGTTTGTTCGCAGGAGGTCATACTCTCTTAAAACAGGCGTGACGTAACTTTTGTCCAAAGAACGCATAGGGATGCCCTCTTTCCACGAAAAGCGCGTTTCCCCATAACTGCT
>CAADGU010000264.1 GCA_900696625.1 uncultured Chloroflexota bacterium | reverse complement strand
GGTCAACTTGGATAGCCCGTGTATGCCGGACTGAACTTTTGGGTTTTTTCTCTGCGTTTTTCATAGGTGAATTGTAGCCAATTTTGGGCTTGACAATTCACAATTGTCCTTAACTTGTAGACAATGCAGTTAGCAGTAAGCAGTGGGCAGTGAGCGGTCAACTGCTAACTGCTAACTGCTAACTGCTGACTGCTCACTCTTCAACGGAGACACATGACACAAACATTTGAATTCCCTACTAAGATCACACACGGGCCGGGGGTGCTGGCGGGGCTGGCGGAGGAGTTGAAGGGGCTGGGGGTGAAACGGCCGTTGCTCGTCACCGATAAAGGTCTGGTGGCGGCAGGCGTGGTGAATGAAGTCACCAACCAGCTGCGGCGGGCGGGCATGGATTACGTGCTGTTTGCCGATGTGGCACCCAATCCGCCGATTGCCCTGGTGGATGGCGGCACGGCCGTGTACCACGAAGCGGACTGTGATGGGCTGATTGGCCTGGGTGGGGGCAGTCCCATGGATGCGGCAAAGGCAATTGGGGTCACGGCCGTGCAGGGTGGTTCCATTCGCGCCTATGAATGGGCCGATCCCAACCCCGTTACCAAACGCATCCCGCCGATGGTTGCCATCCCCACGACAGCGGGGACGGGCAGCGAGGTCACACTCTGGTCCGTCATCACCGACCCGGAGCGCAAAATCAAGTACAACGTCGGCGGTACGCCGCTGATTGGGGCGCACGTGGCCCTGATTGACCCACTGCTCACCCTGGCGCTGCCCGCGCACATCACCGCCGGCACGGGCATGGATGCCCTGGCGCACGCCATCGAATGTTACACCATGGCCTACGCCCAACCCTTTACGGATGCCGTCGCGCTGCTGGCGATGGAGTACGTCGGCCAATACCTGCGCATTGCCTATGCCCAGGGACAGAACCAGGAAGCGCGCTACAAGATGAGCATGGCCGCGGCGTTGGGTGGCATGGCTTACGGCGTGGCCAGCGCCGGCGCGGCCCACGCCATGAGCCAGACGGCGGGCGGCGTGCGCGACGTGCCGCATGGCGCATTAACCGCCCGGCTGCTGGGGCCGGTTATGGAATACAACTATATGGGCGAACCAGAGCGTTTTGCCCGCATAGCCCAGGCGTTGGGCGAGGATATACGCGGCCTGTCCATCTGGGAAGCGGCAGAGCGGGCGGTCACGGCCGTGTACCGCCTCACCGCCGATATAGGTATTCCCTCGCTGCCAGAACTCGGCTTTAACGAGGATGAAATCCCCCTGCTGGCCGAACTCGCTGCCAACGATCCGCAAACCATCGGCAACCCCCGCGACATCAACTACCAGGGGTACGTGCAAGTCTACCAACGGGCGTTTGAGTTAGGAAAATAGGATTTTATTATGCATTTGTTTGAAAAGTTGTTGAGCGTTTGTATCGAAAACATTGAGCTTGAACTCAAAGGGCTTGGGTTTGTAGAGTGGTCAAACTTCCTGTTAAATCCCCGCCGTTTGCGCGGTAGTGATTTTCTGATGCGCTGGTCGCAGGGTTTATGGAGTGAAGAAAGGGACATCCAAGCCGTTAATGAGACGAACAAGTTTTTTGCTATACCATACGGTCCCAGCGGAACAGCACCGGACGATGACGTGCGTGCATTTGAACTTTACTTTGAGCGATTGGATGCGGCTGGTCTGGGCGCTGTTAAACGACCTGATTTACTAATTTTCAAGAAAACAGATCAACAAACCGTTGAGAGAATTGTTAATGATCTTGGTGGCCTAGCTGAATTACCTTTTACTGTTGAGGATCACCCGGCTATCAAAACAATCTTATCGAAAGCCGTTGTGGCTGTGGAATGTGAGAACAGCCTTTGGCAAGCGAAGTTAATGCCGGATTATGGGGCTGAGCTAAAACCACAAAAACGTTTGGGTGGCAAAGCAGGCTTAAAGAAGAATGCTTTTTTGCCTACAATCATTATCAAAGAAGAGGACAGAGGACCTTTACAAGCGTGGCAAATCGCCAACCACGTTCCCATCCATATCTGGCATGTTTTTTATGATGTGGCTTATGCTATTGCTTTTGATAAAGCACAAAGCTTGATTGAAGAAGGGTTTATCCTGCCGACCGAGCAAACTTTTCAAGCTCCTGGGGGAGCAACCACAAAGAAATCCCTTTACAAGTTCTACTATCATTATGGTTATCCGCTAGGTGATGCACGCGAAGAGCCAACCCTGATAGCAAAACACATTGTTGATAAAAACGGCCATATCCTGCCCTATGTTCATTTTGTGGGTGGTCAATTGGTTTTGCGTGATGAGGCGTTACAAGTTCTTCAGGAAATAGCAGATGCAAGGGGTTGAGACATACAAACTTCCGACCTCTGGTGTAGCCAGAGAGAAATTGCGTGAAAAAGGTCAGTTCTGGACACCTGATTGGGTTGCCGAAGCTATGGTGGAATATGTCCTGACTGATACCGGTATCACTTTGTTTGATCCTGCCGTTGGCGCCGGCGCCTTTTTTCTGGCCGCCAAGAAAGTTGTAAAAGAGAAAGGTTTTGATGTTGCACTTGCGGGAATGGATATTGATTCAGATGCGTTAGATCAGGCCACTCGTTTTGGTTTGACACTTGATGATGTAGCGCATGTAAAGGTTGGCGATTTTATTTGTGAGTCACCATCAGAAAAGCTTTCGGCCATTGTGGCTAACCCACCATATATCCGCCACCATCGTCTTGCTCCAGAGTTGAAAGAACAACTTAGGCGGCTGAGTTTGCAAACGACAGGCAATGTTTTGGACGGCCGTGCCGGTCTCCATATCTATTTTCTCATTCGCGCTTTGACGTTGTTGGCAGAAAACGGCCGTCTAGCCTTTATCATGCCGGCGGACACATGCGAAGGTAAGTTCGCCAACGATTTGTGGCGTTGGATCGCTGCCAATTTTGCTCTGGAAGCCGTTGTCACCTTTGCCCCCAAAGCATCGCCGTTTCCCAAAGTAGATACAAACCCCCTTATCTTTTTTATATGCAACACTCCACCAGAAGAACATTTTCAGTGGGCAATCTGTTGCGAACCCCAAACGGCCATGCTCAAGGAGTGGGTGCAATCCGGCTTTGCCAAAGAGTTTGACCAGGGATTAACTGTTGTTCAACGCGAATTACACGAAGGACTGGAGACGGGTTTATCTAGATTACCGAAAACAGAAAAGAGCGGTAAATATATTCTTGGTGATTTTGTGCAGGTTGTTCGCGGTGTAGCCACAGGGTCCAACGACTTTTTCTTTTTGACAGAAGAGCAGAAAAGGAAAACTGGCATTCCAGATTGCTACTTCGTCAGGGCAGTAGGCCGAACCAGAGATGTTCCTGGTGATGAAATTACTCAAGAGACTTTAACCACTCTCCAGACAAAAGGTAGGCCAACATTTCTCCTGGCTCTGAATGGTGATGAGTCTGAAGGTTATCCGAAGACGTTGAAAAATTATCTGTGGCAAGGTGAGGCCCTGGGTTTACCCAAACGGCCGCTCATTTCGCAGCGAAAGCCCTGGTATAAGACGGAATCCCGTCAGATACCACCATTTCTGTTTGCCTATTTGGGGCGGCGTAACGTGCGCTTTATCCGTAATACGGCTGGAATTATTCCCCTGACCAGTTTCCTGTGCCTCTATCCAAAGTCTGGCAACGAAGAACATTTAGAACGCCTGTGGCGCATTCTCAATCATCCCGATACCGTAGCCAACCTGGCGATGATTGGCAAATCATATGGTGATGGCGCGATAAAAGTCGAACCCCGTGCACTGGAAAGATTGCCCGTTCCTGATCACGTCATCGCCGCCTATGGATTGCCGCTGCAATTGCGCTTATTGGAAGAAAAAACAGAGTACGATACAACGACAACGAATCAGCCAGAGTGAAAATATGACGACCTATCAAGTTTTGTACTGGCATGATATTGCCATTCAGGTGCGGGCCGGGGGGCGGCGCGACCGGGTGAGCCGGGAACTGCCGCCGCGCTTTCAGGCGGCCATTGACAGCGCCGCTATGGCCGCCGGTCTGACGGGCACAGATGCCTACCTGGATGGTTTTGCCTGGAGCGAACCACACGAACGGGACGGTTCGCCGGAAGAAGTAGTAGAAGCGGTACTGGCTGAATTAGAGCAACAGTATGAGACGATTGATTGGCGGGGTACGGCCGTGAGCCTCGTAAACCCTAAACCGTAATCCGTAACCCGATATCGGATTACGATACACGGATAACGGATAACGAAATGAACGTATGACCACACAAGACCCCTTCGTCATTTTCATGCCCGCCGGGCGGCGGGGCCGGGTAACGCCGGGCCAATCGCTGCTGGATGCGGCGCGGCAGGTGGGGGTGGAGATTGAGAGCATCTGCGGCGGGCGGTTGACCTGTGGCAAGTGTAAGGTGGTGGTGGAACACGGCCGTTTCGAGAAACACGCCATCACTTCCACCGCCGACCACCTGACGCCGCCGGATGATGAAGAAGTGGCGCTGCTGGCGCGCATGGGGGTGAATGGCGACGGCCGTCTGGCCTGCGCTGCCTGTGTAACCGGGGACGTGCTGGTCTTTGTGCCCGAAGAGAGCCGGGCGCACAAACAGGTTATCCGCAAATCGGCCACGGAGCGGGTCATTGCCGTGAATCCGGCCGTTCGCCAGGTGTATGTGGCCGTGGATGAGGCGGAATTGGGTGAACACCGTGGCGATTGGGGGCGGCTGCAAGCGGCGCTGGCGCAGCAGTGGCAGTTGACGGAACTAACCATTGATCTGCTGGCCTTGCGTAAATTGCAGGAGAGGCTGCGGGCGGGCAAATGGAAAGTGACTGTCATACTCTGGCAGGAGCGGGAGGTGATTGACGTGCTGCCCGGCTACCACGAGGGCATTTACGGGCTGGCGGTGGACATCGGCAGTACGACGATTGCCGGGCATTTGTGTGATTTGCGCACCGGGGCGATCCTGGCGACCGAATCCACCATGAATCCGCAGGTGGCTTACGGCGAGGATTTGATGAGCCGCGTCAGTTATGCTATGACACACAAGGACGGGCTGGAGAAGATGCACACGGCCGTGATTGACACCCTCAATAAACTCGCCGCCCGCGCCGCCAAAGAGGCCGGCCTACAGAGCCGCGACCTGCATGAGATGGTGGTGGTAGGTAATACCACGATGATGCACATCTTCCTGAGCATCAACCCGCAGGAGTTGGGCGGCGCGCCCTTTGCCCTGGCCAACCGGGAGGCGATGGACGTAAAGGCGCGGGAATTGGGGCTGCGGCTGCACCCGGCGGCCAATGTGCATATCCTACCTGCCGAGGCCGGGCATGTGGGCGCGGACAATGTGGCCGTGCTGCTGGCCGAAGAGCCGTACAATCAGGACGAGATGATGCTGATTGTGGATGTGGGCACGAACGCGGAGATTGTGCTGGGTAACCGGGAGCGGCTGTTCAGCGCCTCCAGCCCCACCGGGCCAGCCTTTGAAGGGGCGCAAATTAGCTATGGGATGCGCGCCGCGCCGGGCGCGATTGAACGGGTGAGCCTTGACCCGGAGACAAAGGTTGCCCGTTTTCGGGTGATTGGCGAGGAGCGGTGGTCGGACGAGTGGTCGGTGGGTCCAGAGGCCGCGCTGGAAGCGCAGGCTACGCATTTGGCGGCGGGTATTTGTGGGTCGGGCATTATTGAGGCCGTAGCGGAACTGTTCGTAGTGGGCGTTTTAACGCCTGACGGCCGTTTCCACCCCGCGCTTGCTGATCACCCCCGGATGCAGTGGCACGGCCGTAAAGGAGCCTACATCCTCGCCACTGCCGACCAAACTGCCACCGGCCAACCAATTTTGGTGACGCAGGACGACGTGCGCAACATCCAATTGGCCAAGGCGGCGTTGTATGCTGGCTGCAAATTGTTGATGCAGCGGGCCGGGGTTGAGCGTGTAGATCGCATTTTGCTGGCAGGGGCGTTTGGCAGCTACATTGACCCGCAGTACGCCATGATTTTGGGGCTGATTCCTGATTGTGACCTGGCGCGGGTAACGGCCGTGGGTAATGCCGCCGGTGACGGGGCCAGGATCGCTTTGCTGAATCGGGAGAAGCGGGCCGAGGCGCAGCGGCTGGCAAAGGAAGTGGCGTATCTGGAAACGGCCGTACACCCCGACTTCCAAGACGAATTTGTGGCCGCCCTGCACCTGCCCCACGCCCGCGACCCGTTCCCGCATTTGCAGGGATTGTTACCGGAAACACGTGCTGCTGCCCAGGTGACACGTTCCCGACGACGTAATCGTTGAAGAAGAACAAGGTTCACCACAGAGACACAGAGGCACAGAGAGGAGGGTTTGGAATGAATATTACGCGATCTGAAAAACTACAAATCAATGATTTGACCGGCAAGATTATTGGGGCGGCCGTTGAAGTTCACAAGGCGTTTGGGCCAGGATTACTTGAGTCCGTTTACGAAGATTGCATGGCCGTTGAACTGAAATTGCAGAGATTAACTTTTGAGCGACAGAAACCGGTATCGTTAATATATAAAGGCCATGAAGTAGGTGCTGATCTAAAGATTGATTTTCTAGTTGCCGATCTGATTGTAGTTGAACTTAAATCGGTCTTTGCCCTGCTGCCCATCCATGAGGCGCAACTCTTGACCTACTTAAAACTTACCGGCTGTCCCGCCGGTCTTCTGATCAACTTCAATGTGCCGTTGCTAACCAAAGGCGTCAAACGGATGCTCAATGGAGTTACTGTTTAAAAAACCAACCGTTTTATCGGTTATCTCTGCGTCTCTGTGTCTCTGTGGTAAATATTATTGCGATCCTAATGAGGTGTATATATGAGCGACGAAGAAGAGATTATCCTGGCGGAACTTTCGCGGGAAGAGTTGTATGAGTTGATGCACGAGGATTTGTATGATGGGTATGCGGCGGAGATTGAGGCGGAGGTGCATGAGGCGCTGTCCAGGGGTTACACGCCCTATGACATCCTGACCGGCGGGCTGGTGGCGGGCATGGACATTGTAGGCATAGATTTCCGCGACGGCATCCTGTTTGTGCCGGAGGTCCTCATGGCGGCGAAGGCAATGAAGGCGGGTATGGCTATTTTACGGCCGTTGCTGGCCGAAACCGGCGCGCCCCGCATTGGCAAAATGGTCATTGGCACTGTCAAGGGGGACATTCACGACATCGGCAAGAACCTGGTGGGTATGATGATGGAAGGCGCCGGCTTTGAAGTGATTGACCTGGGCATCAATAACTCGGTTGACAATTACCTGGGCGCGATTAAAGAACACGAACCCGACATTCTGGGTATGAGCGCCTTGTTGACCACCACCATGCCCTATATGCGCGTCGTCATTCAGGCGCTCAAGGACGAAGGTATGCGCCAGGACATCATCGTCCTGGTAGGCGGCGCGCCGCTGAACGAGGCGTTTGCCGAAGACATTGAAGCCGATGCCTACTGCCGCGATGCGGCAGTTGCCGTGGAGACGGCGAAAAAGTTTATGAAGATTAAACAAGAGCGGTAATCGGTGAACGGTAATCGGTAATCAGAGAAATCCAAACCGATTACCGATAACTGATTACCGATTACCGAAAGCTAACCGATGAAAAAATTACAAGAAATGCTGGCCGCAAATCAATACCTTATCCTGGACGGGGCGATGGGCACGATGTTGTTTGCCATGGGGCTAGAGCAGGGTGGCGCGCCGGAGTTGTGGAATGTGGCGCATCCAGAGCGCATTCGGGAAGTGCATCGCCGGTATATTGAGGCGGGGTCACAGGTGATTTTGACCAATTCGTTTGGCGGCACACGCTACCGGTTGAAATTGCATGATTTACAAGACGGGGTGTATGAATTGAACAAGGCGGCGGCGGCAAACGGCCGTGTCGCCGCCGACAGTGCCCCCCATCCTGTTCTTGTAGCCGGTTCGATGGGGCCAACGGGTGAATTGTTGGAACCGCTGGGCAGTATGACCTTTGCTGAGTGTCGGGCGGCGTTTGCCGAGCAGGCGCGGGGGTTGGCCGATGGCGGTGTGGATGTTTTTTGGATTGAGACGATGAGCCACCTGGACGAAGTGCGGGCAGCGGTGGAAGGGGTGCGGTTGGTCTGTTCACATCCCATAGCCGCCACGCTGAGTTTTGATACCAACGGCCGTACCATGATGGGCGTTACGGCCGAACAAGCCATTACTGCGCTGCGCGAGTGGAAGTTGGCGGCAGTGGGGGCTAACTGTGGCAACAACCTGCCGGACACCATGGCGGCCATTGCTGCCATGCGCGCTGTTGACCCGGAGATGCCGCTGATTGCCAAAGCCAACGCCGGGATTCCCCGCTGGGGCAGTGATGGCGCACTGGAATACGATGGCACGCCGGAAGTGATGGCCGGGTATGCTTACCACGTCCACCAGATGGGGGCGCAGTTGGTTGGCGCGTGCTGCGGCAGCGCGCCGGAGACGATCCGGGCGATGACGGCGGCGCTGCGGGGCGAGATTCCCACTGAGCATTGGGTTATGCCAGGGGGAGGGGGGGGGGGTACGGCCGTGAACCGTGAACGTGAACGCCGCCGCAAGAGGTGAGCCTACGCCTGTTGTGCCCACAGTTGGCGCATCAGTTGAATATGACCGGTATGTTCGGCCGTATGTTCCAGCACGTGCAGCAGGCACCAACCCACCGTAAATGTCTTTCCATGATGGGGTTCGGTGCATTCTCGCGCCAGGTCATCCAGGGTGAAATGAGAGAGAACATTCCTGGCGTAATCCAGACTCGCAGCCAGACGCGCGCTCAAGTCAGCGGCGGAGAGGTTTTTCACTTCAAACTCGGTGCTGCGAATGCGTCCAGAAGGCTCTCCGGCAGCCACGTCTCCTAGCCAGAATCGCTCGGCCCCGGTCAGGTGGGTGATGATCACGGTAACGGAGTTCATCTCTGGCCCTGGCGACCAATCCAGAGCTTCTGGCGGGAAGTCGGCCAATTGCTGATGTAAATCAGAATGTAAAGTGTACAGGCGCTCAATAAAATCTGCATAGAACTGTTCCATGACTGTGTCTCCTGTTATTAGATGTAGCTGATTGATTTGGCGGGTATGATAGCGGAGGCGTACATGGCCGTCACCCTAAGTGTGATAATTGGTTGTGCCTGGTCTTGCTCACTGCCGGGCTTGGGGTACACTGATGTACAAAGGAGAGGCTTTTTATGAGCATTGTTATTGAACGGCCGTACCCCGTAACCGCTACCGTCATCATGCGCAGCAGCCTGTTTGCGCTGGCGAACATGGGCGCGA
Source organism: uncultured Chloroflexota bacterium (assembly GCA_900696625.1). GTDB lineage: Bacteria > Chloroflexota > Anaerolineae > Promineifilales > Promineifilaceae > CAADGU01. Next base: position 1,077 of record CAADGU010000264.1, on the reverse strand, counting down.
AGTTGCAGGCGTACAACGAAGAGAGCGGCGTGATCGTGGCCACGGTGACGCGCCGGATGGGGCTGCAAAAAGAGGAGATGGCGGTGCGGGTACGGCCGTTTGCCGATACCTGCCAGCTAGAAGTGGAAGCGCCTGATCCCGGACGCGCCCATGAATTTCTGAATCTGGTGAGCAACTATGTGCGTGATGGCTCCAAAGTTCATGCCAACGCCACCATGCAGTGGATTGACATGCAGCGGCAGGCAGAAGGGCAGGCGCGCCGCAGCCAGTTGATCAACAAGGCGAAAAATTTGTTGCCGGGGGGCAGCAGCACGGGTACGGCCGTTATCCCCGCCGGGGAAACGGAAAGCAGTGCCCTGGTCACGGCCGAAGAAGCCAATGCCCTGGCGCGAATGCCCATTCCCGACAATCCCGGTGTGCTGGTGAAAAATCCACAGGATCGCATGGTGGAGATAAAAATTGATCCGGCGGTTTTTACCGACCGCACCGCTTATTTGCAGGTGTGTGATGGTTGTCAGGCGACCATCTTGAAGGGGAGTTTGTATTGTGGGAATTGTGGACGGCCGTTGACGTTGGAAGCGGTACAGCCGGAACTGCGCACGGGGGCCAGCCAGGCGGCCGGTTCCAGCCTGACGTATGGGTTGGTGGCTGTGGCTCTGAGCCTGGTTCCCTTCCTGGTATTGGTGCTGCCGGTGCTGCTGGACGAGAGTTTGCTCTCCTTTCTGGAAAAACTGGCTGCCTGGGTGACGCCGCTCAAAATTGGCCTTAGTGCTATCGTAGGCATTGCCCCGGCCATTTTCCTGGGCATTCAAGCCATTTCGCGGGCGCGGCAGGCGGCCTGGTATATGAATTTGCGGGCGGCGGTGGATGCTGGCGGGCGCACCCGTGCCAGTCTGGGCAGCGCGTTTGGCTGGTTAGCCATTTACGCCAACATTGCCTGGATTTTGCTGATTGTGCTCACGGCCGTGACGGGGGGATAAATTGTCAATTACCCAATTACCAATTATCTAAGTTGGCGCCCACACCTTTTCCCCATTGAGAATTCGCTGGATATACTCGCCAAACAGAGGGCCGTTG
>CAADGU010000263.1 GCA_900696625.1 uncultured Chloroflexota bacterium | reverse complement strand
TCGAGGATAGAGCCTACGTGCAAAAAGCCTTTGCATTGGCTCGCCAGGAACATGGCGACCAACGCCGCAAATCTGGTGAGCTTTTTTTTACCCACCCCCTCACCGTTGCTTATTACCTGACCGAATACCAGCTAGATGCCCCCGCCTTAGCCGCCGCATTGCTGCATGATGTGGCTGAAGACACCCGCGTCACCATAAAAGAAATAGAAAAAAACTTCGGCCAGGAAGTGGCCCTGCTGGTGGCGGGCGTCACCAAACTGAAAGATGTCACCAAGGGGGTGGCCAAAGGCAAAACACTCAGCGATAAAGAAGTGGAAGACGCCACCTTACAAAAATTGCTGAGCATTATGACCGTAGATGTGCGCACCGTTATCATCAAACTGTTTGACCGTTTACATAATATGCGCACTATCAAAGCTACCCAACCTCACCGCCAAAGTTATAAAGCCAGAGAAACATTGTCCATCTATGCCCCCCTGGCAAACCGTTTGGGCATCTGGAACCTGAAAAACGAATTAGAATCACTGTCGCTGCAAGTGCTGGACAACAAAGCGTACCAGATCATCCGCGAGCAGCGCGAGCGCCTGACGCAGGCGCAGCAAGCCGACTACCAGATGATTAAAGCCGAGATTTTTGATGCGCTGCTGCAAGCGGATGTGGATGTGCGCGATGTCATTTATGCACCGGAAAATATCTACACTATTTATCAGGACATTTGCCGCAATGGTGTCTCTTATTTTGATCTGGACAAGACGATGCGGCTGGTTGTGTTGGTAGACGAATTCCCTTCTTGTTACCTGGCGCTGGGCCATTTGCACCAGATATGGCAGCCCATTCCGGGCAAATTTGATGACTATATTGCCGTGCCGCGCGAAAATTTATACCGGTCGCTGCACACGTCGGTTATCCACAGCAATGGGCAGCATTTAAAGCTGCGTTTTCGCACGGCTTCCATGGACAAAGTGGACGAAATTGGCATTTTGTCACGCTGGCTCTACAAAGGGACACCCTATTGGACAAAAGGGGTAGCCGACCGCATGGAGGCATTCTTCGAGAATATCAGCGGCAATATCAACCTGGAACAACCGCCAACGGCCGTTGTCAAAGGCGTCGTCAAAGATGTATTTGTTAAACAAATCCGCGTGTACACCCCGCGTGGGGATGGAAAAGAGCTGCCACAAGGGGCCACACCTATAGATTTTGCCTATGCCATTCACACCGGGCTGGGTGAACAATGTTATGCCGCACTGGTAAATGATGAAATGCACCCGCTGAACAAACCCTTGCGCGATGGCGATCAGGTACGCATTGTCAAAAAGATACGGGCACAACCACAGCGTGCCTGGTTGGACGAAGATTTGGGTTATATTTTCACAGACTATGCCCGCCATCACGCCCGCCGCTGGTTCCGGCGGTTATCATCTGAGCAGGCGGTGGCAGAAGGGCAGCAAATTCTGGAGACCGAACTGCGTATGCTTGGTTTTCCTGAATATGACCATACGCGCATTGCTGAAATGTTTGGCTACAGCCACACCCAGACACTCTATCATGATTTAGGACGCGCCGATTTGCTGCCCACGACGGTGGCACTGAGCATTTTGGATGAAAAGTGGACGTTGGGGACGGCTCGCGCTTTGGACAATGAAGTGTGGGGAAATGATCGGGAGCGGTATGTGGTGATGAATGCCGACGGCCGTAACCTGCGCCTGTGTAGCACTTGCCAACCTCGTCCGCCCGGCGTGATCATTGGTTTTGTGCGCAAAGATGGCGGCGTCACCGTCCACAGCCGTAACTGCCCTACCCTCCAGCCAGAACGCATGTGGGGCCGTGTGCTGAAGCTCGGCTGGGGTCAGACACCCCGCCAGGCGCACCAGGTAGACATTCACGTCAAAGTGTATGACCGCCCGGGACTGCTATTTGAAATCACCCACCTCATCCAAGACGAACACATGAACATTTCCTACATCCACACGCCGCCCCCCTCCCAGTTAAACGAAGTCTATATTGACCTGACCATTGATATTGTCACCCCCCGCCAACTGGTGCGCATTTTGCACCAGATGAAAGCCTTGCCCAACGTGTTTGCCGTCCAGTCCATGCTCAAAAAAGGGCGAGAGGAAGAACTGCTGCCCGCCACCTCACTTTACCGGCCCGAATAAACAAAAAGGCCGCTGATGGAAAATCAGCGGCCTTCATTTTGTGAATGCTTTTGTGCCCTCACGGAGATTCGAACTCCGGTTTTAAGCTTGAAAGGCTTACGTCCTGGTCCCCTAGACGATGAGGGCAACGGGCGGAATTCTATCATCCCGGTGTAGTGGGGTCAAATTTTTGGTAACTATACAGACCTGACAGCTTTTACCAGAGTACAGCCGCATCAATTTGCCTTAAAAAACCTGTCAGGTCTTGAGGGCCTGGATAGTTACATCTCAGCGGCGAACGAGTTTGAAGGCGATGTGGCGGCCCATGCCCTGGGGCATCGCCAGGCTGACCCACACCAGGGCCATGGGTTCTAGCAGGCGAGCTTTGTCCAGGCCGCCCACATCGGCCACATCGAAGCCGAGGTCTTGGGCCAGTTGGGTCACGGCCGTTTTCGCCGCCGCCTCGTCCCCACAAATAAACATCGTAATCGGTTCGCCGTGATAAATAGGATTTGCCATGTTCTCGGCGCCGGTGGTGTTAAACGCTTTGACCACGTGCGCACCGGGGACCAATGCCGCCACCTGTTCCGCACCCGATGTGGTCTGCCCAACCGCCAGTTGCAAACCAGGGGCAATGGGATTGGTCGCGTCCACCAGGATTTTGCCGGACAGGTCGCCGAGGGTGGGAATGGTGGTGAGTACGGCCGTGCCCGGCACCGCCAGCACCACAACCTCTGCTTCAGCCACGGCTGCTTCTGGCAGCGCCGCCCGTGCATTGCCTCCGACCACATCCAGTATGCGCCGCACCTTCTCTTCGTTTGGATGGCGCGAGCCAAAAATCACCACATGTCCTTTTTGCGCCCAGCCGGCGCCCAACGCCTGCCCCACGTTTCCTGTGCCGATGATGGCGATTTTCATTACGTTTGCCTCCATGAATTAAGACCAGGAGATTGGGGGATTGGAGATTATAGATTGAACAATCCCCAATCTCTAATCTCTAATCTCCGATCTCTTTTTCCAACTGCAACAGCGTGTCAAATTCGGCAGCAGCGGCAGCCATCTGCCCCACCGGCGCCGTCAGACTGAACTCAGCCCACTGCTCACCATAAGGGAAATAATCTACAAACCAGCAAAGCGACTGCACCTGCGGCTGTTGGTTAATCTCGGCCAGCGCCTGTGTCAGCCAGCCCTCCGGGTAGGTCTGGGCGGGGAGCGCGGTGCTGTCGGCGCCATAGGTGTTGCTGGCGATGATGTAGACCGGCAGCCCTCGTGTGGTGGCCGTGTTATTGATGATGCCCAGCCAATCCCGGTATACCCGAAAACCAAGCTGTGCCCCATGCCAGGTGGCGCTGATGAGATCGGTTTGGGGCTCCTGCGCCGGCGGCTGCCCGTCCATTTTGGCAGATTCGGGATTGCCGGGGGCGTCTATGGCAAAACCATCAGGGGCCGCCAGGGGGATGCCGGCAGCGGCGCGTGCCTGAGCGGTTTCGTCTAGCAGGGTGACGAGGGTGTGCATATAGTTGAGCCAGGGAGCGTCTGTGGTATACGGCCGTACCCCTGCCACCTCATCCACCACCCAGGGCTGCACCGCGCCCACCACCACCCGCGCCCCCGGATTTTCGGCGCGGACGATGGCAAGTACGTTGTTTTGGTCGGTCACGGCCGTGCCATAGCCACTCAATATGCGGGCATACCAGGCCGGCGTTATCAGGTTATCTGGAGCTTGCCGGTTGTGTTCCTGGCTGTTGAAGCCATCGCCAAT
>CAADGU010000262.1 GCA_900696625.1 uncultured Chloroflexota bacterium | reverse complement strand
TCGTTGGAAATTTACGACCGCGACGGCAACCTGGTTCGTCGCATCAGCGTTCTCAACCCCGGCAGCGGCGGCCCCACCGTTCGGCTGGAGGATAATCAAATTATCATCATTGACGACGACTCGGTGGAAATTTATGACCGGGATGGTAACCTGATCCGGCGCATCTTCACCGATGGCCGGGCTACCGTCCGGGTCAACGGCAACCGCATCATCGTTATTGACGACGATTCGGTGGAAATTTACGACCGCGATGGCAATTTGATCCGGCGCATTCATACCAACGGCCGTGCCGACGTCATCGCCTACGAAAACCGCACCATCACCGCCGACGACAGCGCCGTGAAGATGTATAATAACGATGGCTTGCTGCTGCTCAACGCCCCCACCCCTGGCCGGGCTACCATCACCATCGAGGCAGAAACCTTGCTCGTCATCACCCCAGACGGCCAGACAACCAGCTACACCCTCGACCTGCCACCCATCGAGGAATTCAGCATCTACCTGCCGATCATCATCAACTAAGTTCACCTGTTTGTAGTAGGCGATTTATCGCCGTCCAATGGCGATAAATCGCCTACTACGAACGAAGAGGAGACGGCCGTATGCCTCAGCGATTACCGTACAACCTGTTGACTTTCGTGATGGGATTGGGGCTGCTCACGGCCGTCATCCTCCAATTCTCCTCCACCGCCGCTTCCGGTTCGCTCCGATTTGTAGACGAACAAAACAATCCCCTGGCACACGCCGACCTGCGTCTGCTTTGTTACACCGCCGCTACCGCCAACACTCCCCTGCTGGCCGACCTACCCGCCCGCACCAACGTGAATGGCTACCTGACCCACCCCCTACCCGCCAACTGTTCCCATCTGGCCGCGTTCTGGCTGCGCCACACACAGCCCTCCGGCAAAGCGGAACATGGCCCGGCTTATTGGGTATATGCCACAAGCTGGCAGCCCGGCAGCAGCGAGCGACAGCCTGCCACCGGGGATATTCAGTTGTATGACAGTCATCCGCTTGTTTTGTTTCATGTGGTTGCCAGTTTAGCCTGGCAACCGGCTGCCAATTCACCGTTTGTCGGTCAATTGCAAACCGGCCTGCGCCAGATGTCCGCTTATTTGTATGACCTGACGGAGGGGCAAATGGCGGTGGGCGCGGTGACGATATTTGATGACGGCCGTTACTGGGAGAGCGCCGATCTTCGTTTCCTGAGCGCCAACGATTACCGCCCCACCGCCTACATGGGCGGCATCGTGCCCGCCGCCACCCCCTACACCGCCCCTGCCACCCTCAGCCAGACGGTGTACGCGCCCGGCGGCATCTACCTGGGGCGTTATTGGGATGGGCTGGACGCCGCCGATCCCATTGGCGGCAACTGGGCGCAGCCCAACGCCTACCGCACGTTGGCGCATGAATGGGGCCATTACGCCCTGTTTTTGTATGACGAATACCAGCAAACACAGAGCGGCGGTAAACAGGAAACCTACTGTGTTTGCCTGGATTTGCCCGGCGGCGCGTGCCAGGCTTCGGCCATGGCTTACCATTACACGGCCGTTGCCCTCTGGCATGAAACGGCGCACGGCAGCCCCCTCGTTTGCCAGCAAACCGACCAGATGTTAGTGCATGGCGAAGCCGACTGGGATACGCTGCGGCGCTGGAGCGCCATCCAGCAGTTGCCCGGCAGTTGGTTGCAGCCACCCGCCCTGCCACTGGCGACACAAATCCCAGACGTGGTGAGTGATCTGTACGGCCGTTTACCCGGCTACCGGCTGTATTTACCGGCACTGGCAAACAGCGGCACGGCCGTCACCACCCCCAGCGAACCCACCATCAACCTGGTGCTGCCGGGCAGCTACAGCCAGGCCGAATTAGACGCTTTTTATCCCCAGGTCTATCTGCTGGCGGACGGCCGTGCCCAGTACCAGGGCACAAGCGACAGCAACCGCCTGCCGCCGGCTTCTCTGGGACAAATCACCCTGTTAGGCGTGCATCCCACCACCCAGGCCAGGGTCTATGCCGAACAATACACCACACCCACCCGCAGCGGCAGCCGGTTTATCTACCCGGCGGCGGGCAGCAGCAGCCCGCCGCTGGCAAACGGGGCCACGCTGACGCTGGCAACCGATCCCTGGGACGCCAGCCTGGACGTGCAGTATGGCATGGTTGGCCCGCTGCTGGCGGTGATGACGGTGACGCTAACCAGCCCGGACGCGCTGCCCACGCCGCCCATAGCCCAACGATGCTCGCCGGATGCCGCCGTTGGCTGCCCCACCACTACCCCCTGGCGGCAAACGATGACGGCCGTGAACGCCAATACCTGGACGGCCGTATTCACCGCCCCGTCTGCTGAATCGCTGCCCAAATATGGGCTGGTGGGTGTGCTGGCAGGTAGCACGGGTGAATTGTGGCGCTGGTTCCAATCATTGGGCGGCGTTGGCCCGGCGCATGATGATGGGCAGGCGCCTTTGTTAGATGGGTTGGCGATGGTGGCGGCGGACACGGCCGTACCCGGCGCAAACAATCAAGCCATCCTCATGCCTGCTGCCAGCTACGACGCCCTCACCGCGCCGCTGCCGCCCGGTTTTGCGGCCATCATCGGCACGGCCGTAGACCTGGATGTGCTGCTGCCCACCGCCAATGTGCCCTGGATCGTGACGCTGTTTTATCCGCAGACGGCCGTAGACCGGCTGGGCGCAAATGAAGCTCACCTGGAACTGCTGCATTACAACCGCACCCTGAACCAATGGCAGGTGGTGGGCGTCTCCGGGCGCAGCCCGCTGCTGAACTGGCTGGCCTCTGGGCCGGTGGTAGAAGATGGCATTTATGCGGTGGGCTGGCGGCCCATTCCGCCACCGCAGGCCGATTTTGACGCCGCGCCCCGTAATGGCCCGGCGCCGCTGCTCGTCAATTTCCTCAACCTGTCTGAAGGGGTATATGACAGCAGCCTGTGGGATTTTGGCGATGGCATCACCAGCACCCTGCCAGGCCCGCTGCATGTGTACGAAGCGCCTGGCTTATACACCGTCTCCCTCACCGTCACCGGTCCCGGCGGCAGCGATACGCTAATTCAACCTGATTTTATTGTGGTAGTAGGCACTAACCCTGATGAAGTGAGCAGGTGAAGGGGTGAGAGACGATCACAGCATTGGGGCAGGACTACACTACTAAAAGTTGGCGAACCGACCCATTTGCCGGTTTCGGACTAATGGACGCTTGCTACCATTTGCTGGGCCACCTCTTCCATGTGATGCAACTTGACCGGGTATCGCTGGAGGGTTGCACTCATGTCGCAGGTTTGATTTTCACTATCCATGACAATACCGCCTGTGATTTGCAGACTGAGCATGGGGTTAAACGGCTTCACCACTACCCGCATCATGCGCATCATCGGCAGGGGGACGTGGCTTTTTTTGGCCGGTTGCCCGCTGGCTTTTTCAAAAAGTTCCGCCACCTGATTCAGGGTCAGGTTCTCTGGCCCGCCGACGTTGATGGTCTGGTTGCGCGCGCTGGTCTCTTCCAGGGCAATCACGGCAAAGGCGGCCACATCGGCGGCGCTGACAAAGTTGATGGGATTGTTGCCGCTGCCAAAGATGGTGGTCTTACCGGTTTTGAGGATCGGTTCACCGACCATTGCGCCCCAAAACTCCATGAAGGCCGCCGCCCGCAAGATGGTGTAGCTCAGACCGCTGGCCTTCAGGTGCTGCTCGGTGGCGTACTTGATGCGAATCAGTTCCATCGGGCTGTCTGGCGTGGCGTCGAGGATGGAGATAAAGACAAAATGTTCCACACCGGCCGCTTTGGCGGCGTCAATCAACTGATGGTTGCCCAGATCATCCACCGTATGCGGGTTGTTATCGGCCGGGCCGGGGTTGAATCCGTGCGCGGCGGCCAACACTTTTTCCACACCCGCGCAGGCCCGTGCCAGAGAGGCCGGGTCGCGCAAATCACCCTGAACGACTTCGGCCCCCAGCTGCCGGAGTGTTTCGGCCTTTTCCGGTGTGCGTGTCATAGCGCGCACGGCATGACCATGTGCGATAAGCGTAGGAATGGCGTGTTTCCCTACGCGGCTGGTTGCTCCAACTACGAGTATCATGATTTTATCCTCCATTTGCATAAGAATTGACCAAGAGTATGAAACGACAAGGATTTCACCCACCGCGTAATTCGGCGAGCAGTGTTTCATCAAACGGATTGTTCCCCGCTTGCAAGGCTTCAATCCATTCCTCACGTCGGGCAATCGCTTCTGGCGTTCCTTGATGATCTGGCGCCCAGGTGACATAGAACTGAAAGTCTTCTATGGCTCCCTCAAAATCGCCGGTTAATGCTCTTGCCAGCCCCCGACTGTCCCGAATACTGCCATTTTCGGGATCCATCTCAAGTGCCAGTTCGCAAGCAAACAGGACTTCTTCTGCCAGTCCCTGCAAACTGCCATACCAGCAAACATTGTTCAGATATGCTCCCCAACTGACAACCCCCGGCATTTCAGCGACAGCTGACTGAATAGCAGCAGTGGCTTTTGCTGCCTGACTGCTATTCTCACCGGAGTGGATAAGTAGCTGTCCTGCATTTTCCACCAGCATGTTTGCCAGTGCGAATCTGTCATCCTGAGGAATGTCTTGCGACAAACCGATTTGCAACGTGTTAACGGCCGTTTCATACTCTTCCATCAGAGAATAGACCATGCCCAAATAGTAATAGGCTCCGGTATAAGCTGGTTCAATGGCGATGGTTTGCTCCAAGTTGGCAATAGCTGCTTCAAAGTCTCCCATCTCAAAATAGGCCAGGCCCAAATAGAAATAGGCATCTGCATACGTTGGCTCGATGGCGATGGCGTGCTGCCAGTCAGCAATAGCTGCATCTCCGTTTTCTTGCATAACGGAAACGAATCCACGCCTGAAATAATACTCCTGGAGCAAGGGGTCGGAGTCACCTAGCTGGATGGCCTGGGTATAATCGGCCAGGGCTGCGTCCAGATCATTAAGATTTTCTTCGGCCAGCCCACGGGCAAAGTAGAGAAAGCCCGACGTGGGTTGAAATTCGATCCAGTCATCGAGGTACCATGCCGCTCCGGTTGGATCCATCGAAATGCCCATTTTCACATCTTCCAGGCAGGCCTCAGCATCATCCAGGTCACACGCAATGGCCGCTAATTCCAGGTAGGCGGAGAAACAGTAATCATCCGTGGAGATGTATTGCGTTGGCCCTTCATTAGCGGAATAGGAAACTGGATCACACAAGGTGATTATCTGCTGGAAGTCAGCCTGGGCGGCTTCCAGATCGCCCATATCCAGGTGCAGCCAGCCGCGATTCCTGAACCCCAATTGGTCTGTAGGGTCAAGCTCCAATGCCTTGTCAAAATCGGCCATTGCCTGGTTGTAGT
>CAADGU010000261.1 GCA_900696625.1 uncultured Chloroflexota bacterium | reverse complement strand
TCGGCCGACCAGTTCGCCAGAGCGCCGTCAGGGGCCAGGCTGGGCGCAGCAGGCGCACCCGGTTCTTCCGACCGCCCACCAGCCAGCGCCGACCCGTGACAACTGCGGCAGTCGCTGATATTGACGAGGTATTCGCCATAGGCGGCGTCCACCTGCGGCGCCGGCGCCGCAGCGCGCGGCGCGGTTTGGTCGATCTTTTCAACTGCCAGCACATTCAGCACACCCGCGCCCACCAGGGCACGGCCCACCAACCCAACCGCTTTGTCACCCAGGTCGTTGTCCACCGGCGGCGCGCTTTGTAAATAGGCGATGATGGCCCCCACATCGGTATCGCTGTAATGCCAGAAGGCGGCCGATGGCATGATCATCAGCGGTTTGCCTTCGCTGTCAATGCCGTGGCGGATGGCGCGCACGAAGTCGGTATCGCTGTAAACGGCCGCTGCGCCGCCCTGGCCACGGGTGAGGTTCGGCGCGGGGATGCTGCCCACTACCGGGTCCTCAAAAAAGGTGGCGCCGCCCAGGTTTTCGCCGTGGCAGCCCGCACAGCCTATGGCAACCAGGTAGTGGCCGCGCTCCAGAACGGCCGTATTGCTCTCCACCGCCACGACTTCCGGCTGCACAACATATTCCCGGCTCAACTTTCGGCCACCCAGCAGCGCCAACACCACAACCGCCAGCACCAGCAGTGCCAACAGGCCTCCCAACCCCATACCAATCCGTTTCACCACTCGATTCATACGATCACCTCGCAATTTTTGATGCCATCACTTTACCCGGATGGGCAGTCCATTGTCATGAGGCAGCCGCCTATATGGGTCGGGAAATCAGTCGGGACGATGTCCTGGTTAGGTGGGGAACGGCCGTTGTCTCCTCTCCGGCTGCAACTCCTGAAGCGACGTGGCATCCTTGATAGCACTGCAATGGTTTATGGGTAACGGGCGTTAACTGTTTGCCGGAGGGCAGCGGCCAGGCGGCGAGTGCCGGCGGGCGGTTGATCGTCCGGTATAATGGCGGCGGGAACCACACCGTCTGGCAAAACACGGCCCCGGTCAACGGCAGCCAGCCGGCGAGTGGGAGTTTTACACCGCCGGATGGGACATTTCAGGTGGGCACGGCCGTGGTGCTGGATAAAGGGCATCTCACCTTTAGCGACGTGACCCTAGCGTCCTCAGTGACCCCATCACAGCCCGCAGCGGCCAACTGCACGACCTGGCGGCGCAAGTGAGCGGGGTGCGGTCACGGCCGTGTTGGGGCAGGGTGGTCAGATGCTGGTGAAGTATGGGAACAGCGCCTGCCAGGATCTGCTCTGGCAAAACCCAACGAACTTTAGCGGTACGGCCGTGCCATTTCCAGTGACTCCACCAACTTTTGCCCCTTGCCTGGCGCTTTCTCCATTTCTCAATTTGACCCCCTTCGGGGGGAGAGATATAATTTTCTGTCGCTTTGAGGATGAGCGGTTGTATAGATTTGCATGACACAATTCGTCTCTACCCTTCTTTCCGATAAGATTTGACAATATGACGTAGGGTAATTTTCCCAAATTGCCTTGCTCTATAGATTGAGATGAAATCGGTGGCGCGATGTGGCAAATCGCGCCACCTTTAATGAAGGAGACTTAAGACATGCCAAAACGTACATATCAACCAAAAATCCGCCGCCGGATGCGGGTGCATGGGTTTCGGGAACGCATGAAGTCCGTCGGCGGCCGTAAAGTCCTGAGCGCCCGCCGCGCCAAAGGCCGCGCCCAATTATCGGTAAACATGAATGAACATGTGAAAAAAATTAATTGGAACGCAACATCGGCCACTGCTTATCGCTCTGTTAAACGATGGGGTGGCGGCAAATAAGCTGCCCTTTGGCCGATGACTGATGCTGCAATCAAGCCATCGTTTGCGGCGCCCGGCCGATATTCAACGGGTTCGGCAAGCAGGAAATAGCTGGCGGCACCCTTTGGTCATTTTATTGGCACGGTCTAATTCATTGGATGTCAGCCGCTTTGCTTTTGTGGCCAGCCGCCACGTGGGCAAAGCGGTTAAACGTAATCGAGCCAAACGGCTGCTGCGGGAATCGGTGCGGGTGCATTTGTCTGAAATTCAACCAGGATGGGACCTGGTGCTGATTGTCCGGCCATTATTACCCCAGGCTGCTTATGGGGAAGTGGAAACGGCCGTCACCCAATTACTGCAACGAGCAAAGCTGCTGGTGGAGCATCCGTGACATTCATAAGATCATGAAAAAAATAGCTCTTTTGCTCATTCGCTTTTACCAAAGATGGATTTCGCGTTTTACGCCGCCCACCTGCCGTTTTCAACCCACCTGTTCTCACTATGGCTATGAGGCCATTGAGAAATATGGCTTCTTCAAAGGTGGATGGATGGCCGTCAAACGCATTTCCCGCTGCCACCCCTTTCACCCCGGTGGGTATGACCCGGTTCCCTGACCGAATCACCCCCACACCGTTTCAACACACATTGCGGAAAAAGCGCGGAGGTACTTCGTTGTTCACCACCAAACGGCCGTTGCTGCGGCCCTCCATACTCTTCATTTTTCTCATCAGTTGGCTGTTAACAGGCTGCGCCGCCCAGGCTAATACCGAAAACTGGCCCGGTCTTACCGCCGACGGATCAACCGTTTATGTGGCCTACGGCCCGGCCGTCGTCGCCTATGATGCCGTCGCCCAGCAATCCCAATGGGTTTTCAGACCAGAAAATCGAGCGTTACACATCAATGCCGCCCCCTCTGTCCAGGACGGCCGTGTCATCTTTGGTGATTATGGTGCGGCCGGCGGCATGTTCTCCCCTACCATCATCGTCACGGTTTACGGCTTGCAAGAAAATGGCACGCCCAATCCCACTACCTTGTGGGCCAACAACGCCGCCGCCACCGACAAAGTGATCGCCGGCGCGCTGCAGGTAGGAGATACCGTGTATGTGGGCACGGCCGATAACCATCTTTCCTCTTTTGACGCCAATACCGGCGTAGAAAAGTGGCGTTTTAACACCAGTGGCCCGGTGTGGGCTACCCCCACCTACCACGAAGGTATCCTCTACATCACCTGTATGGACAAACGGGTATATGCCCTGGACGCCAACACCGGCAGCCAACTGTGGCAAACTCAGTTGGAGGGCGCGATTTCCGCACAGGCTATTGTGAACCCCGCCGAAAAACTGGTCTATGTGGGCGCTTACAACAATGCCCTCCACGCACTCGACATGGAGACCGGCAGCGAGCGGTGGCGCGTTGAAGCCACCAACTGGATTTGGAGCGCGCCTGCCCTGGTTGATGACATCCTCTATTTTGCCGACAGCAGCGCCCAGGTCTTTGCCATAAACGCCGCCAGTGGCGAAAAAATATGGCAGGTCGCCATTAACCAGATGAACGAATCCGGCGGTGTGGCTAATCGCATTGAAATAGAGGGGGCCATTCAAGCCAGTCCTGTCGTGGCTGATGGTGTGGTATACATTGCCGCCGAAGGCAACGAGGCCACTGAAGAAGGACTGCTGGTGGCCCTAAACGCAGAAACAGGCGCCGAAATCTGGCAGCGAACCACCCGCGCCCCGTTATTTACTACGCCTGTTATTATTGATGATATGATTGTGGTGGCAATGAACAGCGAATTGGCCGTGTTGGCGGCCTATGACCGTGCCACTGGCAATCCAAAATGGAGCTATGTGCCCGTTTTGGACTAACCCTGGCGGCCAGACCTGACAGGTTTGCGAAACCTGTCAGGTCTTTAGGAATGGATTGAAAGATGTTTTCATTGTTGTGGAACTCGTTAATTATTGACCCGATGTTAAACGCCCTGTTGTGGTTGTATGGGGCGGTGGGCAATTTTGTACTGGCGATTGCCATTTTCACCATCATCACCCGCGTCATCATGCTGCCCCTGAACCTGCGGCAGCAGCGCAGCATGGCCAAAACCCAGGAAATGCAGCCGCAAATCCGGGCCATCCAACAAAAATACAAAGACAATCCGCAAAAAATGCAGGAGGAATTTAACAAAATTGGCTACAACCCGGCGGAGAGTCTATCCGGCTG
>CAADGU010000260.1 GCA_900696625.1 uncultured Chloroflexota bacterium | reverse complement strand
TGCTGCGTCTGACGGCCGTACTCGTCATCGCCTGCCCCTGTGCTATGGGCTTAGCCACGCCCACCTCCATCATGGTGGGCATGGGCAAAGGGGCTGAATATGGCATCCTCTTTAAGGACAGCGCCGCCCTGGAACGCCTGCAAAAGGTGACGGCCGTGCTGCTGGACAAAACAGGCACCATTACGAAGGGGGAACCGGCGGTTACTGATTTAGTGAGCAGTGAACAGTTGGCAGTGAGCAGTGAAGAGTTGCTGCGATTGGCGGCTTCTGCCGAGCGTGGTTCGGAACATCCGTTGGGGGAGGCGATTGTGCGGGCGGCGCAGGAAAAGGGACTGGCCTTGAGTGTACCGGCCAGTTTTGAAGCGGTTGCGGGGCACGGGATCAAGGCGGAGGTAGACGGCCGTGCCATTCTGCTCGGTAATTTGCGGCTGATGCAGCAGGAAAACGTGGCCCTGGATGGCCTGGAAGCCAAAGCGACCGACCTGCAAAACCAGGCGCGCACGGCCATGTGGCTGGCGGTGGATGGGCAGGCCAGTGCCCTCATCGGCGTGGCCGATACCATCAAAGACGGCTCCAAAGAAGCGGTGGCAAAGATGCACGGGTTGGGGTTGACGGCCGTGATGATTACCGGTGACAACGAAGCCACCGCCCAGGCCATTGCCGCCGAAGCGGGACTGGATCGCTATCTGGCCGAGGTGCTGCCCGGCGATAAAGCCGCCAAAGTCAAAGCGTTACAAGATGAAAACCACGTAGTGGCCATGGTCGGCGACGGCATCAACGACGCCCCGGCGCTGGCGCAAGCGGATGTAGGGCTGGCGATTGGTACGGGCACGGACATTGCCATGGAAACGGCCGACGTCACCCTGATGCGCGGCGACTTGCGCACCGTGCCCCAGGCCATTCACCTCTCCAAAGCGACCATGAAAAACATCCGCGAAAATCTGGTGTGGGCGTTTGGCTACAACGTAGTGCTGATTCCGGTGGCGGCCGGTGTGCTGGCTCCGTTTGAGTGGGCGCCCGACTTTTTGCGCCAGCTTAGCCCCATCCTGGCGGCGGGGGCCATGGCCTTCTCTAGCGTCAGTGTCGTCACCAACTCCCTCCGCCTACGCCGCGTAAAGTTATAAAATCAAAAAAGCAGGAGGGGAGGCTTTAGCCGACCGAAGGCTCTCCTCCTTTGTTTTACAGCGCGTTATCAGATAATTTGCTCCCCCCCAGATGGTTACAGTCCAATCTGCAAAACTCCATTAAAAAATGTTGCGTAAAAATGCCACAGTTGTGGTATTTTTAGCGCCTGTTAAATTTGATTCAACAAAAGGTGATAAAACATGGATTGGATAACTGACCCTCGTGCCTGGATTGCCCTGGCGACCCTGGTTTCCCTGGAATTGGTGTTGGGTGTGGATAATGTCATTTTTATTTCCATTCTGGCCGGTAAGCTGCCAAAGGAGCAGCAGTCAAAAGCCCGTCGCACCGGTCTGGCGCTCGCCGTTCTCTCGCGCATTCTGCTGCTCTTCTCGCTCTCCTGGATCATTGGGCTGACGGAACCTATTTTTGAGGTGTTCGAGTTTGCCGTTTCGGGGCGTGACCTGATATTGTTTTTGGGTGGGCTGTTCTTGATGGGGAAGGCCACTTACGAGATTCATCAAAAGCTGGAAGGCGCTGAAGGCCATGCGTCGGATGCAGTAAAGGCTTCTTTTGCCAGTGTTATTTTCCAGGTGCTTTTATTGGATGTGGTTTTTTCGCTGGATTCGGTGATCACGGCCGTAGGCATGGTAGATGAAATCGCCATTATGGTCATCGCCGTGCTGATTGCTGCCACCGTGATGATCATTTCCGCCGACCCCATTGGCAATTTCGTGGAACACCACCCCACCATCAAAATGCTGGCCCTCTCCTTCCTGCTGCTGATTGGCTTTACGCTGATTGTGGAAGGGCTGCACCAACACATTCCCAAAGGGTACATTTATTTTGCGATGGGTTTCTCTGTGTTTGTGGAAATGCTCAACTTGCGTTTTCGCAAGACCCGCGACCCGATAAAACTCCATCAGCCTTATGCACCTGTTGATGCCAGCCAGCCAACAACCGGAGCAGATTAGGCTCAACAGCACAAAGCGGCTTGCTTTATCCTCACCAGCCCGGCCTTTGCCGCCAATGGGGAGATTCTCGCCCGCCATGCCTGATTCCACTATAGCGAATATGGCTACCAGTCCGCCGCCAGCACCACGCCCATTTTACCACACTGCCACTGGCAAATTGGGGGTTGACAGGTACAGGGAATTTAGATATTCTTCTATTTAGATAATCTTCTAAATAGAGAGGCGTCTAAATAGAGTGAATGAGATGAACCACAAACCTGACCACCAGATGGAAGCGTTATTGACCTTCTTCAAAGCGACCGGCCAACCAGACCGGCTGCGCATCCTGGGTTTACTGGCGAACGACGCGCGCACCGTGCCGGAACTGGCAGAGGCGTCTGGGATGAAGGACACGGCCGTGACCCACCACCTGCGCGCCTTACAAACCGCCGGGTTGGTAATACAGCGTACCGTTGATCATATACCCACCTTCTCCTTCAGCAACACCGGCCTGGATGATTTGCAAAACATTGTAGACGGCAACGTCACGCCGGAAAATCTGGAGGAGCGTGTACTGCGCCAATACGTCGTCAACGACCGGTTGCGCGCCATCCCGCATAAGCCAGAGGAACGGGCCGTCATTCTGCGCTGGATGGCTGAAAAATTTGAACCGGACCGGCGCTATACCGAAACAGAGGTCACCAACCTGGTACAGCAATACTTTGACAAACCACTAACGCTGCGCCGCATTCTGGCCGACCACCGTTTTCTGCAACAAACGGGGCGGCACTACTGGCGACCGTTGGCGGAGCATTTTAGTGGAGATTAGAGATTGGAGATTCTTCAATCTCCAATCTCTGAGGATATAACCATGAGCGAAGAACAACACTTCAACACCCTACTCCAATTTTTCAAGGTATTGGGCAATGAAAGCCGCTTGAAGATATTGGGGCTGCTGGCCAACGACGAGCGCACGGTAGGCGAACTGGCAGCTTTGCTGGAGTTGCGCGAACCGACAGTCTCTCACCATCTGGCAGCCATGAAAGAGCTAGGGCTGATTGATGTGCGCGTGGAAGGGAATAACCGGGTGTATTGGCTCAAAACGCAATTCCTGGAAAACCTGAGCCGGGACATCTTTTCGCAGACCAATCTGGCGACGCTGGCAGCGAACGAAGCCGGTGACGCCTGGGAGGACAAGGTGCTGCGCTATTATGTGGTAGACGGCCGTCTCAAAGACATCCCCTCTAAACACAAAAAACGTTTGGTCGTCTTGCAATGGTTGTGTGCGCAGTTTGAACCCGGCCGGCGGTATCATGAACTGGAACTAAACGAACGGCTGCGCGCCTACCACCCTGACTGCGCCTCTCTGCGCCGCTACATGGTGGAAGACCGCCTCATGGCCCGCGACAATGCCAACATGTATTGGCGGTTGGTCTAAATAAAACCAGACAGGTTTCTAAAAACCTGTCTGGTTTAGCGGATCTCTTCTTTCATCCTCCTGTTACTCGCTGGTAATTGCCTCGTAAGAAAATATGGTTAATATGCTGTCTGTATTGCTCAGGTCACAAATTCGTCTATGATGGTCATAGACATACAGCTACAAGGAGACGCCCCATGTTCAACCGAGTATTAGGACGCCGCGAACAAGAGGACACCGTGAAGGGACAGATGCGCCTGCCACCCGGCCAATCCCTCACCCAAAAATTCCCCGTTTTGCACTACGGCCCTGTGCCCCGCACCGATCTGGCTACCTGGGATTTGAAAGTATTTGGCGCGGTGGAAGAACCCGTTACCTGGAATTGGGAAGAGTTCAACCAACTCCCGCGTATCCAGGTAACACTGGATATTCACTGTGTCACCCGCTGGTCAAAGTTTGATACGCTATGGGAAGGGGTTTCGCTGAAAGCCCTGATTGACCAGGGCTTCATCAAACCGCTGCCCACCGCCCGCTATGTCATTCAGCATTGCGAATATGGCTACACCACCAACACGCCCCTGGAACTGGTGACGGCCGATAACTTCCTGCTGGCGACGCACTACGACGGCAAACCGCTAGATTTGGAACACGGCTGGCCTTTGCGCGGGGTGATCGGCAGTTTTGCCGACCGCAGCGAAAACAAAACGGCCTATTTCTGGAAAGGGGGCAAGTGGCTGCGCGGTCTGGAATTCCGCGCCGACGACCAGCCTGGTTTCTGGGAAAACGCCGGTTATCACAATGAAGCCGATCCCTGGGCGGAACAGCGCTTTGCCAATCGTTGGTTTTGAAAGAATGAGATTGAGAGACGGGGAGATTGAGAGATTGTTGGTACGCCCCGTGCAAATTAAGTGCAATTCAAGAGGGAATCTTAAATGGATATTTTTTCGCTTCTCGACTCAATCCAAACAATTGCACGAAATGGATTAAGGTATCCCACAAGCGAATTTGACAAAGAAAGATATGAATGTCTTTTAGGGTTGGCAACAAAAACTTATAGTGAACTTTTGTCCGCCCCAGAAGAATTTATAAAAGAAAGATTTCATCACGAAATTGGTCACATAACGCCAAAAGTTGGAACAGACGCCGCAATTTTCAATGAAAATGGTGAAATCCTTTTAATGGAAAGGTCTGATGGAAGCGGCTGGTGTTTGCCCTGCGGATTTGTTGAACCAAATGAATCGCCAGTTGAAGGAGTTATTAGAGAAGTTCGCGAAGAAACTGGGCTTGAAATTAAAGTAAATGAATTGGTAGGTGTATTTACCCGCAAACCAAGTGCTAGAATGGGTGTGCATACCACTGTTTCCATCGTCCATCTATGTGAAATTATTGGCGGTCAATTAAAAACATCCCATGAAGGTCATGCGTTAAAATATTGGGCGATTGATGATATGAAAAACTGGCACGCAACACATGAAATAAGTGCACGTGCTGCTTATAAAATGTGGAAGTCCGAAACATTAGTTCCTGCTGTTTCGGCATAGGTGTCTATAATGCCAAAAGCGTGCCAACAAAAGGTGCCCCTGACGCTGGGGATTCTGCGCACATCCCAAGCAGGTTTCTACGCCTTAGCATTTTTCCAGTTGGACGGCTTCGCTGTCCCCGTTCCAGCACAGGTAACGCAAACCGTTAGACCTCAATCTCCTAATCTCCTAATCTCCTAATCTCCCTATGTCCCCACACCTCCCCACCTACAAAACACTGTCCGAACACCAACGGGTATATGACCTGATCTGGTCACAAATGCCCCACATGCAAAAGCGTACCTCCTCCACGTGGTGGTATTTCATCCTGTTTCCCCAAGACGCGGAAGGTTATGGCCCCCGCCAGATGATGTTTTCTATTGCTACGGCCGTCAGCAAACACCCCATACGCATCAGTGACCTGGAACTGCCGGGGCTAGACCTGCGCCGCGAAGTGAAAGACGGGGTGGACCGTTTTCCGGCGGCGGCAGTGGGCTGGTATTACGACGGCCGTACCCTGCATGAAAACATTCTGCACACCACGGCCGTCACCCACCTCTCCCAGCCTGACCGTACCGTTGCCTGCTGGGATGGCGGCAATGACAGGCAGCGTCAGGGATACGAGATCTGCGCTTCCCAGGCACGGCCGTTGGCCCTGGAAGCGCACATTGAGGGCAGGAACGGCCGTGCCCATTTCACCGCCTGGGGCGACCTCAACTGCCTGGACAATGCCCCCCACGAATCCATCAACATCAATACACCTATTGCCGGGACGCACTTTATCGCCTGGCGGCGGATGCACTTTGAAGGGGATTTTGACCTGCCCGGCACGGGGCGGGAAAGGCTGGCGGGATATGGGTACTTCCAGCGCGTCTGTTTGAATGTGCCCCCCTTCCCCTGGAAATGGATTTGGGCGCTTTTCCCCGATGGCTCCATGTTTTCCACCTATGTGCCTTATGTAGGCGTGAACCTGTTCCGCAAAGGCTACCGTTTTTACAGCAGCAACCGAAAGGAGCAGGCCGCCCTCTCTATTGCGCCTAAATCTTTTTGGGATTGGCCGGATGCTTCCGAGCGCATCTGGCTGGCGCAGCAGACGCGGGTGACGCCCGTGTTGGGCCGGGGGGAACATCCCCATTTTGAAGTCAGCGCCGGGAATAAGCAGAGGGATTTTGTGCAGTTCACGGCCGTGCCCTACGCCCGCACCGGCTTTTTCCTGGAGCGCCCCCTCTTACGCGGCCACAGCCACTGGAATTACAACGAATACCTCTTCCGCATGGAAAACGTGCAGGGGCAAATTCAAGGCCGCCCCATCAACAAGGAAAGCATGGGGCAGGGTTTTGGTAATCTGGAATATACCTGGGGGCTGGGGCTGTGATGGGGTGAGGGGGTGTGGTGGGGGTACGGCCGTGGCTGCCAACACTCATGTAGGGGGCGACGGCCGTTAATAGTGATGGCGTAATTGTGCTATAAGCAAATCATTGTCCACCACTTTATAAACAAGTTGAATCTCCTTGATAAGCGCATTGATACGATTTAATGCCTTCTTACTTGTGTGCGTTTGTATTCCAGAAAGTTGCAACGGCCGTGCCCCCTGCATACAATCACCCCATGGCCGACGAGCAGGAATTTCAGAACAGGCTGCGGCAGTTGGGCGTGGTCAAAGGGGCGCGGCAGCTAAAACCAGCGCCGCCCGTTGATCCGGCGCGGCTGCCCCCCTTACGGCCGTCCCCCCACACCGCCACCCAACCCCTCATCACCCTGCTGCCCGGCGCGGAAATGGTGGATACGGCCGTCGGCCAGACCCTCATCGTAGACAAAGTGTACCCGCTGCCGTACCGGCACGGCCGTCACACCCTGGCCGACCTGCTGCACCACCACCCCGCCAGCCTGACGCCGCTGACCCGCGACGGCCGTTTTCAGGAATTGGATTTCCGCGACTTCCTCTTTCTGGACACCGAAACCACCGGGTTGGCCGGGGCGTCTACCATCGCCTTTATGGTCGGCGTGGCCTATTTTGAAGGGGATGTGCTGGTGACGCGCCAATACTTTGTGCCCGATTTTGGCGACGAAGCAGCCATGCTCACCCTGCTGGATGAACTGCTGGTGGGTAAGGCGGGGCTGATTACCTTTAACGGCCGTACCTTCGACGTGCCCCTGCTAGACACCCGCCACCTGATGAACCGGCAGCCCAGCCCCCTGCCGCAAATGCCCCACCTGGATTTGCTGCCGCCCGCCCGCCGCCTCTGGCGCACCCGGCTCGGCTCGGTGGCGCTCAGCGCGTTGGAACCGCCGCTGCTCGGTGTGCGCCGCACCCAGGACGATGTGCCCGGCTGGCTCATCCCCGGCCTGTACCACGACTATTTGCGCACGGGCGACGGCCGTGAACTGGTGCGCGTCTTTTACCACAACCAGATAGACCTGCTTTCCATGGTCACGCTGGCGGCGCGGGTGGCGCAGCAGTTCAGCCAACCGCAGGCCGACGATGACGCCGTAGACCTGTTTAGCCTGGGGCGCTGGCAGGCCAGCCTGGGGCAAACGGATGTGGCCGAACAATGCCTGCGTTGGGCGGCGCAAGGGGATTTGCCGCTCAACCTGTATCATCAAAATTTGTTTGAGCTGGGCTGGTTGTTGAAACGGCACGGCCGTCAGGCCGAAGCCGTCCCCCTCTGGCAGCAAATCGCCGCCACCAGTTTTGATGACGTATCCGCGCACATTGAACTTGCAAAGTATTATGAATGGCACGAAAAAGACACAACCCAGGCCATCTACTGGACGGAGCAGGCCATCCGGCTGGCCCAAAGCTGGCGGCCCGCCCAGGCCGCCCTGGTGCGCCCGGAGCTAGAACACCGGCTGGCGCGGCTAAAGAGCAAATGACCCGCGGAGAGCGCGAAGGACCTCGTGCAAGTCATGGAGGGGCGCGAAGAATGTGTCACCATGTCACCTTGCCACCTTGTCACCTTGTCATGGCAAAATGGGTGTTTGTCTGGCTGAGTATGGTTTTATGGCTGGTGGGGTGCGGGAGTGGCACGGCCGTACCCGTTGACGCCGCGCCCCTTTCCACATCCGCATGGACGCCTACTGCCGTGCATACACCCCGGTTCACGGCCGTGCCCCCGGCCACATTAACGCCCCAACCAACCAGCAGTCCCACACCCATCATCCCCACCGCGACGCCGACGTTTACGCCTATTCCGTCCCCCACGCCGCGCATTCAACCCACCTTTCCCTTGACGATAACAGCCCCTTACCTGGATGAGCCACCCGCCGCCGTTCCCTGTGACGGTGACGGGCTGTTTTTCCGCAGCCGCTTCCCCAGCCGGGTAGCCGGCCCCTGGCGCAGCTACCACGCCTACCTGCCGCCCTGTTATGGGCAAGACGGCCGTGCCTACCCCGTCCTCTACCTGCTGCCCGGCTCCATTCAGGCGGATGACCAGTGGCTCAACCTGGGGCTGGCCTGGCACGCCGATGGGGGGATTGGGGACGGCCGTTATCCCCCCTTCATCGCCATCATGCCCGCCGCCAACCCGCTGGGCAATAACCTGTCCGGCGGGCCCTACAGCCTGGAAGCGGTCATCGTGGACGAGTTGATCCCGTTCGTGGAAGCCAATTACTGCGCCTGGGGTGATGCCGCCGGACGCAGCATTGGCGGCATTTCGCGGGGCGGCTACTGGGCGTTGATGGTGGCGTTCCGGCATGAGGGGTTGTTTACGGCCGTAGCCGGGCACAGCAGTTCCCTGCGCCTCAAGACCGACCCCGCCCCCTACAACCCGTTGGCAAATTACAACGACGCCGACCTGAGCCAGCTGCGTATCTGGCTGGATTGGGGCGAAGAGGATTTTTTGTGGCGGGGGCAAGAGGAGCTAGACCGGCTGCTCACGGAAACAGGCATCTCCCACCAGACCACCATCAACCCCGGCGGCCACAATGAAGCGTATTGGGCAGCGCATCTAGTAGAATATCTGGACTGGCACACGGCCGTGTGGCCCCCCGACCGCACGGCTTACCCCCCCTGTGAATAGACCTGACAGGTGTCAAAACACCTGTCAGGTCTGTCACCCAATACACTATTGGCTGAGCGATTCGGCGATCTTCAGCACTTCGGCCAACGGCAGTTGGTCAGCCTGCACCGCCAGCACATACCCATTGTCTGACCACAACAGCATGTTGATGGCCCGGCTGGATACCAGCGACGATGCAAACGGCAGCGCCTCGATCCACACACCCGGCTGCCCATTCACATTTACGTCGGTCATGGTGCGGCCGCCCATGGGCACATCCTGAGCGCGTTCATCGAAGCCGGTGGTCTGAATTGCCAGATACCCATCCGTTGGCGAAAGGTAGGTGGCAAAAATGCCCATGCCGTGCCCAATGCCACTGTCGTCCACATATTCGGCGGCTACCAGTTCCACCTGGGTAAAACCGGCGGGCAGATAACCCGGCAGATAGGGCGGGAAACCGGCCTGGGCCACAGCCACTTCCAGCGGCGCGTCGGACAGGGAAGCGGGGACAATGGGCGTGGCCGTCGCTTCGGCCAGCGCCAACTGTTCCGGCGATGCGGGGGCAATCAGCACCGGCTCGCCAGCCGGGCGCTCACTGAGCGTGAGGACGCCAATCTGGCGCAAAAAACCCGCCGCCATGGCCCGCGCCCCCGGCGAAGCAGCCAGGGCCAGGGCCAACACCAGCAGCACGGCGGCAAAAGCCAGCGCCAGCCGGCGGCGGGGATACAGAGTTGTTGAAGCAGTCATCGGTTTAGAAATCCTCCGGTAAAGGGCCGCCTCGAATTCCGCTCGTGGCGTCTTACGAAAGCGGGTTAAAAAATCATCGTTCATGGTTAAGCCTCCCATTCGCTGCGTAATGTTTGCAGCGTCCGATGGAGAATAACGCCGACATTGGATTCCGATAGCCCGGTGAGGCCCGCGATGGTGCGGTTGGTGAGACCAGCGCCGTACTTGAGAGCCACCAACTCTCGGTCACGGTCTGCAAGCCGGGAAAGGAGGAGGGACAAACGGGTAAAGTCGGCCTGTTGTTGCGCCCACTCCTCCATATTTTCATCATGTGTGAGATGGCTCACTTCATCCAGCGGGATTTCTGGCCGCGTTTTGCGGTAGTGGTCTGTGGCCACGCGCCGGGCAATGGTAAACAGCCAGGTGGAAAAGGCCGCCAGGTCACGCCGGTAACGGTCACGATTGCGCCACGCCTTCTCGAATGTTTCCGCCGTCAGGTCTTCGGCCAGGGGGCCGTCGCCCACACGGTAACGGAAGAAGTTATACACACGCGGCAGTTCGGCGTGGTATAGTTCGGCGAAGTCCGCTTCGGTGGCGGCGGCCCTGAACCAGGGAATGGAGAGTGATTTAGCCATCATCAAAACATTATACGGGGCAGTGGAAAAAGTATTACATGTAGCACGATTTGGAAAATCGCGTTACGGATAACTTTCTATGGTAAAAGTCAAAATTTGTGGCAATACCAATCTGGAAGATGCGCTGCTGGCAGCAGAAGCAGGCGCGGATTTTCTAGGTTTTATTTTTTACCCGCCGGGTAAACGGAGTATTACGCCGGAGGTAGCCCAAACCATCACGTTGCGGCTGCGGCAGCTAGACAATTGCCCGGTGCTGGTGGGGGTGTTTGTGAATGAATCGCCGGAACGGATGGTAGAAATTTTGGAAAGTTGTCAGCTTGACCTGGCGCAGTTGCACGGGGATGAACCACCCTGGTTGGTGGGGGATGAACGGTCGCCGCTCTACGGCCGTGCCTACAAAGCCCTGCGCCCCACTTCCCTTGTCGAGGCCGAAACCGACGCCGAATGGTTCACCCGCCCCGAATTACCCAATTACCCAATTACCCAATTACCTTCTCTCTTAATTGACGCCTACCACCCCACCCTACGCGGCGGCACCGGGCAGACGGCCGATTGGACTATCTGCGCCCACCTGGCCCGGCAAGTGCCCGGCCTGATGCTGGCGGGCGGGCTGACGCCGGACAATGTAGCCGAAGCAGTGCGGGTGGTACGGCCGTATGCCGTTGATGTTGCCAGTGGGGTAGAAGCGACGCCTGGCCAAAAAGACCCGGCGCTGGTGCGGGCGTTTATTGCCAATGCCAGGTCCGTAATCCGTGATTCGTAACCCGTAACCCGTGGTCGGTTCACGGATTACGAAATCTTCTCTTTGCGTAACGCCGCCAGGAAAGCCCCGCCCAGAGCAAGCAGACCAATGACAAACACGGCCGTGCCCCACAACCAGGGGCGGGCCGGGGCGGTGGACTGTTCTTGCACGGCGCGGGGGGGGGGCGCGGCCGTGATGGTGTTGGCGGCGCGCATATTGGCGGCCACGGCCGTGCCCTCGGTCAATGGAAACGAGCGTGATGTCGGTGTGGGGCTGGTGGTGACCGTGGGCGTGGGTGGTGTGGCCGTAGACGTGGGCAGTGGGGTCGGTGTGGGCGTATCCAGCGGGCGGATGCGCAGTTCATCACCGGGCTTGATGATCGCATTAGGTTCCATATCGTTAAATTCCAGCAATTGCTCCAACGTCAGCCCGTAGGTCAGGGCAATTTCCCAGGGCGTTTGCCCGGCGCGCACAATATGGTTGATGATGGGGGTGGGCGTCGGCGGCGGCAGTTCCCCCGCCGCCAGCCGTATCTTTACCTCTTGCCCCGGCTGTAACACAGACTCTTCCGACAGATTGTTGTACCACATCACGTCACCGATACGCACCTGGTACAGCGCCGCAATCGTCCATAACGATTCCCCGTCGCGCACCTTGTGGGTGGTGGGCGGCGTGGGTGTGGGTGGAATGGGCGCGCCCTCTGCCAGCCGGATGATGATCTTGTCGCCGGTATGCACAAAGGAATCGGCCTGCAAGCCATTGTACAGCAGCAAATTGGACAGGGGCACATCATAATGCGCCGCCAGCGACCAGAGCGCCTGCCCTTCCTGCACCAGATGGACAATGGAACCATCTTCCCCCGGCTGGGCCAGGGTAATGGGGGTAATAAACAGTGCGCCAGGGTAATTGTTGTTGGCAATGGCGGCCGGTTGAATGGGGGCGTTACCCGGCTGCCCCACCACCAACACAAAGTAGTTAATGTCACCCGACCGGGCAAAACCGGCGCCGGCCTCGGTATAACGGGTGGTGATGAGGGTGTTATAGTGGGTGGGGCTGTTCACCCACCAGGTGAGGCCACGCGGTGCGGTCAGGTTGGTACCACCGACGATGTTTTCCGTCACCTGCCCGCTGTAGCCAGCGGCATTGGCCCGGTCCTGTGGCCAGGAGCCGCCATAACCCATATGGCTGCTGAAAACGCCAAATTCGGCCATATAGTTGGCCTGGTTTTGGGCGGCTGAAGCCAACGCTCCGTTGTAGGTAAAGGCAGGTAGGCCGTTATTCAGGCGAAACTGGTTCACCTGCTGCAAAATGGCATCAGCCGATTGCGCTTTGGTGGTCTGGGTGGTGGCTCCCGCCAGCAATAACAGACACACAACAAGGACGCCAAGTGTACGTTTTGTCATAGTGGGGAACTATAACAGGCACGGCCGTCGCCTACAAACGCACACCCATTCAATTCATCTGACGCTTAAACCAATAGCCCTTTCATGGAACAATTTCTATGGCATCTAGCACCTGTCCTGAAAGGCCGTTCAACGAACCATCCCAGAATAAAGTGAAGGTGCAGGTCGTTGTCATCCCTAACGTTCCGGGGGTGCAGATAAAGATGTCTGCGCCATCACCGCTCACGCCAGGGACGGCAAACGCCCCGACCGTAGATAAATAGAGTTGATTATTGGCTGTGTCCACACAAAGCCCATTGATATCTTCAGAGCTGGTGGTGTTGAGCGCCACATCAGAACCATCAAAATAGAAAGCAAATGTTCCCGCAGTGGTACTGCCCCATTGGCTGGCCGTAAAGGCAATAATATCCTCGTCTCCACCAGAAACGCCGGGGACGCTGAAATTGCCTGTAGTGCTGATAAGTAAACGGCCGTCGGGGGCAAAAGCAATCACGTCAATATTCTCTCCACCGTTCGCCAGGCCAACATCCGAACCGTCGAAATACCACACAAAGGAGCCAGAAGTGTTTGTACCCAAAGTTGTTGGCAAGAAACGGATAATATCTCGATTTTCTACCGTTCCTAAGCCAGGCACAGCATAAGTCGTAGAATTAAGGCTGAGTAAAATCGTGCCATCCGTCAGCAGAGAGAACGCATTCACATCCGTTCCCCCTAAACCTACATCTGAGCCATCAAAGTGCAGACTCCAATCCCCTGTAGCCAGGTTAGTGATCAGAATATCCTCATTCGCAAAACTAATGCCACCTACACTGCCGCTGGTGGTTGAACTCACATATAACAAACTAATGGTAGCCGGCGTTGGGGTAAATGTAGCCGTTGGCGGTAAGGGTGTATTTGTGGGCGAAACCGTTGGCGGCATCAGGGTAGCTGTGGAGGGGATAGGTGTGTTGGTAGGCACGGCCGTTGGCGTATTCGTAGGTAGTATTGGTGTGGTAGTAGCTGTTGGCAATATACCTCTTGTCCCTCCGCCAAAATCGTCCAGGATGGCATTGCTGGCAGACAAGGGGAAAATACCAATATAACCACTTCCCGAATAGTGTGACCAGTCTGTGACCGTCTGGGTAGTCAAGAGGGTACTATTTCGGTAAACCTCCACCAGGCCGGTAGCCGTCGCTCTGGCTCCAAATTGGTCGCCATTGACAAATGCAACAGGGAAATTACCTCCTCTTTGTACCCATCCTTGTGAACCAGAATACGTCCAGACCTGCACTCTTTTGGGGATAGGATTATAAACCACCGCTATCATCGCCGTAATATTCGTGTTACTTTGCGATTTCAAGATAAGGCCGATTTCGTCCCCATTCTGGTCAATGGTGGTCAGCGTTATATAGGCTTCTTGATCTGAACCAAAAACGGTGCTGTTCCAATAAATATCTTCGCTATTGCCCACGTCAAGCTGATTGGAAACAATGCTATGACCAGAAGTCTGCCCCGACCAATTGGGCCCAAGTGGCCCATTATTTCGGTTGAAGTTATCCAAAATTCCGGTTGCGGGGAAACCTGACCCCGGTAGCGGCGTGTTGGTTGGGGTTTGAACAGGAGGGGTGTTAGAGGGTGTGGTTGTAACGGTGGAGACCGGGATGTTTGTCGGTGTAGGTGTGAAGGTAAAGGTTGGCGGCAGCGTTGGGGTTACTGTGTTTGCTGGTGTTAGGGTTGGGCCAGGCGGCGTAGTTGGTTGGGTCGCGGTGGGTGAAATTGGCGTATTGGTTGGCGTTGGCTGCGGCATTTGTCCAGGGGCGGGAAGATTCAGGTCGGCGTTATCCAGAACCAGGAGCCAATCGTTGTTAGTGGGCGCGGCAAATTGCCGGCTGCCGGTGGTGGCAAAGCTGCCCCCTGACTGAGCCGCGCCAGTACGGGGGTTGAACCACCATACATTGGCGGTACTGCCGCTGATCTGGTTCATAGCAACGGTTATTGTTTTATTCTGCGGGAAGTAAATGATGGCCGTGCCGTGATCGGCCGTTACAGCCGCCGCAGAGTAATTCTCACCCGTTCCTTTGTTACCTGTAACCAGGGTGTTGTTAGCGTCTGGTATCAGAGCGGCCCAATTGCGGGAGCTAAACAAAGCCTGAAAGTGAGCCATGTCGGCACGGCCTTCATCCTCCAGATGGAGATGCCAGTCAGTTGTAATCCACGAAGGATGACCGTTCATATGCCACATGGGATTGTTACCATAAGCATAACCACTGGCGCCGGTCAGCACAGCCACATACCCTTGGCGTCGGGTGATAAGGGCGTTTCGTCCACCCCAATCATTTTCGTAATGGGATTCAAAGAGAAAGAGGGGGAGCGGCGGCGGCGTATTGGGGTTGTTATCCGGATCATAGTTGCTGGCAACCTCTGCCTGCACGGGGTTATAACTGTAGACAGCATTGAAGTCAATCCAGGTGTAATTGTAGGCATTGCCTATTTCCCAGGCGGAGAACTCAGGAGCGGCATGGAACGTGTGGAGATGATTGGGATCGGCCAGTCTGGTGGCCGTAGCCATGGCATCTATTTTGTCGCGGACATTGGTGGTATCTGGATTCATGTCGTTTCCCCAGGCATAAATCAAGTTGGGAAAGTTTTTGTAGCGATTGCCGACATAGGTACCAAAATTGGCGGCATCCGTCATCGTGTTTTGGTTCTCCAGCGCATTCCGCCACCCATCATTGCAGCAGCCCAGGTAATTGGGCGAAAGGATGACCAGAATTCCTTTGGCAGCAGCGTAGTTGATAACGGCGTCAGCATGGGCGAAGTAAGCGTCGTTGGGTGAGGAAAAATTGTTGGCGGGTATATAAGGCTGCACACCGTAATAATTGGCCGGAGCATTAACCGCATAGTAACCCTCGACCAGGGTGGTAATAACAGTGTTAAAGCCTTTTGCAGCCAGATCATCTAAGTACAGTTGTGCATCCTCTAAACTAACCTGACCGATCAAAGACCAGGCGGCTTCACCCACGATGAAAAACGGCTGATTGTTTTGATCAACTAGATAGCGGACTGTAACATCATCTGAGCGTTTGAGAGGATAGGCAGGTGTAGTTGTTGCGGAAAATCCGTTAATCAAGTTTACGGATGGTAATGGCTGTGCGTTTGAATCAGATGTGACAAATCCAAAAAGTCCACACGTGACCATCAATAATGTGAGAAAAACAAGCTGGTTCTTTCTAGATGTAGTTAAACGTGCAAACTGCCACAACAATCTTTTATTGTTCATTCCTTCCTCCTGGAAGTTGATAAGCGGAACAAAAGTTTATTTTTGGTCTGAACCTGTGGAATTACCGAAATAGTTGGGTAGGGCTGTTGTGGTAACAACCAATGAATTAAATGAGCGGTTCATCATGAATAGGTGCAGCACATGCTGGCTAACATGTTTGAGCTACGCGAACCACAGCAAACACGCGTCTGCATGATGCGCTTGTCCTGCACTGGATAAAGCTTGCAGCTGTTTGTATGAGCGTTAGTTAACTCTACAACCAATACTTTTCAGGCA
>CAADGU010000259.1 GCA_900696625.1 uncultured Chloroflexota bacterium | reverse complement strand
TCCATTATCAGGTTGCTTGCCCGGTCAAGCCAGATTGGGGGCCTGGTGGTATGATCGCGCTCATGCCAACAGAACTTGAGATGCTCACAGCTACCATTCACCTGAACCGGCAAGATCGCGCGCCGTTGTACCAGCAGCTTTATTTTGAGATACGGGCCCGTATTTTGCAGGGGGGGCTGCCGCCGGGTGCGGCACTGCCACCCACACGCCAACTGGCGCAGGCGCTCGAAGTGGCGC
Organism: uncultured Chloroflexota bacterium; assembly: GCA_900696625.1. Taxonomy (GTDB): domain Bacteria; phylum Chloroflexota; class Anaerolineae; order Promineifilales; family Promineifilaceae; genus CAADGU01. Next base: position 13,949 of record CAADGU010000259.1, on the reverse strand, counting down.
GGGTGACGGTGACGGAAGCATATGCCCAGTTGGCAGCGGAGGGGTTTGTCCTTTCCCGGCAGGGGGCGGGCACGTTTGTGGCGGCAGGCCTGGCCGGGGTGAGGGCAGAAGCGGCTGCCCCGCCACCAACCCTTTCTACCTGGGGGGAACGGGTGTTGGCGGTACGGCCGTCTACCAACCAGGCCACTACTCGCCCCGATATTGACTTCGGCTTCGGCCGTTCCTTTCCTCATATTTTCCCCTATGACATCTGGCGGCGGCTGTTGGATCGTTACCTCAGCACCGATGATGTGATGCTGTCACGGTATGGCTCCGTGGCCGGGTTTTACCCACTGCGGCAGGCGTTGGCCGATTATCTGGGGCATTGGCGGGGGGTGCGTTGCACCCCTGAACAGGTGGTCATCGTTAACGGGGCGCAGCAGGCATTGGATATTTTGACGCGCCTCTACCTGTCGCCAGGGGACGAGGTATTGGTGGAGTCGCCGGGTTATGCCCAGGCGTTTGCCGTCTTCCGCCTGTTTGGGGCCAATCTGACACCGCTGCCGGTGGATGATCATGGTTTTCCGGTGGAACTGATCCCACCAGGCAGCCGGGCGCGGCTGGTGTTTGTGACGCCATCCAATCAATTTCCGCGCGGTGGGGCGCTCTCTTTGCCGCGCCGGTTGGGGCTGCTGGCCTGGGCGCGGGCGCGTGGCGCGTTTATTGTGGAGGATGATTATGATGGGGAACTGCGCTATGAAGGACGGCCGTTGACGGCGCTACAAGGGTTAGATGACGACGGCCGTGTCGTTTACCTGGGCACATTTTCTAAAGTGTTGTTCCCGGCGCTGCGCCTTTCTTACGTGGTGCTGCCGCCGGGTATGGTGACGCCTTTTGTGCAGGCCAAAGCACTGGTTGACCGGGGCGCGCCCACACTGACGCAGGCGGCGGTAGCCGACTTTATTACCGAGGGGCATTTTGCGCGCCACCTGCGCCATTTGCGCCAGGCGTATGGGCAGCGGCGGCAACTGTTGGTGGCAGCGCTGGATGCCCACCTGGGGGATAAGGTGCGTTTTTCACACACACCCGCCGGGCTGCATGTGATGGTGTATTTGCCGAATGGGGTGGCGGAAACGGCCGTTGTCGCCAGGGCGGCCATTGCCGGTGTGGGCGTCTACCCTGGTGCGCCCTACCATTTGCTCACGCCTGCGCCTCCGTCCATCCTGCTTGGTTTCAGCGGTCTGACGGAAGCGGAAATTGTGGAAGGGGTGCGGCGGCTGGCGGCGGTGATATGAGTGTCAGGTGTCAGGTGAAGACATTGCTTGATACTTGACACATGATACCTGACACCCTACCTCATAGAGGATGACGGCCGTAGCCGCATTGACGGAGAGGGAGTCTACCCCGGCGGCCATGGGGATGGTGATGCGCCGGTTGAGCTGGCGTAAAAGATCGTCGGGCAGGCCGTGATATTCATTGCCCATGAACACGGCCGTACCCCGTTCGCTAAAGTGCGCCTGGGGCAGTGGGACGCCGTTGTCCGCTGTTGCGCCTACTGTTTCAATCCCCAGTTGATGGAGTTCGGGTAGCAGGGCAGTGACATCTGGATAGTGGCAAACGGCCGTTTTGAACAGGCTGCCCATGCTGGTGCGCACTGCTTTGGGATGGTACGGGTCGCTGACGCCGACGGCGACGAAGGCGGTAATGCCGCTGGCGTGGCCGGTACGCACCATTGCCCCCACGTTGCCGGGGTCTACAATTTCTTGGGCAACCAGGACGAGGGGACGGGTCACCGCTTTGACGGCATCCGCCAGGGGCGCATCCGGTGGTATTTTTACCAGGCTGATGAGATGGCCCAGGTCACGGCCGTTGACCAGTGCGGCCATGGTGGCGTCGGGGACGGGTTGCAGGTGGCGGGTGGCAGGTTGCAGGTGGGTGAGTAGTTCCTGGAGGCGCGGCGACTTTTCCTGAGCCAGCGTCTCGGCCAGGATGGTCAGTTCAAAGGTGAGACCGGCGCGCAGGGCGCGTTCGTGCAGCCGGATGCCTTCGATGGGGTAGAGGCCGGTCTGTTGGCGGCCAACGGCCGTCATAGTGCGCCGCACCATTTCCACCGCGCCGCGCCAATTTGTGGGTGAGGTCATCGTATAATTTTACGCAAAGGGGCAAAAGAGGCTATCTATACTGTATGAGGTCCTAGAGGAGCATTTTTGTTAGCAGCAAGTTGCAGGTTGCATGTGGCAAATGACGCTGGCAAAAATCACCTGCAACTTCCTTCGTAAATATCCGTTCGTAGTAGGCGATTCATCGCCTTCTGACGGCACTAAAGTGCCTGCTACGAACGGTTTGCATTCATGTGGGTGGGCTGCCGCCCATGAAGCCTCATTCTCGAAAGAGCCTGGCCTGTGATATGATTGGCGGTGGGAGGCAATGATGATGAAGTGGTACATGTTTTTGTTGTTGTTGGGACTTGTGGTTACGGCCGTGCCCCGCTTTGGGGAACAAGCGCCGTATGATGTGGTGGAACTGCGCCTCAATGAAATTGATTACAAACAAGGTTCATTGCCTGGCAACCAGTTTATCGAAATTGTCAACAAGGGCGATGCCGCCGCCAACTTGAGTGACTACAATCTGCGGCTGGTAGATGGGCGCAGCGGTCAGGCTGTTGTTTATCAGACCATCATTCTGCCCCAGGCGACGTTAGCGCCTGGGGATTATTTTGTGTTGTGTAATAGTGCCACGGTTATCAACTGTGATTACCAGTTCACCGGAATTATCCAGGAAAGTGGGCCGGGGGCTGTAGCTTTGATGTTGAGCAGCGCCGTGATTGACACGGTTAGCTACGAGGGCAACACGCCGTCCCCCTACACCGAAGGCTCTGGTGTGGGGCTGGCCGATGATGGTGTTGGCTACAAAAGCATTGCCCGTTTCCCGGATGGCCTGGACAACAATCAGAATAATGTAGATTTCAGCCCGCGTTGTATTACGCCCGGTTTGCCAAACAGGGAGCAGGACACCGATTGTGAACGCTGGCTGGACCCGGCGCAGGCGCTAGAGGTGACGGTTTCCGCTTTACCGACGACCGTTCCAGAGCCGGGCGGTCTGGTAACAATTACGACCCACATCGCCAACCAAAGCATTTTCAACATTGACTTGCATTCGCTGACGGCTAACGGTGGGCAAAATTTGCACGGGGTGGGGGACTGCCTGCTGCCACAAATCCTGACCGGTTTTGCCAGCTATGCCTGCCACTTTACCACGGAAGTTATCGGGTTGTTTGGGGAAGAAATTGGGCAAACGGTCACGGCCGTTGGCCGCGACGACTTCAACCGGCAGGTGACGGATAGTGGGCAAACGGCCGTCTCTATTTCCCGCCGCATTCGTTGGGATACCTATTTGCCCTTAGTGCAATCGCCGCGCCCTTATGGTGAGCCAAACAATACGTGCAGCCAGGCTTATCCACTGTCGCTCAATCAGACGTTTTCTTTTCTGGCGGAAGATCGGGATGATTGGTACAGCATTGACCTGCCACAGCAGGGGATGGTGCGGATTCACTGGTTAAACTTTATCCCCCAGGAAGGGCAGATTATCCTGTACCGGGGGGAGTGCCTGAACCTGACGATTGTGGCGAATAGTGGGCAAACGGCCGTGAACCGTATTTTAGATGCCGGTTCGCAGCCAGCCGGTCGTTATTACATCCGCATCATCAGCGATGCCCCGCCAAACAACCAGGATGCGTATACGCTGCGGGTGCAGTTTCCGTGATGCGTGAGCCGTAAACCGAAGCCGATGACCGACTTCCGGCTTCGGGCATCGAACTTCTGGCTTCGGTTTATGATTCCGGCGTGGGCGGTGGTTCGGGGGTACGAGTGGGTGGCTCCGGTGGCGGATCAGTTGCGGTGGGCGGTGGTTCGGTTGGCGGTGGATTGGTTGGCGGTGGATTGGTGGGCGGTGGGTTTGTGGGGGGCACGGCCGTAGGCGGCACGGCCGTTGCCGTTGGTATCCAGGTAACGGTGGCTGTTGGCGTTTGTGACGGCCGTGGCGTGGCCGTTGCTGTGGTGGTGCTGGTTGCAGCGGTGGTGGCGGTCTGTGTGGGACGCGGGGTGCGGCTGGGCGTCAGAGTAGCTGAGGCGGTGGGTGTGGTCGTGCTGGAGGGTGTGTTGGTTGGCGTTACGGTGGCTGTGTGTGAGGGTGACGGGGTTGGCGAGGGCGTCTGCGTGGTAGTTGTGGTTGGTACGTCGGTGGCAGCCAGGATGTTGGTTGTTGGCAGTGGCCCAATTAAACCGTTGACCGGTACGGGAAATGGCATTCTGATAAAAACCCCCAGGGCGCAGGTGAGCAGCAGCAGCAGTGGCAGCAGCGCCAGCCATTTACGCCGGGAAGGAGGCGTTGTTGGCGGTGGCACAGGGACGGCCGTGCCCCCATCTGCCCCCACATCCTCTTTCATGATCTGGTCAAAGGCGGTTTTCATTGCCGCTGCGCTGGCAAAACGACCGCGCGGCTCAATGGCCATGGCTTTAAGTACGAGGCTGGCTAAGGTTTCGGGAATGGCCGTGTTGAACATCTGCGGCGGCGGTGGGGGGTCCTCGATTTTGCGCAAAATGAGCGCCAGCACGTTGCTGTCTTCGTAGGGCAGGTGGTTGGTGAGCATCTGGTAGAGGATGGCGCCCAGGGCGTAGACATCGGTGACGGCCGTTGCCGGCGCGTTTTCAATTTGTTCGGGGGCCATAAAAACGGGGGTGCCTAACGTCATACTGCTGCGCGTTTGCAAGTCTACGCCCATTAACTTGGCAAAACCAAAGTCGGTCAGGTAAACGTGGTCACGGCCGTCTAGCAAAATGTTGGCCGGTTTCAAATCGCGGTGGATGGTGCCCTGCTCGTGGGCAAATTGCAGCGCGTCCGCTATCTGGCAGAAGATGGCGTAAGCCTTTGCCAACGGCAGTGGCGTTTCCCGTTTGCCCAGGAATTGATCCAGCGACACCCCATTGATGTATTGCATCACAATGTAGTAAAGGCCATCCTCCGTTGCCGCAAAATCGTAAACCTGTACGATGTGCGGGTGTGTCAGGGCGGCTACGGTCTGCGCCTCCTGGCGGAATCGTTTGACAAAACCAGGGTCATTGGTGTAGGAGGGGTAGAGAATTTTGATGGCAACTTCACGGCCCAGATCAGGATGGACAGAGCGGTACACTTCGGCCGTGCCGCCACTGCCCACCAGTTCTAGCAGTTTATACCGGCCAATGGTGCGGCCGGTGTGATAGGCATATACATTTGGCGCTACTTGATTCATCACTTCCTATCCTGGCGGAGGGGGTGGCGGTAATCGGTAATCGGTAATCCGTGAGCCGTAATCCGTTAGGGAATAACGCATCACGCATCACGCATTACATTTCACGTTTCACAAAACTTACCCCTTCCAGGGGGGATTATAGAAAAAGTGGCTGCTTAACTGTGTGAAGAAGCCGTGACGTTTGGCAAGGAGGCGTGGGGGTAATGCGTTATTCTCTAACGGATTACGGATTACGGATTTCCCCTACACGCCAAGATACCGGTGTTTGATCTCCGGTTGGTAGTGCAGGTCGGCGGGGGTGCCGGTGAAGGCGATCTGGCCTTTGTTTAGCACGTAGAGACGGTCGGCCAGGTTCAGGGCCAGCGACAGGTTTTGCTCTACGAGCAGGATGGAGAGTCCTTCCTGGCGCAACTGGCGCAGGATGTGGCTGATTTCGGTGACGATGAGCGGGGCCAGCCCTTCGGAGGGTTCGTCCAGCAGCAGCAGGTCGGGGTTGGTGAGCAGCGCCCGGCCCAGGGCCAACATTTGCTGTTCGCCGCCGCTGAGTTGGCTGCCTCTGGCGTATTGGCGCTGCGCCAGAGCGGGAAAGAGGGCCAAAACCCGGTCTAGCGTCCAACCATGTTTGTGGCTGTGGCGGGCGGCCAGGGTCAGGTTTTCGTGGACGGTGAGCAGGGGGAAGATGTCACGCCCCTGGGGCACCAGCCCCACGCCCAGGCGGGCGATGCGGTGGGGTGGCTGGTGGGTAATGTCGGTTTGGTGCAGGTGGATACGGCCGTGACGTGGCGGCGTGAACCCCATGATGCTGTTGATGGTGGTGCTTTTGCCGGCGCCATTGCGCCCCAGCAACGCGACTGTTTCCCCTGGCTGAATGTGCAGGGAGATGCCTTGTAAGATGTGGCTACGGCCGTAGTAGGTGTGGATGTTTTCCAGAGAGAGCATGGGAAGAAGGTAATTGGGTAATTAGGTAATTGGGTAATTACCCAATTACTCAATTACTCAATTACTCAATTACAAAGATATCGCCGCCCAAAACAACACGGCCGTGCCCAATACCCCGGCGGCCTGCCCGGCGATGGCCAGGCCCCAGGCGGGTTGTTCGGATGTGCGGTTGATGATGAGCGCCATGATGATACAAACGGCAGCCAGCGCCAGCAAGGAAACCCCGACGAGGGCCAACCCTGACCACCACAATGAAGCCAGCAAGCTGAGTACGGCCGTCGTAACCAGTACGGCCGTTCGCTGCCGCCCTCTGCCGCTTTCTGTCTCGTCCATCGTGTGGGAATAACCATCTACCGGGGTAATCATCATGCGCCTCCATGCATCATGTTTAATATGCCGGTAGTATACTCACTGGCGATGAACGTTGTCTGTCGCCAATGCTTCATTTGGTCAATGCCTTCCCTACGCGATGAAGCCGTCAACCGTGAGCCGTCAACCGATTACGGATTACGCATTACGGATTACGAACCACCGCCACCTGCACCGGCTCATGGCTAATGATCACTGCATTGTCCGGCAGACGGCCGTTCACCACTACCTCTTGTGCCCGCGTAATGCTCATCAGGTCGGCGCGGCTTTGCGGCAGCCAGCGGGCGGTCTGGTCGTCGTCCGTGTTCAAGTAGAGGGCGACCAGTTCGGTTCCTGGTGAGAGGTTATGGTCGCTTTTGTGGCGGCGCACGGCCGTGGCCACCTCCACCAACAGTTCCCCCGCTGCCAACGCGCCATCCTCCAGCCAGGTGGGGTCAGCTACCGGCCAGTGTGCCCGATGAATCGAAGGCGCGCCGTCAGTTGCGGCAAACAAACCCTGGTAAATCTCCTCCGTGATGTGCGGCAGGATGGGCGCAAACAGTTTCAGCGTCGTCAGCAAAGCGTGATGCAGGGCATAGACCGCGCCCCGCGCCGCGCCATCCTGGGCGTACAGCCGCATCTTCGCCATCTCCAGGTAATTGTCTGCCAGCACCCGCCAGAAGAAGAGTTCTGTTTCGCTGCGGGCGGTGGCGTAGTCATATTGCTGCCACAGGGCGGTGCTGCGCTGGATCAGGCGGGCGGTGTGGGATAGGAGCCAGCGGTCGGCGGGGGTGAGATCGGTGATCGGTAATCGGTAATCGGTGATCAGTAGGGATGCCAGGAACCTTTCGCTGAATTTGGCGACGTTGTAGAGTTTGTTGACCAGTTTGGCGCCGGCCTGGATTTTTTCTTCGCTGATGATGGCGTCTTTGCCCAGGGCGGTGCTGGCGGCCCAATAGCGCACGGCGTCGGCCGAATACTGCTCGATCATGGCTAACGGCGACATCGGCCCACCACCGCGGCTTTTGCTGATTTTGCCCATGCCCTCGGCCGCCAATCCCCAGCCGGAAATGGCTACTTGTTCAAACGGCACTTTGCCAAAGTGGTGGTGCGATTTGACGATGGTGTAAAAGGCCCAGGTGCGGATGATTTCGTGGGCTTGTGGCCGCAGCGTGAAGGGGTACACCTGGTTGTACAACGGGTCATCGTGTTGCCATTGCCCGGCAATTTGTGGCGAGAGGGAGGAGGTGAACCAGGTATCGAACACATCCGTTTCTGGAGTGAAGTTGGTGCTGTGGCAGTGGGGGCAGGGGCGTGACGGCCGTACCGCCATCGGGTCTACCGGCAAATCATCCTCGTCGGCCAGGATGGCCACGCCACAGGCGGCGCAGTACCACAGCGGAAAGGGTACGCCAAAAAAGCGCTGGCGGCTGATGCACCAGTCCCAACTGAGATTTTCCACCCATTGGCGGTAGCGGTTGTGCATATGCGGCGGCTGCCAGGAGATTTGTTCCCCGGCTGCCAGCAGGTCTGGCTTATAATCCAACACACGAATAAACCATTGCGGCGTGACCACATATTCTACCGGCGTATCACACCGTTCATGTACGCGCACGGTTTGGGGGATGGGTTGGGCGGCCAATACCGCTCCCTGCTCCCGCAATGTCTCGATGATGGCCTGGCGCGCCTCTGTTACCGTCAGGCCGGTATAGGGGTGGGCAGCAGCGGTGAGACGGCCGTCTCGCCCTATCGCGTCAATGATGGGTAGGTGGTGCGTCTTTTGCCAGGCCACATCGGCCGTATCGCCAAAGGTGCAGCACATCACCGCGCCGGTGCCTTTGTGGGGGTCGGCGGCGGGGTCGGCCAGCAGGGGCACGGTTTGCCCCAACGGGGTGGTTATGGCCGGGTTGCCCGGTTGGCCGATGAGGGAGTGGTAACGGCCGTCTGCCGGATGCACAAACACGGCTACACAGGCGGGCAGCAGTTCCGGGCGGGTGGTGGCAATGGGCAAGGTGGCCCCATCCGGCAGGTGAAAAGCCAGCGTGTAAAAGGTGGTTTCCCGCTCCAGGTCGTCTACGTCTGCCTGGGCGATGGCCGTCTGGCACTCCGGGCACCAGATGGTGGGCGACTGCTGCCGGTAGGCCAGCCCTTTCTGATGCAGGTCAATGAAGGACCACTGCGCCAGGCGGCGGGAATGCTCATCTATGGTGCGGTAGCTATAGCGCCAATCTACGGACAACCCTAACCGCTGCCACAACTGGCGGTAATCTTGCTCTGCTTCTTCGCTGGCAGCCAGGCAGTGGGTGATGAAGGTGGCCCGATCCACATCGGCGGCGCGGATGCCGTGCCGTTTTTCCACCAGCCGCTCGGTGGGCAGGCCGTTGTCGTCATAGCCCATGGGGTAGTAGACGTTACGGCCGTTCATGCGCCAGAAGCGGGCGAGGAAATCGGTCTGGCTGTAGGAGTAAACGTGCCCCAGATGCAGATGTCCGGACACGGTGGGCGGGGGAGTATCAATGGTGAAACGCGGCGTACTTGCTGCCGGGTCATAATGGTAGACGCCTTGTTCTTGCCAGTGCGCCTGTTGGCCGGGTTCGGCCGTTTGGGGGTGGTATCGTTTGGGTAGAGACATGTGAACCTCCGTAAATGAGTAATTGAGTAATTGGATAATTGGGTAAGTGGGTAATTGAGGTAATTACCTAAATTATTCAATTACCTAATTACTCCAAAACTAAAACGAGCCTGCTCATCCCTGAGGACGAAGCAGGCTCGACTCCGTGGTACCACCTCAATTCGGCCGTTTGTTTGGCGGTTGAAACCGCTACTACAAACTGGGCCGCACTTTTCCCGACTATCATCGGGTCAACGCTGTAACGGGCGCTCCCGTACCGGTCTACTCCTTCTCGTTATCCGTAACCCGTTATCCGTAATCGGTTTACGGTTTACGGATTTCGGTTTACGAGTTGTTTCTGCGATACTCATTCCGGGCGACTTTCCGTTGGTGATGCCTGTGAGAGCTTTCAGCCCTGGCTCTATCTTTCCTGTCAAGTTCGTGCCAGCGTACTCCTCCCGGAGTTCATGGGTATGGAATTGTGGCCGCATTATAACTAAAGCGGGGAGGGGGTGGCAAGTGGCAAGTAGCAAGTGGCAGATGACAAGTGATCACCTGCCACCTGTAGCCTGCAACCTGACTGGCATTACTCGTTTGGGTAGAGGCGTTGCTGTTGGCCGTAGGGGAGGATGTGGATGTATTCGCCATTTTTCAGGCGGGCCTGGGTGGTGTGCCAGTAGGGGGTATCGAGCAGGTCTTGATGGTGGGCTAAAAATTCCTGTTGCAGGTGGGGGGGCAGCCCCATGAAGTGCAGAAATTCCTGGGGGAAGATGTCGCCTTCGGCAATGTGAAACCAGGGTTCGTCGGCCAGTTCGTCTTCGTAAGTGGCGGCGGCGGGGAAGCGGCGGAAATGGCAGTCGGTGAGCGGCCGTAACTCGTCGTAGTCGTAAAAGACGACACGGCCGTGCCGCGTGACGCCAAAGTTTTTCAGCAGCATATCACCGGGGAAGATGTTGGTGGCGGCCATGTCTTTGATGGCACGGCCGTAGTCCCGGATAGCGGCCCGCGCGTCAGCTTCATCTACCTGGCGAATGTACATGTCCAGCGGCGTCACGCGCCGCTGGACATAGGCGTGGGTGATGACAACGGCCTCTTCCTTCACCTGCACAGCGCGCCCGGCCACTGTTAATAATTCGGCCAGCAGTGCCGGATCAAAACGTGCCTGGTCAAATTCCAAAAATTCAAACGACTGCGCATCCACCAGACGACCGGCGCGGTCATGGCGAAAGACCATATCGTATTGGGCCATCACGTTCTGGCGCGTCACCTTTTTGGGGTCGGCGAAATGGTCTTTAATCAGCTTAAACACCAGGTCATAATCGAGCAGGCTAAACACCGCCATGACCATGCCCTTTTGCCCTGGCGCGGTCTGGAACTGCGCCTCCGATTGGGCCAGATGGCGCAAAATGTCGCGGTATAGCTCCGTCTTGCCATGTTTGTTGTAGCCCAGCGAGATGTAAATTTCGGCAATCCGTTTTTGGGGGATGAGCGTTTGAATGAAGGCCACCAGGTCATAGGGTCGGTCAATTTTAACGTGGAAGTAGGAGCGGGTGAAGCCAAACAAAATGCTGACGCTGGTGGCATCTAGCAGCACACTGTCCACATACAGCCCATCTTTCCCGTGCAGCAGGCAAAAGATGCAGGGGATGGTCTGGCTGCTGGCCTGAATGCGCCCTACCAGATAGGCGCCCTGGCTGCGATAAAAGCCACTTTTGACCATATCGATCCGCTGCATCGTCAATCCTTGTGCTGCCAGATGCGCCTGGATGCGGGCGGCAATTTGCTGGCAATCTTGTTCCAGGTGGGCAAAGTGGGCGGTGGGGTGATAGCCACTAATGATTTCGTAGAACAGGTCGGCTTTGGGTTGGGGTGTTTTGTAGCTGCGGTAGACTTTGTAGCGGGAGGGGGTGGGTGGCGATTGGTAGTCGGTGGTGACAAATTCGATCTGCGGGTCTACGCCGACGGTGGTGAAGATGCGGCGGGTGACGGAGTTGAAAAAGGTTTCGGCCAGTTCCCAGTCGTCGCGGGGGAAGATATGGCCGGAGTAGACGGCTTTCATGCTGGCCCAGACCAGTTTGTCATAGAGGCGCTCGTCCAGCAGTTGGTGAATGTGGGTGACGGTCTGGTCAATGATGGTCCTGTATAGTTCCAGGCGTTCTTCGGCGTCGGCGCGACGGCCGTGCCAGTCTTGCTGCTCAAACCGCTGTGGCGCGCGTTCGGTGATGGCCTGAAAGGTGGCGCAATAGGTCTTGAATGCCTGGTAGATGGCCGTTGCGCCCATGTTGGCCAGGCGACTGTCTGACAGGCGGTTAAGGTCTAGCTGCATCAACGTAGTATAACGCAGTTGGCTTACGAGAGATAGAAAGGTGGCAAGTGGCAGGTTGCAGGTGATCACTTGTCACTCGTCACTTGTCACTCGTCGCCTACAAGTTTGACGGCCGTACTCACCCTTAAGACAATTACAGGTATGATCCGCATCCGTTTTTGGTTCCTGGGATTTTTGTTGGTGTGTCTGTTGGCTGCCTGCCAATCACCAGCGGAGGTGCAGGTGGCCGGTGGCACGTGGCCGGTAACGGCTACTTCGACTGCGCCCGGTATGGCCGTGCCCACCTTTACCCCTTCACCAATGCCTGCGCCCACACTTACTTCATCACCCAGCGATGTCTCCACCCCTCACTCCCTCACTCCCTCACCTACTCACCTGCTCACCTCTACACCGCCGTCTTCGCCAACGGCCCTTTCGACTGCGCTGAGTGCAGGCGTGCCCACCGTCACCCTGTCACCGCTACCCACCACCCCAACACCAGGGCGTGTCTGCCCGGAGCCGTCACCACCCAAACCGGATTACCAGCGTAACGTTTTGGGTGAAGGGCCCTGGCCTGCCCCAAACACGGCCGTGCCCCAATCCCACTTTTGGCTGACCGACCCGGTGTTGGGTGGGCGCAAGCCGTTGGCGAATGGGTATTATCCGTATGGATGGGATGGCGACGGCCGTTTCCTGCTGCATAACGGCGCGGATATGCCGGCGGCGCGGGGGACGCTGGTTACGGCCGTAGCCGACGGCACAGTGGTTATAGCCCAGTCTGATGCCGAAGAGTTGTACGGTTGGCGCTGTGATTGGTATGGGCAGTTGGTGGTGCTGGAACTGGATGAGCAGTGGCAAGGGCAGCCGGTGTATGTGCTATACGGCCACGTGCAGCAGATTCAAGTAGAAGCGGGGCAGCGGGTGGAACGGGGCGACCCCATTGCCGAGATTGGCGTGGAGGGGGTATCGGCCGTGCCCCATTTGCACCTGGAAGTTCGCGTAGGCAGTAACAGCTTTGCGGCCACACAGAACCCGATGTTGTGGCTGGAACCGCTGCCGGGCACGGGCGTGTTGGCGGGGCGATTGGTGGACGGAGGGGGACGGCCGTGGCAGGGTGTGCGCATCACCCTGATTGAGTCCACAACTGATGGGCCGGTGTATCACTACACGTTTACTTATCTGGATGATCCGCAGCATCTTATTCACCCACATGCGGCGCTGGCGGAGAACTTCCTCTTTGCCGACCTGCCGCCGGGGAATTACACCCTCTTTGCATCGGTGGCGGGGCAGGAGTACCGGCAGCCGGTGGTGGTGAATGATGGGGAAGTGACGGCCGTGGAAATTGTGGCTGATTTACCGTGAAACGTGATACGTGATGCGTAACCGGAAAATCCTCACGCATCATGCATCACGGATCTTTGGAGGAGAGAATGAGAGGAAAACGGTTGAGCCGGGGACGCTGGATCGTGGTGGTGGGCTGTCTGTTGGTGATTGGGCTGGCGTGGTTGATGGTGTGGTGGGCGGGGCAGGGGTTAGTGATACGGCCGTTGACCCACAGCGGCATTCCCATGCGCCTGATTGCGCCGGCCGATACAGGGCCCGTTCCGGGCGTCATCATTGCGCATGGGTTTAGCGGTTCGCAGCAGTTGATGTTGGGGTTTGCTTACACATTAGCCCATGCCGGGTATGCCACGCTGCTGCTGGACTTTGACGGTCACGCGGCTAACCCGGCGCCGTTGGGTGGGGAGATGACACGCGGCGCGGCGGCGCTGCAAGCCAATATGGATGCCGCTTATGCAGCATTGGTCGCCCAACCGGAGGTGGACGACGGCCGTCGTCTGGCGCTGCTGGGCCATTCCATGGGCAGCGGCGCGGCGATGACGGCGGGTATTACCGACCCGGAGCGGTATCAGGCGACGATTGCCGTTTCACCTACCGGCGCGGAGGTGACAGAAACAGAACCACGCAATTTGCTGCTGCAAGCGGGGCAGTTGGAGCCACAATTTGTGGCCAATGCCGAGGATTTGCTCATGCGGGCGGGTGGGGCGAATACGGATTTTGCGAACGGCCGTGCCCGTTCCTTCCAACTCATTCCCGGCGTGGAGCATATCACCATCCTCTTTAGCCCCACTGCCCATCAGACGGCCGTGGGTTGGTTGGGCCAGACCTTTGGCCTGCCGACAACGGTGGCGTACACTGACATGCGCATGGTCTGGTATCTGGTGCAGTTGGCGGCGTGGTTGGGGTTGGTAGTGGCGATCACGCCGGCAATTCGCCAGCCGCGTATCATGCTCAATTTTCGCCGTCCGCCCTGGCACGTTATAGGGCTGTTCGTTGCGCCGTTGGTGGCCACGGCCGTGTTATGGCTGGCGAATCAAATCATACCTGTTGGGCAGTTGGGCGGTATCCTCATTGCCGGGGCGCAAGGTTTATGGTTCCTGATATTTGGTCTGGTCTGGCTCGCCCTCGGCTGGCGCTGG
>CAADGU010000258.1 GCA_900696625.1 uncultured Chloroflexota bacterium | reverse complement strand
TCACGGCCGTGCAGGTGCAGCCCGGTGAACTTGCCAGCGGCATCCTGGTAGAGATGATGGCCAGTGATGGCCTGGAAGTGGTCTTGAATGTCAATGAAGTTGACCTGAGCCAGATAACACCGGGCCAGGAGACGACGGTAACGCTGGAAAGCTGGCCGGACGACGCCATCCCTGGCCGTGTCCGGGCCATTGCCCCAACCGCAGCCAGCACGGTTGGTAGTTCTCTGGTGACGTTTCCTGTCTACGTCACGCTAGAGGCGACCGATCGGCCCATCCGCGTAGGCATGACGGCCAACGCGGCGTTGGAACTGGCGCGCCGCGAGGAGGCGCTGCTGGTTCCAAACGGGGCTATTCAGGTGGATCGCAGCAACGGCACATACAGCGTCATCCTGGTGCAAACGAATGCCCAGGGCCAACCCGCGTATGAGACGATTCCGGTGACGATTGGGCTGCGCGACGGCCGTTACACCGAAATCACCAGCGGCATTCAGGCCGGCGACCAACTGCTCATTCCTGACCCAACGGCGACCAATCCATTTGCGCCAGGTGGCGGCAATGGGTCGGGCGGCGGGCCGTTTGGCGGCTAGTAAACCGATTTGCCAAATCGGTTTACAGGAGTTCATTATGATACAAATGAAAAACATCACCAAAACCTATCACATGGGCACGCAAGAAGTTCACGCCCTGCGCGGGGTGGATTTGCAGGTGGAAAAAGGGGAGTTTGTGGCCATCATGGGGCCATCCGGCTCCGGCAAAAGTACGCTGATGAACGTCATCGGCTGCCTGGATGCCCCCACCGGCGGCACCTACATCCTGGATGACGTGGACGTGAGCCAGATGAGCGATAACCAGCAGGCGCGGGTACGCAACCAGCGCATCGGTTTTGTTTTCCAACAGTTCAACCTGCTGGCGCGCACCACTGCTCTCAAGCAGGTGGCTCTGCCCCTGATGTACGGTGGTCTCAACCGTACCGAGCGTATGAAGCGCGCCCGGATGGCATTGGAGGCAGTGGGATTGGGCGACCGCATGGATCACAAGCCCGATGAATTATCTGGCGGGCAGCAGCAGCGAGTGGCGATTGCCCGTGCCCTGGCGACCAACCCCAGCATTATCCTGGCCGATGAACCGACCGGCGCGTTGGATACGATTACCGGCGAGGAGATTTTGGGCATTTTCAAACAGCTCAACAGCCAGGGAATTACCATTGTCGTCATCACCCATGATCCGGACGTAGCGGCCGTAGCCCAACGCACCATCTGGATTCGGGACGGGGTGATACAGGAGCATCATGGGTAAGTTTGTCGCAGCGGATTAATCCGCTACGACAAACTACACGAGTGGCATTATGAACATTTGGGAAAGTTTTCTTACAGCCTTAGATAGTTTACGAGCCAACAAATTGCGCTCGGTGTTGACGATGCTGGGGGTGATTATTGGCGTGGCGGCAGTGATTGCTCTGCTCTCCATCGGCAATGGGGTGACGGCTTCGGTGACAAGTGAAATCCAGGCCATTGGCACCAATCTGCTCAGCGTCAGCACCAATTTTGATAACAGCGATGGTTTCCAGACGCTCAGCGTCAAGGATGTGGCCGCCCTGTCAGACCCGCTGAATGTGCCCGCCGTCAGCCAGGTATCAGCTACAGTTGGCGGGATGCAGGAGGTGATTGGCGGCAGCCAATCGCTGCGCACCACCGTATCTGGGGTGACGCCTAACTTTTTTGCGGTGAACAACCGGAATGAATTTGAAAGCGGCGATGGGCTGACGGCCGCGGATGAAGAGACACGAGCACGGGTGGCCGTGATCGGGTCGGATGCGGCCACCTCCCTGTTCCCTAACTCCTTCCCCATCGGCCAGTCCGTGCGCATCAATGGCGTCAGCTATGAGGTGGTGGGTGTATTGGCTGCTTCCGGCAGCAATTTTGGCAGTGGCAACAGCGATGTGTATATTCCCCTGAGTACGGCGCTGGCGCGGCTGTACACCGACCGCACCCGTACCGGCGAACGGGCGGTCAACCAGATCATTGCCCAGGCGGTCAGCGAGACGCAAACGGATGCGGCCATTGCCCAGATCACGGAAACGCTGCGCCGGGAACATGGCATTGTGTATGCGGCCGATGACGATTTCCAGATTTTCAGCCAGGCGGATTTGCTGCAAACGTTTAACACGATTACGGCCACGCTGACCGCGTTTCTGGGTTCGATTGCCGGGATTTCGCTGCTGGTGGGTGGCATTGGCATTATGAACATTATGCTGGTGAGCGTGACGGAACGGACACGGGAGATTGGGATTCGTAAGGCGGTGGGGGCGCTGAAGCGGGACATTCTGGCGCAGTTTTTGTTGGAGTCTATGGTGTTGAGTGTGCTCGGCGGTTTGTTGGGGATTGCCCTGGGGTGGAGCATTGCCCAGATCGCCAGTCTGGCGCTGGACGTGACGACGGTGGTGGATGCGGGTACGATACTATTGTCTACGGGTTTTGCGGCAGCGGTCGGGTTGGTATTTGGTATTTACCCGGCCTGGCGGGCGGCAGGGCTGCGGCCGATTGAGGCGCTGCGGTATGAGTGATGGGTGATACGTGACGAGTGATGAGTGACGAGTGACGGGTGACGAGTGATGCGTGACGGGTGACGAGTGATGCGTGAGACTTCGGGTCATGGATCACGCATCACTCGTCAGCAGGGTGTGGCAGGTGAAAGAGCGGATTTTGGTGGTGGATGATGACCGGGAGGTGGTGCGGCTGCTGCGTGCATATCTGGAGCAGGCGGGGTATGAGGTGCTGGTGGCGTATGATGGCGAAACGGCGCTGCACAATCTCCGCCGCGAACGGCCGGATTTGCTGCTGCTTGACCTGATGCTGCCGGATCGGGATGGGTATGAGATTACCCGAATTGTGCGCGCTGATCCCGGCTTGACGGCCGTGCCCATCATCATGCTCACGGCGCGGGTGGATGATACGGACAAAATTGTGGGGCTGGAAATGGGGGCGGACGATTACGTGACCAAGCCGTATAACCCCCGTGAGGTGGTAGCGCGGGTACGCGCCCGCCTGCGCAAACCGGAGGTCTTACGGCCGCAACTTCTCCAGGTGGGTGCGCTGCAAATGGACGTGGGACGGCGTGAGGTGCTGGTAAATGGTGAACCGGTTACCCTGACGGCAACGGAATTTGACTTGCTGCGGGTGCTGATGACGGAGGCGGGGTATGTTTTTACGCGCAGTGAATTGATAGCTAAAGGGTTGGGCGCGGATTATGAAGGGTTGGACCGTACATTGGACAGCCATATCCGCAACCTGCGCCAGAAGATTGAACCCAATCCCAAACAGCCCATCTTTATCCAGACGGTGCATGGGGTGGGCTACCGGTTGGTCAACAATGAAGAGTGAGTCCATAGAAGAAGCCACCACAGAGACACGGAGGCACAGAGTTTACTCTGGTCAAATTCCTCTGTGCCTCTGTGGTTTTTTAATATGAATCGTCTTTGGGTCCGTTTTAGTCTGATCATTTTGGGGGTGATCTTGTTCGTGTCCCTGGCCCCTTTTTTGTTTCGGGGTCTGATTTTTTCGTTTTTAGGGCCAGAATTGAGCGAGACGGAGCGCCTCTTCCCAGAGGTATTGGAATCGTTGCCGCCAGAAACGGCCGAGCGCATCATGCAGTTTTTGCTGGCAGATTTGATTGCCAGCCTGACGGCGTATGTGGTGGTAAGCGCAGTGGCGGCGCTGTTGGCAGGGGCGTGGGTGGGGCGGACGTTGACACGGCCGTTGCAACAGCTAGAACAGGCTGCCAACGCCATCAAAGCGGGGGAGTTAAACCAGCAAGTGCCCGTTCATGGCAGCCAGGAAATGGTGGCGATGGCCACGGCATTTAACGAGATGGCCGCCCAATTGAGCCAGGCGGAAACATTGCGCAAAAATCTGCTGGCGGACGTGGCCCATGAACTGCGCCACCCCATTCACATTTTACAGGGCAATTTGCAGGCGATATTGGATGACGTGTATCCGCTCTCTAAAGAAGAGATTGCCCGGCTCTCTGACCAAACCCACCATCTGACGCGGCTGGTGCAGGATTTACACGACCTGGCGCAGGCGGAAGCGCATCAGCTTCCCTTGCAGCGGCAGCCGATGGAACTGGCGGATGTAGTGAAGGAAGCTGTGGACACCTACAAGCCGTTGGCACACGGCCGTGACATTGACCTGCACGTGGAGCTATTGGGGGCGATCCCGGCCATTCAGGGCGACCCGGCGCGGCTGCGCCAGGTGATGCTGAATTTGCTGGACAATGCGCTGCGCCATACGCCGGATGGCGGGCGGGTGGTGGTGACGGTGCAGCAAGAGGACGGGGCGTTGGCGGTGCGGGTGCAGGACAACGGCCGTGGCCTGAGTGCGGAACAGTTGCCCTATGTATTTGACCGCTTCTACAAGGCTGACCGGGGCCGCGACCAGAGCGGCGCGGGGTTGGGGCTGGCCATTGCCAAAGCGGTGGTGGAGGCGCATGGGGGAAGGATAACGGCCGCGAGCGCCGGGCCAGGGCAGGGCAGCACATTTAGCTTTTTGTTGCCCATCCGTGCCTGACAAGGTGATACGGTTACAAAGCGGCGATGAGCCAACCGACATTATCTGGTAAAATGCCCCGCAGCTTGTTATGGAGATAAAACCTGTGGCGGTAAAAGTTGAGTTTCTCTGATCTTATTGTTCCTCCAGATGAGGCCAAGGCTAACAACTGCCCAGGAAAATATACTGTCAAAGGCCATAAAGTGTCATTTTGCCCGGCGAATGGAATTCGCGGCAACAAGTGCAAAGACCGCCTGCGCGGTCTGGGGCCCAGTCGGCGAAGGCCGACTTTGCCCTTGTAGGCGCGGT
>CAADGU010000257.1 GCA_900696625.1 uncultured Chloroflexota bacterium | reverse complement strand
CCCTTATTCAGCAGCGCCAGCGCCGAAATCCCGCCCACCTGCAAGCCGGTCATCGCTTCTGCCTCTTTGTGCGTCGCCATCTGTACCTTCCTGGCATCTACCGTTTTCGCCACCTTTTTCAGATTAAGCTGGCGGTCGGCGGGAATGATGATGAGCAGTGGTTTGGCGGCGCGCCCGGTTGTTCCCGGCGGCAGCACCACCAACGTCTTGAATACCTGCCCCGCCGGTACACCCAACACCACCGCGATCTCTTCTGCGTCCCGCATATGGTTGGGGTACGGCACAACTTCATAGGGAATCTTTTTCCCTTCCAATACCTTCATCGCCAATGTTTTCTCTTGCGCCATTGTTTAATCTCCATTGTCAATAGTGGCTGGTGGCTGGTGGCTGGTAAAGGCAACCAATCACCAGCCACCAGCCGCCTTTTGCCTTCATTTTGGCGCACTCCTCCCGCTTTGACAACAACCCCCCTTTCGTCTACAATCCGCCAGCCGACGGAGAAAGCGACGGAAGAAAACCACCTACCCGAAAATCCATATAAACCAAAATTTAAGAGGTTCTTAGCGCATGAAAGAGTATAAGACAAGTCAGATTCGCAACGTAGCTCTCATCTCTCATAACGGCGCGGGGAAGACGACCTTTGTTGAACGGGTATTGTTCAACACAGGAGCGACGACACGCATGGGCAATGTTCAAAATGGCACGGCCGTTATGGATTTTGAAGAAGACGAAATTGCCCGAAATAGTTCAGTAACCACTGCCATTGCCCCTGTTGAATGGCGGGACCACAAACTCAATATCCTGGACACACCCGGTTTTGCCGATTTTATCGGTGAAGTAAATGCCGCCCTGCGGGTTGCGGAAGGTGCCCTGGTATTTGTTGAGGCCGTCGCCGGGGTTGAAGTGGGCACAGAGCTTGTGTGGCAAGCCGCCGAACAACGCAACCTGCCCCGTGTGGTGGTCATTAACAAAATGGATCGGGACAATGTGCGCGCCCAACGCGCCCTAAACAGCGTCAAAGATAATCTGAAAGGCAACCTTGTGCCGCTGCAATTGCCCATTGGCGAAGGCGCCTCGTTCAAAGGGGTGGTAGACCTGCTTTCCATGGAAGCCCGCCTGGGCGATAAAGATGAACGCGGCCCCATTCCTCCCGAACTGGTTGAAGAAGCAGAAGCCGCCCACATGGCCGTCATTGAAGCCGCCGCCGAAGGGGATGACGCCCTCATGGAAAAATACTTTGAGGAAGACACGCTGCCGGATGAAGATATTGTGCGGGGTTTGAAGCTGGCGATCAAACAAGGGTTGTGTGTGCCGGTGCTTTACAGCGCCCCCCAGGCCGGCATTGCCGTGGTGCCAGTACTTAACGCGATGATGCGTTTGCTGCCGGCGCCGGATGAGGTGGGGCCGTTCACGGCCGTTACCGCCAATGGCGCAACGGCCGATTTTCCCGTCAGCGATAGCTCCCCTCTGGCTGCCTTTGTCTTCAAAACCCGCGAAGACCCCTACGGTAAAATGAGCTATCTGCGCGTTTACGGCGGCGTCTTGGAGTCAGACAGCCGTGTGTGGGATGCCAATGCCGATAGCGAAGTGCGCGTCGGTTCCCTGCAGCTCTTGCGCGGTAAGGAGCAAATACCCACCGCCCGCTTACATGCCGGCGACATTGGCGCGGTGGTAAAACTGGGCGAAACCGGCACCAACGACACCCTGTGTGATCGCGGCCAAAAGCTCAAATTGGAAGCTATCCATCAGCCACCACCCATTGCCCAGGTAGCCATTCATCCGGTCAGCCAATCCGACGTAGCCAAACTCAGCCAATCGCTCAACCGGTTGGTCACTGAAGACCTGACACTGCACTGGCACACCGAGCAAGCCACTCACGAAACGATTCTGGCCGGCATGGGCAACACCCACCTGGAAATAGCCGTCAAGAAGGCGCAGCACAAATTTGGCGTCAACATGACCACCAGCGTTCCCCTCATCCCCTACCGGGAAACGATTACGCGCACCGCCCAGGCCGAATATACACATAAAAAACAAACCGGCGGCGCCGGGCAATATGCGCGCGTTTTCCTGCGGGTGGAATCACTGGACGATGACGCCCATTTTGAGTTTGCCTCAGAAATTTTTGGTGGGGCGATTTCAGCGCCGTTTGTGGCCGCCACCGAAAAAGGGTGCCGCCAGGCGTTGGATTCCGGGCCAATTGCCGGTTATCCTGTCGTCGGCGTAAAGGCGGTTGTGTATGACGGTAAAGAACACCCAGTAGACTCGAAAGAAATCGCATTCCAGACGGCCGGTCGAGAAGGGTTCAAAAAGGCAATGATGGAAGCCGGCCCCATCATGTTAGAGCCAATTTACCAGGTCACCATTACCGTTCCCTCCGATAATATGGGCGACATTATGGGTGACTTAAACACCCGCCGGGCGCGGGTATTGGGGATGGATCAGGATGGCACGAAAAGCGTGGTGAAAGCGGAAGTGCCGCTGGCCGAAATGCAATCCTACTCCGCCGATCTGCGCTCCATGACGCAGGGGCGCGGGGTGTTTAGCATGGTCTTCCAGAATTACGGCCGTGTCCCCTCCCATATGCAAGAAAAAATTGCCGCCGAAGCCAGGGCGCGCCGTGAAGAACACAATTCACACTAATAAAAAGGGTGTACCGGACAGGTACACCCTTTTTTTATTTCTTGAGCAAATCCCGAATCTCCCGCAGCAGCAGCACATCTTCGGCTGGCGCGGGCGGTGCGGCTGGCGCTTCTTCCTTTTTGCTCGCCATACGGTTGTAATACCGCACGATCATAAAAATGACAAAGGCGATGATGACAAAATTGACAATGGCCTGAATGAAATTGCCATAGGTAATGACCGCATCCCCCGCCTGCACCGTCAGGTCGGCAAAATTCAGGCCACCCAACAGCACGCCAATCAAGGGCATAATGATGTCATTGACCAGTGAATTGACAATGGCTATAAAGGCAGTGCCCAGAATCACAGCCACCGCCAGATCCATCACATTCCCACGATTCAAAAATTCTCGGAATTCTTTTAACATCAGCTTATTCCTCCTATCAGTTTTCGGCCATAATCGCCTGTTCCAGCCAGCCCCGTAAAGGGTGCTCGGCCATCGGCAAGTGCGTCTGTACCGCCTCATTATAAGCCCGCAGGTAAACATTAAGCAATTCCCGCGGCCAGCCATGATTGTCTATCAAAACCAGCAGCCAATCCAGGTTTGCTTCCAGCAGTTCAATATCGCCCAGTTTGAGGGCGGCGCTAATGTCCCGGCCAAAATAACCGTTAATCTCAGACAAAAAATAGGGGGGCATACCGATCTGATCTAAATTGCCCCAAATGGTCGCTTCAATGGCCGCCCGGCGTTGCTCAAATTGGCGCGACGCCGTCTGATACACGGGGTCGGCTGCCGGGGGGGCGATGGGGGGTAAATCTCTGGCAAATATGCGCTGCACCTGCCGGGGTGCATCTACCAGGGTGGTGCCTAGAAAATAGCCAGAAATATGCTCTGCCAGCGTGGGCATGGTGATAAAAGCCAGGCCGCCAAAAGCAAAAGCAATCTGATGGTCTGCCAAAATGTTAGAGATGGTGAGCAGAGAAACGGCCGTAGACAACAATTGCGCCGTAAAAATCACCAGGTCTGGCGCAGTCGTCTCTATCGTCTCAACCAACTGCTCGGTGGGCACGTCCGCCCCCAGATAAACCACTTCCCAGCCATAACGCCGCAGCAGAAATGTCAGCAAAAGGGCGCTGAGAGAGTGGGTATCTTTGGGCGCACAGCCCACCAGGATGCGTTCCGGGCGGGTGGGCAACGGTTGGGCCGCCACCAACATCTCTAACCGGCGCATGGCCTGGGCCGACGCAAAATGCTCCTGCTGCACTGTGGCATTCCCCTCATACCACTCCATGCCAATCTCGGCCACGCCCTTTTGCAGCACCTCCAGACAGACCATTTCAACGGGAAACCGGGAAAACGCCTGGGTCATGATCTGGTCAATACGACCCTCATCAAAGGCGCGGCAGGCGTCTATCCAGGCCTGGCGCAAATCAGATAGCTGCTCGCCAATCCCCTCCGGCAAATTTGTGGCCGACGCAAAGCCGGAGACGGGTGAAGCCGTCACCAATGGGTCTTGACCATCGGCCTCCATGTTGCGCCAGATAGAGACCGCCTGGCTGATGGTTACACCTTCTTTTTGGCGCGCCAATAACCACTTCAACATGTCAATATCCCGCTGCGAATAAAGCCGGTGTTTACCGGCGGTGCGTTTGGGTTCTGGTAAACCGTAGCGTCTTTCCCAGGCACGCAATGTCACCGGTTTTAACCCGGTTTCCATGACGACGGCTTTTAAGTTATAGGTATTTTTTTGATCATCCATGCTAAACCTCGATACTTGGACTTTTTTTTGATACTAACTTAACATAGCATAAATTTTCCAGTTTGTCATCATTTTGTACAGATCGCGTACATAATTTTAGCAGGCAGGGGGCATATGACCATACGCCCCTACCTGGGTTTTCAGAATCGTTGTAGAAAGGGACACGGCCGTGTGTTACTATTCACCCATGCAGCGCAGAAACGCCAACATCTTACCTATTTCCGGTCGCCCCACGCCGGCGGAAAAGGCGTGGCAGGAGGAACAAGGCTTTCTGTTTGAAGCCGGCGTCAAAAGCGCCAAAACAGAAACCACGTACCGCAGTGGGCTGCGCCTGTTTGCTGACTGGCTACAGCATCACGGCCGTGCCGGTTACACCCTCACCGACCCCTGGCCCCTCTCGCCGGCGGCGCTCACCACCAGCGACGTTCTCAACTTTCGCAACTGGCTGCTGGCGCACCGCGCCCGCGCCACCGCCACCACCTATACCTCTGCTGTTATCGGCTACTTGCTTTATCTGGATGGGCAAGACCACCTGCCCCCCGGCGTGCAGTTGGGCAAATTGCAGCAGCAAATCGCCCGGCGACAGGTTGAACGCAATCCGGCGGAAAGCGTCATTGACCAGGATCAGGCCAGGCAAGGGATTCCCCAAATCATCCTGTATTACGACAGCCTGCCTTTACCGGCTGAAAACGACCGCTACAACCGCCGTCTCTCGCTGCTGCGTGACCGCGCCCTGGTGCATACGCTCTATGCCACTGCCGCCCGCATTTCAGAAGTGGTGCGGTTGAACCGCGCCCACGTGGGCAACGGGCGTGCCAGCCACACCACCATCACCGGCAAAGGCAGCAAACCCCGCACCATTCACATACGGCCGTATGCCCAACACGCCATACAGGCCTACCTGAACGAACGCACCGATACCAACCCCGCCCTATTTATTGCCCACAGCCGCAACGCCCAAAGCGCCCGCCTGTCCATCACCGCCGCCCACAACATTGTGAAAAAAGCCGTCAACGCCCTGGGGCTGGACCCGGCCCTATCCGCCCACGATTTTCGTCATTTCCGGGCCACCCAGTTACTCCGGGAAGGTATGCCGCTGGAAGTGGTGCAGGAATACCTGGGCCATGCCGACATCGCCACCACCCGCAACATTTATGCGCCGGTTCTGGGCGTTCACATTGTCAGCGAATGGCTGGATCAGGTGGATAAACCACCGGAACTCCTCACAGGCGATCATGCGTGATGCATGATACGTAACCTTTCACGCATCACGCATCACGTTTCACATCGTCGAATTGAATTTTATGTCATATAATTTGCTTAAACTTCTAACCCAGAGTTGAATATATTGTGTCTACTCAAAATGAACTTGAAGAAGCCATCGTCGCCATCGAAGCACAGCGCGGGGTTTTATTCGAGAACGAAGTCGTAGATGTCGCGTTACTGGCCTTGCAAGAGAAGTTGGCAGTGGTGCAAGCGCCCCCCACCATGCAGCAGCACGAGAATATCTGTGTGCTGGTGGCGGACATGTCTGGCTTCACCTCCATGTCTGAATTCCTGGACGCGGAAGAAGTCCGCGATACCATTAACGCTGTCTGGCGCAAACTAGACCGTGTGATTGTCAATTGGGGCGGCGTTATAGACAAACACCTGGGCGATGGCGTCATTGCCTTGTTTGGTTTGCCGCCGGCACAAGGTGACGAAGCCCGCCAGGCTATGCTGGCGGCGCTGGATATGCAATGGGAACTGGCCTTGTTTAATGAACAGCAGGCGCGGATAGCGTCTGGCACCGGCCCATTCCGGTCTGAACGCCGTATCCAGATGCGGGTGGGGCTGCACATCGGCCCGGTTTATTTTGGGCAGGTAGGCAGCACAGATGAGGTCACGGCCGTTGGCGATACCGTCGCCGTTGCCCACAAACTGGAACAGGCCGCCCCCGTAGGCAGTGTACTCATTTCCGGCGAACTCTACGAACGCATTCAACCCTTTTTTGAAGCCGACGAACAGCCTCCCATCTTCCTCAGCAAGAATGAACCCGCTTATTCCACCTACGTGGTACGGCGGGAACTGCCGCAAGCCACCTTTGCCATGAGCAGCGAACCCGCGTCTACCGAAACCCGGTTTGTCGGGCGCGGGGATGAACTGAATAGCTTGCAGCAGGCATTACAGGTGGCCATTGATAACAGTCTGGCGCAAATCATCACCGTCGTTGGCGAGGCCGGCGTGGGCAAAACTCGCCTGCTTTATGAGTTTGAACGGCTGATCAGCCTGCTGCCAGAGTCCATCTGCGTGATGAAAGGCATAGGGAGCCTGGGTATTTCTGAAAAACCCTATGGGCTAATCCGTTCTTTGTTGTGCCACCGATACGACATTCACCCCCAACACAGCCTGGTCGTCACCCGTGAAAAGCTGGTACGCGGCCTGCTTAACGAACTAGACCACGATTATGACAGAGCCAAAGCTGTCGCCGAACACATCACCCAGTTATTAGGGTTTGACAGTGAAGAGGTTTTGCCACAAAAAGCGATCACCCGACCGCTGACGCTCTATTGGGAAGCATCCCTGGATCAGCGGCGGGAACATCGGGACATTCGCAGCGATGGCTTTGACGACCTGGCCTACTTACTCACGGCCGTTGCCCAAAATTATGCCGCCGCCGTTATCTTTCTGGAAGATTTCCACGCCGCAGACGAAGGTTCGTATGACTTCCTGGACTATCTCATGCAAGTATGCCGCGATCTGCCACTGCTAATTATCTGCCTCACCCGGCCATCCCTGTTTGGCAAACGGCCGTCCTGGCGCATGGTAGAAACCACCGAACGGCACGAAATACAACTCCCGCCCCTCTCACTCATTGATACCCGCCATTTGCTGACCGAACTGCTGCAAAAGCTAGAGGCACAGCCCATGCGGTTGATGGATGTGATTGGCAGCGCCGCCGCCGGAAACCCGTTTGATCTGGAAGAGATGGTTAGCCTTTTCACAGCCGCCGGTGTTCTGGAAGAGAACGAAACACGCTGGCAGGCCAATATGGGCCGCCTATTGGAACTGCCCTCGCCGCCAACCGTACCCAACCTGTGGCGCGGGCAACTGGAACAACTGCCGGAATCACAACGCCAGATTTTGCAGCGCGCCGCCGTCTTTGGCCCTACCTTTTGGGATGCCGGTTTATTGGAACTGGTGGCTGATGATTTGCTCATGGGCGCGGTAAACCTGGAACATGATTTACAGGCGCTCATACAGGCAAACTGGATTCGGCGGGCGGTAGACACGGCCGTGCCCAACACCCACCAATACCACTTCCGCCATGATCGTTTGCAGCAGGCCATTTATGCCACCATCGCGCCCCCAATAGCCGCCGCGTACCATACCCAGGCAGCCACCTGGCTGGCCGGCCAATCATTGCCCACCACCACCCGCTTGCTGCGCCTGATTGCCCACCAACTGCACCAGGTCGGCGATCACAACCGGGCCGCCGACTGGTACGGCCGTGCTGCCACCCAGGCCCGCATAGACCTGGCCCTGGAAACAGCCACCTTCTACTATCGCCGCGCCCTGGAACTCTTGCCGGAAACACCCCCACACCAGACAGCGCGCATTAAACTGCTGGAAGGCGAAGCGATTGTACTGCGCAAACAGGCGCGTTTCGACGAAGCCATCACCGCTTACCAGGCCATGCAGCAGGCCGCCACCGATGACAGCGCCCTGGATCAAATGGCTATAGCCCGCGCGTACAGCGGCGAATTCCTGTGCCACTTCCTGACCGACGAACTTCGCCACGCCCTGGAAAGCATTCGCCCCATCGAAACCATTGCCCAAACCATCCAGGATGTCACCTTTACCACCATCGTCCAAACTGCCAGAGGGTGGATTGCCCTGGCTGCCGGACAGTCCAAAGTAGCCGCCGAGATGGCGCGTGAAGTGTATGCGCAAAGCCGTAGTCTGGACCCCTCACCGGGGCGCGCCTTCAGCCGCGCCTTTGTGGGTGATCTGGCGCGAGAAATGGGACGCTATGACCAGGCTGTGGAAATGACGGAACTGGCCCGCGATATGTTTGCCTCCTTTGGCGAAACGATGTGGGAAACATTAATGAACACTCAACTGGGGCAAATTGCCAGGGAGCAGTGGGATTTACCAACGGCCGTTGCCCACTACCACAATGCCTTAGAAGTTGCCCAAAACGCCGGCGACCGCTTTGGCGCCATTCTGTCATTACATGGCCTGGGCCAGTTACATTTTCTGCAAGGCGCTTACCACCGCGCCGAACAGAGTTACCAGCAGGCGCTGGCGCTGGCCGAACGCAGCCAAAACCAGCTCTACCTGGCCTACCTGGCCAACGATTTAGGCCAGTTACACCTGATGCAGGCGTTTAGCGCCTCGCCAGCCGCCCAGGACATTGCCCAACAAGAGGACCATATCAACCAGGCGGCTCGCTGGTTTGAACGCGCCCATCGCCTGTCTCGCAAGACAGACAAACCCCTCCTGCGTGTTGCCGCCCTGGTGGGGCTGGCCCAGCTGGACCTGGAAGACCACGCCCTGACCGATGCCCAAGAAAAAGCCCGCGAAGCCGTGACGCTGGCCGAACGCACCCTGCAGCAGCGCCCCATCAAACGAGTAAAATGTGAAACGGCCGTTGCCTGGCGCGTATTGGGCAGCGTTCTGGCTAAAATCCCGCAAAAGAATCAACAAGCCATCATCAGCAATAAACCGGTAGATGCTCTGGCTTGCTTTAGTCGCAGCCGCCAACTTTTGAATGAAATCGGCGTCTCTGGCGAATTAGACAAAGCACGCACCCTGCGCGCCTGGGCCTTGCTGGAAATGCGCCGCGACCATATGACCGAGGCCGCGCCGCTGGCCCAGGAAGCCCGCGCTTTATTAGTAAAATTAGGCCATCAGCAGGAAGCTGACCGCATACAAGAATTAATGGCAGGTAGTTGATCGTGTCAAATTGGTTCAATCTTGAAGATGGAATCAATTTCCTACATTTTGCATGGTAGACCGCAAGCAAATCCAGAAAGCCATCGCCGTCATCGAGTTGCACCGAGCCACGTTAGGCGACAGCGTCACCAATACCACCCTGGCGGCGCTGCACGATTTGTGGCAGCGCCCGGCTGCCCGCCCTCTGGAAGCGCCCCTCTCGCGTGATGCCCAACGCAAACAGATCACCGTCATCTTTGCCAAAGTAACCGGTTTAAGCACGACGCCAGGCGGGATGCAAGAAACGGCCGTACTCAACCTCATCAATGCCCTCTGGCGGCGGCTGGACAACGCCATCACCCAACAAGGCGGCATCATTGACAAACATCTAGGCGACGCCATCATGGGCCTGTTTGGCGTACCCATTGCCCATGAAGACGACCCCGAACAGGCTATCCGCGCCGCCCTGCAATTGCGCGCCACCCTCAGCGATTTTGTGGCCGACCTGAAGAATTCGCTGGACGAAGAGATGCTCAGCCAGCTTCCTGACATGCAATCCTTGCGGCTTTCAGTGGGTATCAATACCGGGCCGGTTATGCTGGGCCGGGTAGGCGACAGCGAAGAGTACACCGTTATCGGAGACACAGTCAACGTTGCCAGCCGCCTGGAACGGGCCGCACCTCCCGGCGGCATTCTCATCTCCCACGACACCTACCTGCTGGTGCGGGATACATTCAACGTGGAACCGCTGGGGCCGGTGGCAATTAAAGGGCGCACTGAACCGATTCAAGTCTACCTGACCATTGGCGTCAAGCCGCGCATCTTCTACGGCGCGGGGCGCGGTGTAGAAGGGGTAGAGACGCGCATGATCGGGCGCGATACCGAGATGGCCGGGTTGAAAGCCGCCTTGCAATTAGCCATTGGCAACCGCAGCGGTCGGGCCCTCACCATTTTGGGTGAAGCCGGGTTGGGTAAGTCCCGCCTCACCCATGAATTCACCACCTGGGCCAAAAGCCTGCCGCAGGAAATACAAGAACTGAAAGGGCGCAGCTATCAGCATATGCGCCAGATTCCGTATGCGTTGTTTCGCACGATGCTGTCCACCTTTTTTGGCATTCAAGATAATGACCCGGCTTCGATTGCCCGGCAGAAACTCATTCAGGGCATTGGGCAGTACCAACCGGGTGAAGCGGAAGAAGTGCGCCAGCGCGCCTTTACCATCGCCCAGTTGTTGGGCCTGGATTTGGGGCCAACGGCCGTAACCGAAGCCCTGCCCGCCGCACCCACCGAAACGGACGAAGACGCCGCCCCCCAACTACGCGACCTGGCTTACCAATACATCCGCGAACTGATACAGAGCATAACGGCCGTTGCCCCTGCCACCCTTCTCTTTCTGGAAGATTTACACTGGGCCGATGACGGCTCGTTAGAACTGCTGGAATATCTGCTGCCGGTTTGCCGCCAGGCGCCGCTGCTGCTCATCATGCTCACCCGACCGGTGGATGTGTCTCTGGACAACGACAACCCGCTGGCCCGGCACGGCAAGCTGATGGGCCAGCCCGGCGGCGCTCAGGTTATAGTTCTGCAATCCCTAAACGAAAGCCAGAGCCGGGAACTGGTGCTGGAGATTTTACGCAAAGCGCCGGAAATTCCCGGTGATCTCTCCGACCTCATCGTTTCTCGCGCCGAAGGCAACCCCTTATTCGTTGAAGAGATGATCAAAATCCTGATTGAAGATGGGGTGATCATTGCCGGGCAGGATGAGTGGCAGGTACGCCGCAACCAGATACTGTCGGCGCGGGTGCCACCCCACCTCAACGGCGTGCTGCAAGCTCGGCTTGACCGCCTGTCTGAACTGGAACGGGCCACCTTACAGCGGGCGGCCGTCGTGGGGCGCGTTTTTTGGGACAGCGCCGTCATTCACATGAATGAAACGGCCGTGCCCGCCACCATGCCCTCCGAAACCCACGCCGCCCTGCAAGCACTGGAAAAGCGGGAAATGATTTTCAAACGGCAGGTTTCCGGTTTTGCTGGCTCTGAGGCTTATGTCTTCAAACATGCCATCCTGCACCAGGTCGCTTATGAAAGTGTGCTGCTGCGCTTCCGGCCCGGCTACCACAAACAGGCCGGTGACTGGCTGGCCGAACAAAGCGGCGACCGCATCGCCGAAAATGCCGGGCTGATCGCCGAGCATTATGAAATGGCCGGGGAACGCACCGCCGCCGCCGAACTGTATGAAATGGCCGCGCAGCGCGCCCAGCACGCCTTTGATCCCGAACTGGCGATTGATTACTACCGTAAAGCGTTGGCGCTGCTGGCCGACCAATCCCATTACGCCGAATGGCTGCTGCGTCTGCAAGAAGAATTAGGCAAGCTGCTGCAAATGCGGGCGCGCTTTGTGGAGGCGGCCCAGGTGTTTATGACCATGCGCTTTACGGCCGAGGAAGATGGCGACCTGGCCGCGCAGGCGCGCGCCTGGAATGGGCTGGCAGCCATTCAACATGACCAGGGAAAGTATAAGGCCATGCTAGACAGCGCCCGGCAGGCGGAGCAAGTTTCCTGGCTGATTGGCGCAGAAATGGAACTCATTCGTGCCTTATTGGGGCAGGGAGAAGCCTATTTGCATATGGGTGATCTACCTCAAGCATTAGCCGTATTTGAACGCGCGCTGCAACTGAGCGACCGGCAAGAGGAGATTGTGGCCCGCACCAAAAGCCTCTATTTGTTATGCCTGACACATGTCCGCGACGGCCGTTACGATGACGCCTACCAGGCCATTTACCAACTGCAACAGCAGCTTTCTCTGCTGCTTACCCTGGATGAACTCCACGCGGCGGCAGCCACCCATTATGCCCTGGGCAATTTGCAGAACCAATTAGGCCAATATGACGCCGCCGCTTCCAGTTTGTTGGCCGCGCTGAAAATATTCCGCAATCTGGATGTGCAAATTGAAACGGGATGGGTGCTGCACCGGCTGGGTGAAACAGCCCGGCAGCGCGGCAATTTCCACGCGGCGGTGCCTTTTTACCGTAAGGCGCTGTCGGTGGCGAATGGGATTGGCTACCGGTACGGCCGTTTGGAAACAGACGCCGATATGGGGCGGGTGCTGGTTCACCTGGGCAATTATGACCTGGCCGAAGAGATTTTGCAGAATGTGCGCCAGATTGCCGAAAACGAAGGTCTCATGGCCGGCTGGCGGCGGCTGCCAGAACTATATGCTTTTCTGTCGCTGGTGCAGTTGGGCAAATTGCATATAGACGAAGCTGTGAAACTGGCACGCCAGGGGCATGAACTGGCCCAGGGTCTGGGGGATGCGGAAGTGATTGGCCTGACATGGCGGATATTGGGCCGGGTATTGGCGGCGCTGCCCATCAATCAACAATGGGTGCAGGTGGGGGACGGCCGTTTTGATGCCGCTGCCTGTTTTGCCCAAAGCCTGCGCCTGTTTGAAATGTTAAACGGCGGCGGCGCCGCTTCCCACCGTGATCAGGCGCTCACCTTATGGCAGTGGGCGCTGTTTGAAACGGCCAACGGCCAGCCCGAACTGGGTGAACGGCTGCAAAAACGGGCCGAAGCCCTGGCCCAACCCTTAAACCTGGCCCTGGGCTAAACTATTCAGACCTGACAGGTTTACAAAACCTGTCAGGTCTTGAGTGGCTGAATAGCTGTGATCCCCTTGTTGGTCGTTCTACTCCTGTTGTTGGCCGCTCTCCTCATCTACGTTTGGGCGAACGGGCCAACATTACCGGCGGAAACAGATGCCATCATTGTTGAGACCCTCAATAACAAACTGCCCGAACTGGTAACGGGCAAACCGGATTTGCCACCACCACATGGCCTCATTGATGACAACTATACGCCAACACCTGGAGCAACAGTAATCCGGCGGAGGGCTGGCGGCGCGGTCTCGAAGACCGGCCGCAGCCGCCAGCCGAAGACCGCGCCGGAGCGGGGGAATTACTGGTATAAGGCTGTGTGGCTCTTTTCGATTTAAGAAAGCACGGGATAATACACAATCCCCAACGCATCCATCACCGCTACCGCCAGGGGGGCGATGAAGAGAGCGGGCAGCAGATTGGCCGCCCGAATCTGTTTTAGTTCCAGCAAACGAAAACTGATCGCCAGCAGCACCACGCCGCCGGTAGCCGTTAACTCCGCCGTCATTGCTGGCGTAAATACGTTGGCGCCCAAACTGGCCAACAGCGTGAGTCCCCCTTGAAACAACAAAATAACAATCACCGAGGCAATGACTCCCGCGCCCATTGTGCTGGCAAACGCCAGCGCCGCAAACCCATCCAGCATCGCCTTTATCGCCAGCTTGGTGTAATCACCCGTCAGCCCATCCTCAATAGCCCCTTGAATGGTCAGCGGCCCCACGCAAAAAACCAGGCTGGCTGTGACAAAACCCTGAATAAACCGGGCCGCATCGCCACCCTGCCCGCGCATTAACACCTGTTGCAACCAGCCGCCAAACCGTTCCAAACCGGCCTCGATACGCAGCCATTCGCCGATGAGCGCCCCCACCAGCAGGCTGCCCAGTACAATCAGGGGGTTGCCTGTGGCCTGGGCGCTGAGAAGACCAATGACCAGGGTAAATAAGCCCAGGCTGGCAAACACCGTCTCTTGCATTCGCTGTGGAAACCGATTACCTAAAATCGTGCCCAGTAAACCCCCGATAAAAACCGTAATGGCGTTGATGATTGTTCCTGTCATGTTTCGTAATCCGTAAGCCGTGATTGGTAAATCGTCATCCGATGAGGCGTATGGCCGGGAATAGTAGACGGAAAATGGTGAATCGTAAATGAATTGGTGGGTTTCTGGCTTGTACCCATCGAATTATTGATGGTACTATCGGGGGGATGGGTGTGGTCACGGCCGTGAAGCCAAAACCACCACACTGTGCTAAACTACAGGTTATCTATCTGGCAAGTTGGGGAGTTAAGGAGAACAATGAAGCGACTTTTATTATGGGCAGCCGCTATTTTCATCATTTTCACCGGTTTATTCGTCGTGGTTAGCGGCGCATTGGCCGCCGACTGTTACCTCTTCTCTGACGAAATTGGGCATGTGTGCGAAGCAGAACCAGCCGCCCCCACGTTTATGAAACCTGAACCGTTTGCCAACAGCATTTTGCCTTCGCAGCGGTATGCGCGCCTCAAAGACCTGATTGATGTCTACAGTGCGCCTAGCATGAACAGCCCCATTGTGCGTAATGTGGGTGATGGTTTTCTGTTTTCCACGCTCAATTACAGCATAGAAAGTGAGGGGCGCATCTGGTATGAAATGAATTACGGCGAGTGGGTGCGCGCCGAAGACCTCACGTTGACCAAAGCGTCAGAGTTTACCGGCATGGAGATACATAATACACTGGAACGGCCGTTTGGCTGGATGGTTGCCGATTACTGGTACAGTCTGGAACCCGGCGCTGAACCGCCGGCCGATGCCGTCAAACTACCCCGTTATACCTTCCTGGAAGTGTATGATGCCGTTGAAGATGATGAAGGCTGGCTCTGGTACAACATCGGCGGTGGTCGCTGGATGCGCCAGACCTACGTCAGCCTGGTTGACCCCAACCAGCGCCCCGAAGGTGTAGGCGCAAATGAGTATTGGGTAGAAATAGACCTGTATGAACAAACATTCGCCGCCTATGAAGGCGACCGCATGGTGTACGCCGGGCTGGTTTCCAGCGGCCTCAACCGCTGGCCCACCTGGGAGGGATTGTTCCAGGTTTGGGACCGCCACCTGAAGACGAAAATGTCCGGGGCTGAAGGCAAAATTGACTACTACTTCATTGAAGATGTGCCCCATACAATGTTCTTTGATAATGACATTGCCCTACACGGCGCATTCTGGCATGACCGCTTTGGTTACAAACATAGCCATGGCTGTGTCAACATGCCCCCCCGTGACGCCGAATGGGTCTTTTACTGGTCAGAAGGCGCCCCTAATGATTTATACGTCTGGGTGCATACCTCCGATCCCCAACATTATTTCACACGCTACGATCCACAACATCCCTTTGCCGGGCCGTAGCCCCAGTGTGCAACTGGAAAAGACCTGGGCAACACCCAGGTCTTTTTTTGTATCCATGAACCAATCGGACGTATTGCCAAACCAACAGCCCAAACCAACAACATCCCAACGCCTGTGGGCCGGGGCCAGCATCCTGTTAACCATTATCTTGCTATTGGCCGGCGTATGGTATCTGGTCAGCCGGGTAAGCCTGGCGGAAATGGCGCAGGCATTCTCGGCAGCTAATCCCTGGCTTATCGCCGCGGCGCTGGCTGTGATGATTGGAACGCTGCTGCTCAAAGCCTGGCGTTGGCAGTTGATGTACCCACCGTACCGCCAGGCGCCGCCGCTGCCGCCTTTCTTTTGGGCCATGTTGCTGGGCGCTTATATCAACACCCTCATCCCTTTCTTACGCCTGGGAGAACTGGCCCGCATTGTGGCCATTGATCGCGGCGCAGGCATTAAAAAGACGCAGGCATTAGCAACATTGGTGCTGGAAAAAACGTTGGAACTGCTCATGCTGGGGCTGACGGTGTTGGTAGTGATCACGGCCGTTACCCTGCCGCCCGCTCTCAATCAGACCACCACCACCCTTACCATTAGCGCCGCCGCGCTTGTCATCCTGCTACTGCTTTACCTCATCGCCGCCCAAACCGAACTGGTAATCCGGGTAATGGCAGCCATTTTTAGCCGCCTGCCGGCAGCGTTGGGCCGGCGCCTATCCCGGTGGACAGTTTCCGGCCTGGCCGGATTGGCAGCTTTACGCAGCCGAAAGCTGGCGTTGTCCCTGCTGGCCCTCTCCGCCCTGATCGCCGCATGTTCTGTACTGACCCCTTTGCTGCTGCTGCGCGCCTTTCACCTGCCCTTTGGTTGGGTAGAAGCCGCCATCATCAACATCGCCATCATGATAGCGTTGGCCCCCCCTTCCACGCCGGGCAAAATTGGCATTTTTGACGGCGTGGTGGCCTTTTTGCTGCTGCAATTTGGTTACAACAATGAGGCAGTCATCGCCAGCTACACCATTGTTTACCATCTGGTGGTGGTACTGCCCCTCATCCTGCTGGGTAGTTATGCCGCTGCCCACACCAAAACCCCACTGCGACAAGAGTGGTTATGATTTCCGTGGTTGTTCCCGCCTACCATGCGGCAGCCGTCATTTCTGACTGCCTGACGGCGCTGCAAAAACAAACCGTTGACCGGCAAAACTATGAGATCATTGTGGTGGATGATGGCTCGACGGATGACACGGCCGTCCTTGCCCAACGTCCCGGCGTTCAAATCATTCGTCGCCCGCAAAACCGGGGCGCGGCGGCAGCCCGCAACCAGGGCATTCACGCCGCCCAAGGTGAAATTATCTGTTTCACCGATGCGGACTGTGTGCCTCAACCAGACTGGATTGAGGAGGTGACACGGCCGTTGCGCCAAAATGAGGGTATCACGGCCGTTAAAGGCGTCTACATCAGCCACCAACACCAACTGGTAGCCCGTTTTGTGCAGCTAGAATATGAAGACAAATATGACGGCATGGCCGGACTGGCCCACATTGATTTTGTAGATACCTACTCCTGTGCTTACCGCCGCCAGATATTGCTAGACAGCGGTGGTTTTGACGAAACCATCTTTTATGTGGAAGACCAGGAGCTTTCGTTCCGGTTGGCCGCGCAGGGATGTGTGATGGTGTTCCAGCCAACGGCCGTCGTTGCCCACCGTCACAGCGCCAGCCTGCGCCAATACGCCCGCAAAAAATTCTGGATTGGCTGCTGGAAGGCCCGCTTCATTCGCCGCTACCCTGACCGCGTTATCAAAGATTCACACACGCCCCAAATCCTGAAAGTGCAAATGGGATTGGCGGGCGTGGTGGCGGCTACGGCCGTGAGCGCCCTCCTCTTCCCCCCCTTATTCTGGCTGCTGGCGGCAACATTACTTTTCTTTATCTTGACCACACTTCCCTTCTGCCGCAAAGCCTGGCCCAAAGACCGTGCGGTGGCCCTGGCCTCACCCTTTTTGCTGTTCGTGCGCGCCCTCGCGCTGGGCTGCGGTTTTATCTTCGGCGCATCGCGCGGCGGTAATCGGTAATCGGTTATCGGCTACTGCCCTCTCGTCCCGTCATGTTATAATCTTGTTATGACACAGTCAACCACACAATCAGAAACCCTGATTACCAGACCGGCTGCCCGGTCTGGGCGCAGGATTGCCCTGCTGCTGCTCACCGGCGCGGTCGTGCTGCTGCTGCTCTGGCTGGGAGTGAAGGCATATCGCATTGGCACGGCCGTGCAATCCCTCCTGGCACGCCAACCACAGGCAGAAGCCTTGCTCGAAGGTGGCCTAAGCAGCCTCGACCCTGACGAAGCCGAAGAGTTAGTCCTGGGGCTGCGCCAGGACATCGTTACCCTGAAACGAGAAACCGCTTTCGTCATGCCCCTCACCCCCCATCTGGGGTGGGTTCCCACAGTTGGCCCACTGCTGGTGGCGGCCCCAGAACTGATGACCATGGCTGACGCCGGCACGGAAACGGCCGTACACGCCTTCACCGGCCTCAAACCCGCCCTGGCCCTGCTGCAATCAGAAAACGACGGCAGCCAGATGGCCGCCCTCGTACAGGTTATAGACAAAGCCGAACCAGACCTGATCTTAGCCAACGCCGCCATGTCCCGGCTGGTTGCCGCCCGCCAGGCATTAGGCGACCGATCCGGCCTGCCCTGGCGGGTGCGCCAACTGTTGGAACGGGCAGACCCCCTGCTGCCGCTGGCCCAAGACGGCCTGCAAACAACCCTCATTTTGCCCGAGCTGATGGGGATGGAGGGGCCACGCACCTACCTCATCATCATCCAGAATGAAGACGAAGTGCGGGCAACCGGTGGTTTTATCACCGGCGCCGGACTGTTGCAGGTGTCCGACGGCCGTATCGTCAGCCTCGACTTTCAGGATGGCAACTACATAGATAATTGGGCCGAAAAACCCTATGACTTCCCGCCCCAACCCCTGTATGACTTCATGGCGCTGGAACTATTTTTCTACCGCGACGCCAACTTCTGGCCCGATTTCCCCACCTCTGCCGAAAATGCCATCCATCTCTTCAGCTATGGCCAGGGCATACCTGAAGCAGATGGCGCCATCGCCATAGATCAACAATTTGTCCGGCTGCTGCTGCAAGGCATTGGCCCCGTCACCATCGCCGAAACGGGACAGACATTAACGGCCCAAAATGTCATTCACCATTTTCAAGAAGCCTGGGCCAAGACAAATGATCAGACCGTCCATGATTGGTACAGCGAACGCAAGAGCTTTCTGGGAACATTTGGGCAGGCTATCCATGCTAAAATTGAATCTGGGCTGGGAGAGATAGACCCACTCACCCTGGCTCAATCACTGCACACCGCGGCCGAGACCGGCCATATGCAAATTTATATGCGTGACCCGGCGCAGATGGCGCTGTTTGATAAGCTCAATTGGGACGGCCGTTTGGAAAACTCCACCGGTCAGGATTTCCTCAGCGTCATAGACAGCAACATGGGCTACAACAAAGTCAACATGCATGTGGCGCGGTCATTGGACTACGCCGTTCATTTGCGCGCCGACGGCCGTGCCGACGCCGCCCTGACCATTCACTACACCAACAACGCCCCGCCAGACCCGGAAGAAACCGGCTGCTACCAGGACACCCTGCTTGATTATGGCCGCGCCCCCGCCTATCAGGAACTGGCCGACGAATGTTACTGGAATTATTTGCGCGTCTATGCTCCTGGCGACAGCGCCCTTACCAGTTCCAGCAGCCATACCGTGCCGCTGGAAACACTGGCTGTCGCCCACCAGGGTTGGAGCGGGCCGGCGCAAACAGTGAATGAGTTTGCCGGTTGGTCAACCTTTGCCAACTTTATCCTGGCGCCGCAGCAGGAAACGGTCACTGTATCGCTAAATTATTCGCTGCCGGTGGTGGTGAAGGGGAACGGCCGTGAACAAACCTACCAGCTTACCCTGCGCCCCCAGGCCGGCGCCCGCCCCCAAACCGCCCAGGTCACAGTCACCTTGCCCCCCGGTGCGCAGCTGCTCTCCACCACACCCGAAAGCGCCCATACCGGCAACCAGGTCACATTTGCACTGGAACATGACACGATAACCACCCTGGTTGTGAACTACATCCTCCCCAATAATTGAAGCCGCGCCCTGATTAGGTTATACTGAACCGGCCAATGCCATTGGTTTGATTCAGGAGATTCAATGAAGAAGAAGTTGTTATTATCAGCAGCACTGCTGTTTTCCGTTTTTGTCATCATGGTCGTTTTTATGACCGCTTCTGCGGCTGCCCAGGTGCCAACCATCCCGACGCGCACACCGACGCCTGGCCCCCAGACACCAACGGCGCTGCCAACTACCGTCGTATCCACACCACCCGGTGACAGCCCCCCGCCACCAGGCTCAACCACCGCTACACCTACGAGCGAAACCGGCGCCGAAGCCACCACCGAAAGCGCCTTTTACCCAACGGCCGTGCCCTGTAGCAACCAGCCGACCATCCTGGCCCTTAACGCCAACCTCATCAATGTGCGCAGCGGGCCAGACACACGCTATCCTGTCGTAGGCAGCCTGCTGTTCCGCGAAGTACGCCCCATCGTGGGCCGGGATGCCAGCGCCCCCTGGTGGCTCATCCAATTAAACGAGCGGCAGACCGGCTGGGTCGCCGATGCCGTGGTAGAGGTACAGGGAAATACAACGGCCGTACCCATTGTAGCCGCGCCGCCGCTCGATGGCGCTACAGTGACGCCGGGTACACCCTGGCAGCCCACAACACCACCCCCATGCGCTACCCCGTCCACAGCCACCCCCATCGCCCCGGCGTCCCCGCCGCCATCGCCTGCCGGTGAGGCCATTGTCGTCGCCCCATTGGCAGCCGCCGCCAGCGAGGCCTATCCTGCTGCCACCGCCGAATCCACCACCCAGACCAGCGTCTTGAGCGAGGCCGTCACCCCCACGGCGACTGCCACCGCCATCATCCTGCCCACCAGCATCGCCGCCGTGCCCCAACCGACCACCCCACCCACGCCGGTTGACAACACCATTGACGCCACCGAGACCGACTATTCCGGGCTGCTCCTGGTTGGGGCGGCGCTGCTTTTGGTAGCAGGCACGGCCGTCTTCCTCATCAAACGCCGCTCTTAAATCAGTAAGCAGTGAGCAGTTGGCGGTGAGCAGTTCGGTTCACTGCTTACCGCTCACTGCTTACCGCTCACTGTTCACCGCTCACCATCAAAACCCTCTTCACCCTCACCATCTTCATCATCCTGGCCTCGTTAGACAATGCGGCGGCGGGCGTTTTGCCGCCGTTGTATGCCATCATCGCCCGTGACCTGGAAGCGACAGAAGGGTCGTTGGGGTTGGTTACGGCCGTGTACCTCTTTGTCGTCGCCATTGCTGCCATCTTTTGGGGGTACCGCGGCGACCAGCAGCGGCGCAAACCACTGCTCTTTTTCAGCACCCTGCTCTGGGCAGGGGCGATGGTATTCACCGCCTTTGCCGAATCATATGCGCAATTTTTTTGGTGGCAGATGGTCACGGCCGTCGGCGTGGGTGGCATCGCCTCTGTTGGTTTTAGCGTCGTCAGCGACCTGGTACCGGCGGCGTGGCGCGGCCTGGCGTTGGCCTTTTGGAGCATTTCGCAAGGCGTGGGTGGCTCGTTGGGGTCTTTGCTGGCGGGCACCATAGGTGCGGCCGATTGGCGATTGCCTTTTTTCTTCATCGCCGGACTGGGTTTTCTCTTTGCCTTCCTTTACTTGTTTACCTACGAACCCCAACGAGGACAGGCCGAGCCAGAACTGGCGTCCGTTTTTGCCTCCGGTCAGAGCTATGATTATCGCATCCGCCGCGATGAACTACTGCCCATGCTGCGCCAGGGCAGCACCCGTTGGTTGTTGGCCGCCAGTTTCACCTTTGCCCTGGCCTATGGCTCCACGCTGTGGATTCCGCGTTGGGCCATTGCCCGCGTTCAGGCAGATGGTTATGGGTTGGAAACAGCGACCATCGCCGGGAACATGTTTGTGGCCCTGTTTAGTTTGGGGGCGTTCACGGCCGTGATCAGCGGTTATCTAGGCGACAAATGGCAGCGACGCAATCCACGTGGCCGTGCCTGGCTGGTAATGGGTGGACTGTTGGCGGCTATCCCCTTCTTCATCCTGCTTTATTTCATCCCCCTGCAAAATCTAAATTTGCCCGCAAACGCCACGATGCTGCAAATCGCCGGGCACATTCTGCTCAGTTTATTTACCAATCCCTGGGTGCTGCTGGCGTTCCTGGCGGCTACGTTGGCCCTCATCTTCCAGGCGGTAGACGCGCCCAACTGGGCCGCCATGATGACCGACGCCAATCTGCCAGAGCATCGCGGCACGATCATTGGCCTCAGCCGCCTTACCCGCGCCGTGGGCAGCGCTCTCAGCGTGGGCATTGCCGGCGGGTTGCTGGACCGGCTGGCTGCGCCGGCCCCAAACAACTATGCCATCACCCTGGCCCTCTTCCAGTTGGTCGTCATTCCCACTGCCTTCTGCTACTATATGGTCAGCAAAACCATCAGCCAGGACGTTACGGCCGTCAGGCAAACCTTAACAGCGCGCGCGACTAATCACCGTTTGTAGTCGGCACTTTAGCGCCGTTAAAAGGCGATAAATCACCTACTACAAACGAGCAGGAGCAAGCTGATGCAACAGTTCGTGTTTTGGACAGGCGTGTATAACCTCATCGTTAGCAGCGTTTTCCTCATTCCCGGTTCAACAAACTTAGTTGGTATTGATTTACTGATCGGCCTGGCTTACATCACCAGCCTGCCCCGCGCCCTGAACGTCCCGGCCAGAAACCTGTTGTTTGATCGGTGAATGGCGAACGGTAATCGGGAGGCCGTTCATAATTCATCCTTCCTAATTCATAATTCCAAAGGAGATTCCCATGCCCCACAAATTACAAAACTTACTTCGTCCCGTGCCCAGCGATATTGAGATCGCTCAGGCGCAAGAACCATTACCCATTACCCAGATTGCTGAGGAAGTGGGCATTTTACCGGAAGAGTTGGTGCCCTACGGCCGTGACAAAGCCAAAGTCCGCCTCTCCACCCGTGACCGGCTGGCCGACCGGCCCAACGGCAAATACATCGTCGTTACCGCCATCACCCCCACGCCGCTGGGCGAAGGCAAAACCACCACCACCGTCGGCGTCAGTCAGGCGCTCGGCGCACATTTAGGCCAGAAGGTGATCACCTGTATCCGCCAGCCCAGCCAGGGGCCAACGTTTGGCATCAAGGGCGGCGCTGCCGGCGGCGGCTACAGCCAGATCATCCCCATGGAAGAGTTCAACCTGCACCTGACGGGCGACATTCACGCCATCACCGCCGCCAACAACCTGCTGGCGGCGGCCATAGACACCCGCCTGCACCACGAACAGACCGCCTCCGACGCCACCCTGTGGAACCGCCTCTGCCCGCCGGATAAGAGTAACGGCCGTCGCTTCGCCCCCGTCATGCTGCGCCGCCTGAAAAAGCTAGGCATTGACAAAACCGACCCCAACGACCTGACGCCCGAAGAGATCACCCGCTTTGTGCGCCTGAACATTGACCCGGACTCCATCACCTGGCGGCGCGTCACCGACACCAACGACCGCTACCTGCGTGGCATCACCATCGGCAAAGGGGCGCAGGAAAAGTTCCAGCGCGAGACGGGTTATGACATCACCGTCGCCAGCGAGATTATGGCCATCCTGGCGCTGACCACCAGCCTGGGCGACATGCGTGAACGGCTGGGGCGCATGGTCATTGGCGTGGACAAACAGGGCGACCCGATTACGGCCGATGACCTGGGCGTAGGCGGCGCATTAACCGTGTTGATGAAGGACGCCATCATGCCCAACCTGATGCAAACATTGGAGGGCACACCCGCCTTTGTCCATGCCGGGCCATTCGCCAACATCGCCCACGGCAACTCTTCCATCGTCGCCGACCAGATTGCCCTGAAGCTGGTGGGGCCAGATGGCTATGTGCTGACGGAAGCCGGTTTTGGCGCAGACATTGGCATGGAGAAGTTTTTCAATATCAAGTGCCGGTACAGCGGCCTGATTCCCAACTGCGTGGTGCTGGTAGCCACCATTCGCGCCCTGAAGATGCACGGCGGTGGGCCAAAGGTGACGGCCGGCGCACCGCTGGCCTCAGAATATACCGAGGAAAATCTGGAACTGCTGGAAGCGGGCTGCACGAATCTGGTCAAGCACATTGAAAATGCCGTTGGTTTTGGTGTGCCGGTGGTGGTAGCCATCAACCGCTTTAAGGATGACACCGACGCGGAGGTGGAATTGGTGCGCCGGGCGGCCAAAGCAGCCGGGGCCGAAGATGCGGTGATGAGCAACCATTGGGCCGATGGCGGCGCGGGTTCGGTGGATTTGGGCCGGGCGATTATGGCCGCCTGTGAAAAACCATCGGACTTCCACTTCCTCTACCCGGTGGAGGAGAGCATCAAGACCAAAATTGAGACGATTGCCAGGGAGATGTATGGCGCGGACGGCGTGGAATATTCACCGGACGCGGAGGAACAGATCGCCCTATACACGCGCAATGGCTTTGACAAACTGCCCATTTGCATGGCGAAAACGCACCTGAGCCTGAGCCACGACCCGAACTTGAAGGGACGGCCGTCTGGCTTCATCATACCCGTGCGAGACATCCGCGCCAGCGTGGGGGCCGGTTTCCTCTACCCACTGTTGGGGGCGATGAGTACCATGCCGGGATTACCGATTCGGCCCGTGTATTACGAGATTGACCTTGACCTGGATACGGGCAAGGTGGTGGGTCTGTCCTAAAACGCAAAGAGGCAAAGACGCCAAAGGTGCAAAGAGAAGATGAAGAGTGTTCGTAGGGCAAGTTGGACAAACTTGCCCTACACTTTTTATATGACTACCAAAGCCCTGCTTTTCTCCATTTGCGTCCTCTTGCT
This sequence comes from uncultured Chloroflexota bacterium, assembly GCA_900696625.1. Taxonomy (GTDB): domain Bacteria; phylum Chloroflexota; class Anaerolineae; order Promineifilales; family Promineifilaceae; genus CAADGU01. Next base: position 1,503 of record CAADGU010000257.1, on the reverse strand, counting down.
GGCAACCTGCCAGCCTGATCTGGAAACAATCGAGGTCACACCGCGCCCGACCTTGACGGCGAAGGTTTTGGCAATGGACACGGCTACTTCGGTAGCCTCACCCACACCGACAGCCACGAGTACGGCCGTGCCGCCCACCCCTTTCCCTACCGCCACAAACACACCAGCACCGACTGCCACGCCTACGACCGTGCTGCCTTCCGCTTCCGTCCTCTTTGTGCGTGACGACGCCTTGCAGCAATGGATTCCCCAAACCGGCGAAGTTAAAACATTGGTAGAAAATGTGACCCGTTTCATTTTCTACTCTGCCGACTTTGCCGTGTTCCACCGAGAAATTACACCTGACGAGGAATATGCCCTGATCGTGTTTCATATTCCTACCCAATCTGAATATGAATTGTTTAGGACGTCAACAACTCCGTTACTTGGCTTCGGTGTATATGACTCATCCATTTCAATGTCACCGAACGGCCGTTGGCTGGCTTATGTTTCCGGCGATTCTCGTGAGTCCGTCACGCTCATGGTTCACGAAATTATCGTTGAGGATCAACAAGTCACCGTAAGTTCACCAGTTCTGAGTATAGTTCCGGGAGCCGGTTGGAACTGGCCTTACGATCAGCTAACCTGGCCGACAGAGAATGAATTAAGCTGGAGTGACCAGGCCGGCATATGGATAGCCAACCTGAACGCCGATCCGATTGAACCTGTTGTGGCAATCGCCCCAAGCACAAATACCTTCTTGTTTGCCTCGCCTAATCCAGCATATTGGGATGAAGAACCTGATACGGTATTTACAAAATTCATACCATATGAGTGGTCGCCAGACGGCCGTTACCTGCTTGTGATCGAACACTTCTATGAAGACGGTGTCTTTCGCGTAATTGAACGTGACACAAACCGGTCTATTGAAGTACCAGATTCTGGTGTTGGGCCAATTAGTGATACGGCCGTATGGCTTAACGAAACCACCCTGGTTCATCTTGGTGCATTTGCCTTCGTTCGAATATGGCGGATAAATCCAGGTAGCGATCAGTTTCTGTCACTTGAAAGAACGATCTCCCTTCCAGACCTGTGGGTTCAGTACGTATTACCAATGCACGGCCGTATCCGATTCCTTTTCTATGAGCCTAACGCTGTCTACGATCTTGATCTAGAAACAGGTGAGCTTATTGAGTTAAGCCAAGGCGTACCCTCAATCTCCTTCCGTTGGTCATTGGACGGACAACATGCTCTATGGAGCGATTCGATTTATTCCAACGGCGAATGGTTTGGTCATGTATTTTTAGATCACCTGAATGGGGATGCGCCGGTAGAGATGGATTCTGTCTTTGGACAGAATTCCTGCTGCTGGCACTGGTATGAGGAATAACGAGATATGGCCGGGGTGGGTGTGGCCTGTGACAAAGACAGCAGCCAGTATGAGCAGGCCGGGGGGACGCGCACGAGTGAGATTGTGAGACGGCCGTCCACCGCCTCCACCTCTTGATCCCCCTCCGATTGGTT
>CAADGU010000256.1 GCA_900696625.1 uncultured Chloroflexota bacterium | reverse complement strand
GTAATACTGCGTATCCAATGTGTAGCCAAAGTTGGGCGGTATTTCAATGTTAAAGCGTTCCAACAAGAAGTTGAGGTCAACATTTTGCACGGGATACAATTGACCGTCATTGATGCCGCGTAAAGCAAAGTCCACATCCGCGCCAACTTCAAGGGCATAACGCAGCAGCAATTGTTGTTGCGGTTGCAAAGCGACTACTAATACTTCCGGCGGCATGGGGGTGACAGTTGGCGCGGCGACCGGCTCAGGTAGAGGGGTTGGGTCGCCTTCCGACAATGGCGTCGGCGTGGCGGTAGCCAGTTGGGCCGCAGCAGACTCAGGCAGGGTATATTGGCCCACCTGGATAACTTTCGCATTCTGGATGACCAGGCCAACGATATACGGCCGTTGAAATTCACGCGGCCGTATATGCACCGTATCACCGGTGGGCAGGTCTTCAAAGTAACCAAAGGGGTCTATTTCCAGGAACCGTATTTCATCTGTTTCTTCTGATTTAACGGTGATAAAAAGCGCCAGATCATTCGGTAATAGGGTTTGAAACTCTTCATCAATTTGGCGCATATCAAACAGGAGCAAAATATCCACATAATCCCCTTCACTAACGCCGTAGCCGACACTGGAAATGCTGCCACGGGGATCAAGGCGGAAGGTTGAAAGGGGAACGGCCTGGGCTACAAAACCGGGAGGAATTAAGGAAGAGGGGCCATACTCTGAGGTCACAATTTCTCTAATGTCACCTGCGAGTTTGTCTTTGGTTAATGTTTGCCCCTGATAAATATCGGTACGGGCAAACATACCGATCACGTCCTTTGTGTCGGTAATGACATTGCTGCCGACACTACCAGCCGGGCGTCTATCAATGGCCAAAATATCTTCGGTCATAATGTGGCCGCGCGGCACGGTCTGCAAAGAAACAACAACGCCAATGGTATCGGTTGGCATGGGAGTGCCAACAGCTTCCGGTGGTGAAGTGTCCCCGCCATTATCTGGGGGGACAGCGCCTTCGGTGCCTTCGGTGATTGGATCTTCTGTGGGGGTTGCCGTTGGCTGGTCTTGCCCAAGAATCAAGAAGACACCAACGAGAGTGAGCAATCCCAGGCCTATGATTAGTATTAGTATGGCGATTGTTCGACGGCTCATACTCTTATCCCTTCTGGTGTATATGTGTTGGGTAAAAATTTATCCGGCAAACAAGGGTATGTGACAAAAAAAGACGGCCGTAGCACCTGTCACAACATTATGTCGCCCATAATATGTAAACTACCAACGTCGCTATGTTATCATATGTAAAGTTGAATAGCAAGTATTGAGAGTTATGTCACCAGGAGGTGGTAGTACCAGCGAACTATCTTATGGCCTGTTGTGACCACCGAGATCAAGGAACAAGACTGGAGATTGGAGATTGGAGATTAAAGATTGGTCAAGCATTCAATCTCTAATCGCTAGTCTCCAATCTCAGATGCGTATGTTATTAAATTTCCATCCCTAAGAAGAGCCGGTTGAAGCGGAAACTACACCATTTGCCGATGGGAACAGCATCCCTTCTTGTCGAGGGCGGCGCACCGGCAGGATGAAGGTGAAGGTTGTGCCCTGATCAGGAACGGTCTCAAACCAGATACGCCCGTTATACGCCTCCACCAACGTATGCACCACCGATAACCCCATACCGATGCCCTCAGTGCGAACCTGCTCTTCTCGCCAATCCGGGCGGAAAAAATCCTCAAAGATATGGCTTTGATCCTCAGGGGAAATGCCGATACCCTGGTCAGCTACGCTAATCACCGCAAACTCTTCTGATTCCAACACGGCCGTTACCCGCACCTCACCCCCGGCACGGCCGTATTTGATTCCGTTCGATACCAACTCCTCCACGATCATCGTCACATGAATGGGGTCTGCCTCCACCCAATGCAATCGGCTGTCCAGATCAAGCCGGATAACCTGTTGGCTTTTGGCCGCAACAGGTGTCATTTCTCTGGCAATTTGCTGCACAATTTGGGGGATGTTGGCCTGACCTGTTTTCGCTTCCATGTGCCCCCCTTTTACAGAGGCGGCAAACAGCAAACTATTGATGAGCTGCACCATCCGGGAAACGTTACGCTGGATGGTTTGCAAAAAGGCCTGCTGCGTCTCATTGAGCGCCCCGCCGGTGCCGGATTGCAGCAGTTCGGTATAACCTTTCACGGCCGTAAGCGGTGTGCGCAGTTCATGGGAAATGGTGGTGAGAAAAGCGTCACGCGACTGTTCGGCCTGGTATGTCTGGGTAATGTCACGTAAGATGACGACGGTGCCTTCAGCCACCCCTTCCTGGTTATAAATGATATTCATCTGCCCTTCCACCATACGGCCGTGAACATCAAACCGCCGCTCTTTCTGACCTTGCGCCACATCATCCAGTGCCGGAAAATGGGCCAGAATCGCCGTAATCGGCCGCCCCACCAGCGCATTTTCCCCCATATTCAGGATAACTGTCGTGGCCTGATTTACCGAGTAAATCAGACCGCTGGGGCCACATATCAATACACCGTCTACCAGACATTCCAAAATCGGCTGTTCGGATAACACCATGTCAGCGGTAATATGGCCATCGGTCGTCACCGGACGCAGCGTATGGGCCATGGGTGTGGCTGCAAAAATGGGGAAAGCGGTACGCTGGCGCAAATCGGCTACGGCGGCAAAAGGAATGGCCATCACAAAACCCCAGGTGAGCAAATCAAGGACGGGGAAAAAGGGGAACAGCGTGGCTACAACGGCTATCACCAACAGTCCCCACGTATAGCGCCAATCCAGATTCAGGCCCCACAAAAGCACGGCCCAGGCCACCAGTTGCAGCGCCAATACCAGCCATATGCCCGGCGCTCTGAGCAGCGCCAGATAAGCAGCCGCAGCCCCCGCCATCTGTAAACCCATTGAATAATAGAGCGCGTGGGCAAATTGGCTGCGCTCCCGTCCCTGGCGCTTCAACCACACGGCCGTAACGATCAACACTCCCAACGTGATGAAGTAATACTGCCAGAGGTTCATGGTTACAACTTGAAGGTGTTTTGGGGAAATGCGTGATGCGTGATGCCTTGATTCACGCATCACGCTATCAAGGCGTGGGTTGAGGCGCGTCGGTTAACAAGCGCCACCATGCCTGCCACGGCCGTGCCTGTGTGGCCGGGTCTGGCGTGGGTGGCGGCGGCGGCGGCGGCGGCGGCGTCACTTCAATAGTCAGAGGGACCACTCGCTTTTCACCGGGCAGCAGATAGCCGCCTTCGTCACGGGCATAAGCCGCTACGTAATCCTCGCTTTGCACATATTCCAGCGTGGCCTGCAGTTCCACCTGGCGAGTCACTTCCAGGTCCAGTTCTGCCTGTAAAACGGCCTCACCGGCGCCCACCTGCCGCCCGGCCTGCGCCCGCCGGTTCAAATTCAGCGCGGCAAAAAGAGCCACTAACATGACAACCAGAATCAATATCTGAGGAAAAGTGAGTAACGGCCGTTGCCGGAACAATTTCTCGCGCATGGCTACACATGTTAGCCGTTCTCTTGGTGATGTGCAATATGAATTCTTGGGTAAAGTAGTGCCAGACACAGGGCAAAACGTCCTGGTCATGGCTGGGCCTTGCGCCCTGTGCCTGGCACTGCCGACTAGACCGGCCGCATCTTGCCCGTTTGGGTTGGGTTTAAGTTGGATGTAAAATGGGAAAGAAAATTGGGAGATTGAGAAATTGGGAGATTGCCCAAAACCCCTAATCTCTTAATCTCCCATTCTCCCAATCTCTATTTTGGAGGACTTATGGACAAACAACGAGTTGTCATCACCGGCATAGGCATCATCAGCCCGCTAGGAAACGATTTGGAAAGCACCTGGCAAGGGGTTAGCAGTGGTCAAAATGGTATCCACCGCATCACCGCTTTTGACCCCGAACCGTACCGCTGCCAGATGGCCGGTGAAGTGAAAAGTTTTGACGCCGAAGCCCTGTTCGGCCGTAAAGATGCGCGGCGCATGTCGCGCCAGACGCAGTTTGCCATGGCCGCCGCCGGGCAAGCCATTGCCGCCGCCGGATTGAACTTTGACCACGAAGACCGGGATCGCGTGGGCGTACTGGTGGGCAGTGGCATGAGCGCCCTCGAACCGGTTTTTGATTCCTGGCAGGTAATGGAAACAAAGGGGCCAAACCGTGTCAGCCCGTTTCTGATTCCCATCATGCTGCCGGACACACCGGGGGCGGCCATTTCCATTGCCTACGGCTTGCACGGGCCAAACTTTACCCTGGCAACGGCCTGCGCCACAGGCAATGACTCTATTGGCCAGGCGTACCGGATGATTCAGTGGGGGCTGCAAGATGTGATCCTGGCGGGGGCCACGGAAGCGGCCATCATCCCCATCACCATTGCCGGTTTTGCAGCCATGACGGCGCTGTCTAACCGGAATGAGTCACCGGAGCGGGCGTCACGGCCGTTTGACCTGCATCGGGATGGGTTTGTGCCCGGCGAAGGGGCAGCTATCCTGGTGCTGGAATCATTGGCCCATGCCCAGGCGCGGGGGGCAACCATCGTGGGGGAGGTGTTGGGTTATGGCATGACCTCAGACGCTTACCATGTGTCCGCCCCGGCAGAAGATGGCGCGGGCGCAATAAAGGCGATGCAGCAGGCGATGAAGGAGGCGGGGGTCACGGCCGTTGACATTGACTATATCAACGCGCACGGCACCAGCACACCGCTAAACGACAAGGTAGAATCTATGGCCGTCAAGGGAGCGTTGGGCGACCGCGCCTACCAGATTCCCATGAGTTCCACCAAATCTATGACCGGCCATTTATTGGGCGCTACCGGGGCGTTGGAAGCAGTTTTTTGCCTGAAAGCGATAGAATCAGGCGTCATCCCGCCCACCATCAACTACGAAACGCCAGACCCGGACTGTGACCTGGACTACGTGCCCAACGAACCGCGCCAGGCACAGGTAAATATCGCCATGACCAATGCCTTTGGTTTTGGCGGGCATAATTCTGTTTTGATCTTGGGGAAATTTGATCGGTAATCCACGCCAGGCGGTTTCAACCGCCTGGTTTATTTCTTTTAATTCTCATTGCCGCTTCTTGTTCAGACACCTGCATGCCACCATCTACGTGCGGCAGGATGAGCCAGGCAAGCATAAAACCAAAGAGGGCGCCGGTGGTAAAACGGAGCCAGGGCGGGCTTTCGCGCAGAGGGAAAATGGCGCCTAATAGTTGTTGGACGGATGACGGTTCGCCGCCGCCAATGGGCACGGCATAGTAGCCAAAAAGCTGGCTGAAGCCATCCAGGGCAATGGGACCCATGCCAATGATAAGGAAGACGAGGACGGGCAACGGCCGTATCGCCACCCGTTTGCGCAACAAGCCATACAGCAATCCCCCAATCAGCACAAAGCCATAGATGGCCATGTCCCGCTCACACAGAGCCATCTTGTAACCCAACTGTTCATTACCCACAAAACGGCGCGCCGCCAGGAAGAAGTTGGCCCAATTATCGGGGCTGGCCCCTTCAAATTCTTCGATGTTATCGGTGTAGGCTTCTAATGGCAGGTAATTGGTGCCCGCCAGTTCACGCGGGTAGACGGGCTGCTCGCCAAAGAGGAAAAAGCTGCGCGAGGCCATCTGGTGGCACATGGGGCTGTAAACGGTGTAAATGACACGACCCGGCCCGGTCAGCCCGGCGTTCATCAATATCGGGGCCAGGATGGGCAGGAAAACGTAAATGGCGACGGCGGTATTAAACAGCAGCAGCCAGTGACGGCTAAACCAATAGGTGAATTTATCCGCGCCCAGCGCGATGTTTTGTGACGTGTTGTTTTGTGGGGGTACATCCATAGCCGCAAGTATAGAGGAAACAATGTTGGCTGAACAGTAACTATAGGAGCGCCTGTTTGAGAAAGCTCAGGGATCGTTCCCAGGCGAGCCGGGCAGCCGGTTCGCTGTAGGCGTCCATCCGGTCACGTTCAAAGAACCAGTGCCCGACGCCTGCGTAGCGGTAAAAAGTCGCCGCGCGCCCCGCCGTGATCAGAGCGGATTCTAACCAGTCTACGTTCTCTTCCGGTTCGTAGGGGTCGGCTGCGGCAAAGTGGCCTTGATAGGTCGCGCTCGCCTGGGTGAAGTCGCCATCACCCGTGCCATAAAAAAGCACCACCGCGCACACCCGCGCCGGCTCTGCGCCGGACAGCCGCAGCGCATAAAAGGCCCCCAACGAGAACCCAACCACACCTATTCCCTGGTAATTGGCTTGTGTGCGTTGCCACAGCAGGTCAACGGCGGTGGCAATGTCAGCCATCACTGTTTCTTGACGGCCGTCCAATTCACCAGCTAACTGCTCGGCCTCGGCAATGGTCGTCGCCAGTTTGCCATGATAGAGGTCGGGCGCAAAAACCACAAACCCTTCAGCCGCTAACCGGTCGCAAACTTCCTTGATGGTGTCATTTAACCCCCACCAGGGATGGAGGACCAGGATGCCCGGCCCATTGCCCTCGTGGGGAACAGCAAGATAACCCTCTGGCTGAACGTGGAACATAAAGCCTCCTTTGGCTCATTGCCCGCTATCTATCGTCTCGGCCAAATACGCTTCAATTTGGGGGGCGGCTAACATGCCACGATGCACGGCCGTAATGTCACCATCGGCATTGATGAAAAAACTGGAAGGAAAGAGGCGGTTCACACCATACAGATCGGCCACCAACCCCTCGCTATCTAAGAGAGGCGTAAAGGTCAGCCCCATTTCATCCACAAAAAATTTGCGCACAAGTTGGGGAGACTCTTCCTGGTTGAGTGCCAAAATAACCAGCCCCTCCTCCTGGTATTGGCTGTAGGCAGCTTGCAATTCGGGCATTTCCAGGCGGCAGGGCTGGCACCAGGTGGCCCAAAAGTTGAGGATAACGGGACGGCCGTGAAAGTCCGCCAACTGCACCACATTCCCGTCTAAATCCACCAGGGCAAAGTCATAAGCCGCGTCGCCGGTGGTCAGGCGGTCACTGGAAAGCTGCGCCAGCCCTGTCCGGGAACCGGCGTTGGCGGGCACTTGCTCCAGGATGGATGAGGCGGGTTGAGACACGGCCGTGTCTCCCCACCCACCGCCAAAGATAAACAAGGCGAACGCCAACCCCAGAAAGAAAAAGCCGGCAATGAGGAAGAGGGGACGATGGGTACGGCCGTGAGCCTGAACTGGTTCGTGGTCTTGTGGGGAAGTCATAGAAGTAATTGGGTAATTGGGTAATTGAGTAATTACTCAATTACCCAATTACATAATTACCCCTCTTTTAATGGCTAAAGAAGTTCACAATCAGTTCTTCAAACTCGATCAGCTTTTCCGCCACCCACGAATCCACCAGCAGCCCGTTAATGAGCGTCAGCGAGCCGTTGAGCATGAGCAGGGCAATGAGGATAAACAGCGCCCCGCTGATCAATTGCGTACTGTGCAGATGCACCGTGGTGCGCTGGCTGCCTGTGCTGGTAAACGTCCACAACGCCGCGCCGGCCACCGCCAGCAGCAACAGCCCCACTTCCATCGCCAGCGTCATTTCACGTCCCGCCAAAACCGGGTAGGCGCGGAACAGATATTCCACCACCGCCACCAGAATGCGCCAGATAGCCAGCGCCCAAATCAGCGCCACCACAAACGTATGCGTATCCCACTCCCACCCCTTACCACGCAGCAGCTTCCAAAAGGTACTCTGGCGGCTAAGACGACCAAAAAAGGTAGAGACAATGAGGAGCGGCAGCCCCAGCCCCAACGTGTAGATGAACAGCAGCGACATACCGCGCCAGACCGTATCGGTGTAATAAGCCAGGGTGGTCACAGCGCCCAAAATGGGGCCAATGCAGGCCGTCCAGCCTACGGCAAAGGTCAACCCAAAAACGTAGGACCCGGCCAACGTGGCGCTGCGTGGTTCTGCCCCACCCCCGCCGCTGGTATCCACGCCGGTAAATCCTTTACCGAGCAGGCTCAGTACACCCATGACCATAATCACCGAACCACCCACAATCATCAAGATGGCCTGGTTTTGGCCCAGCACCCGCCCCAGCACAAATCCGGCTGCGCCAAACAGGGTAAAGGTCGTCGTCAGCCCCAGGATGAAAGCCAGGGTGTTGGCGGCAATCTGGGAACGGCCGCTTTGAAAGGCAAAGGCAAAATAGGCGGTCAACACGGGTAAGGTGCAGGGCGAGAGAAAACTGAGCAGGCCACCGCCAAAGGCCAACAGCGCCAATAGCCCATAGGGTTGGGTTTGCAGGCCAAATTGCAGGCGGTTGGGGTCGTTGCTCTGGTTAAAAGCGCCAAAGATGAGCAGGATGATCACGGCCGTGACCAGCCCAATCACCAATTTCTGCCCACTCGACAGCGCCTGCCAGCGCCCAGGTAAAGATGTGGTTTCTTGCATAGAAATGTATCTCCGTCAAACAGAATCTTACCTGTTAGACACACCACCCAGTTGGCATCTTACAAAACAGCCAACAGGGATTAAGAAAGAAATTGAGAGATTGAGAGATTGAATCTCCTAATCTCCCAATCTCTAATCCCCAATCTCCTCTTCCTGTAACAACTGCGCCATCAACTGCAAATCTTTCTGCAAATTCCGCTGCCGTACCGCCAGCGTCACAATATAACCCAACGAAATCAGCCCCATCACCGCATACCCCAACAGCAAATAATCATTAAACCGGTTAGGGTTGCTGATTTGCAACCAGGGCAAAACAAACATCCATACAGCCATCATCCTCATCCTCCTTGCAAACGGGCCGCCACCCGCATTTTCAACGTCGTCACCTCATCCTTCAACATTTGCAGCCGAATACGGTTCATCAGCCAGGCCAGATAAATGAGCGAAAAGGAGACCACATTCACCGTCAGCGTAATCCCCATGCGCATCGAAGCCAGACCGGGCGCGATGTCCTGTAACCCTTGCTCCGCCCCCTGCGCCGATTCCAACGTACCGCCAAAAACCACCGGGTGTATATCGCGCCAGATGCGGATGCTGACATAGGCCAGAATAATGGAGACAAACGACACAATGACGTACACGGCCGCAAACCGACCCCGCTTCTCCTCATCCTCAATCGCACCGCGCAGCATGAAGTAAGCGGCATACACCAGCCAGGCAATGGTAATCAGCGTCAGGCGTGGACTCCATTCCCACCAGGTATTCCAGGCCGGTTTACCCCAAACCGACCCCGCCGCCGTCGTCACCGTCAGAAATACCAGCCCCACTTCCACAGAGGAAAGGGCGATGGTGTCCCAACGGCGCTGCGGCCGCCACAGGTATAAGGCGCCGGCCACCAACGCCACAAAAAAGGCGATTGACCCCACCCAGGCTGTGCCCACGTGAAAATAAAAAATGCGCTGCACATTGCCCATCGAACGTTCTATCGGTGCATACAAAAAGATAAAGCCAATGCTCACCAACAGCGACAAAAAGGCCAGCACATTCAGAATGGTCACAGTCCGGTTCAAGCGCGTCATATTCATAAGCCTCACTCCTTCCGAGACCCTGAGGGTTTCCTAAAACCCTCAGGGTCTACAACCTTAAGACTCCACTAAAAACGGATAACTAAAAAAGCCAACGGCCAGGATGGCCAGATCATACGCCGCAATGAGGGAGATGCTGCTGTTGACGGTATCCATCTGCGGCTGCAGAGAGACGATTTCGGCGGTGGCGATGGCGGCGGGCAAGATCAATGGCAGCACAATGGGCAGCAGCAAAATGGGCAGCAGCACTTCCCGCGAACGGGTCTGGATAGTCATAGACGTAATCAACACACCCGCCGCCACATAACCAATGGTACCTAAAAACAAAACCAGCAAAGCCGCCGGCTGCCAGAACGGTTTATTAAAGAAGATGGTAAAAATAAACACCAGCGCCACTTCCAGCAGCAGCGTAAAAATAGTAACGCTGATCACCTTGGCCAGATAAATACCGCGCCGATCCACCGGGGCGATCAACAGCGCGTCAATCGTCTGGTTTTCACGCTCAATGGATAGGGAACGGTTCAGCCCCAACGTTCCCGCCAGAATGATGGTCGCCCACAAAAGGCCAGTGGACACCTGGCGGGCGGCGTCCAGGTCGGTGCTCAGAGCAAAGTTGAACATAACGACGACGACGAGGGAGAACATGAGCATGACGCTCATGGTCTGGCGGGTGTGCTGCTCGATGCGCAAATCCTTCCAGACGATAGACCACACGGCCGTCCAGAAAGAAGACGTAGCTGACTTTGGCCGCGCCACCGGTATCTCCTGACTTTGCTCAGCCACTTGCCACCTGCCCCCCTTCGGCAAGCTCAGGGCCAGCTTGGCCACCTGACACCTGACACTCGACACTCAACACCCGACACCTGCTACTTGCCACCTGTCACCTCTTTCCGCCCCGTATGCGCGGCATACAGCTCTAAAAATTCACCTGATGTCACCTCCTGGCTGTTCAGGGAGACGACAATTTTGCCCCGGTTGAGGATAGCAATGCGGTCGCACAAATCCAGGCCGTGTACCAAGTCATGGGTGATGAGGAGAATCGTACGGCCGTTACCCTGCTCCCGCAGCAGCAAATCATCCAACAACTGCGCCGCATCCTGGTCTAGCCCTGTGTACGGTTCGTCCAGCAGCAGCACTTCTGGCTCATGCAGCGTGGCCCTGGCAATGGTCAGGCGCTGCATCATGCCCCGCGAAAAGGTGCGCACCGGGTCGCGCTGCCGCGCCGCCAGCCCCACCTGCTTCAAAGCGCGGCCAATACGCGCCTCGGCGTCTGGCACACTGTACAGTCGGGCATAAAAGTGCAGATTTTCTGCCGCCGTCAGGTCACCATATAACAATGTCTGGTGCGAAACCAGACCAATGTAACGCCGCACCCGGTCACCATGCTGCGGCAGCGCCCAGCCACCAATTTTCACCTCACCGGCGGTCGGCTTCAGCAGCGTGGCTACAATGCGCATGAGCGTAGATTTACCGGCACCATTAGGTCCAACCAGGGTCACAAACTCACCGGCGGCCACGTGCAACTGCACCCCACGTAAAACCGGCGTAACACCGTAATTTTTGACCAGCCCGGCGATTTGAATCATGCGCCTATTTTAGAGTGTTAGCGGGGGCGGGCAAGTGACATTCATCAACGATGCAGACGCCATCTACCATTTGCCATATTCCCTGTTAAACTTAGCTTCCGAGGAGACAACCAATCAATCACCACAAATTCGTGTAATTCGTGGCAATCAAAAGAGGTGAAACCCGATGGCGCGAAAGAAAGTGACCGTCTTAGATTTGCAGAAACGTAAAGAGCAAAAAATCCCCATTACCATGCTTACCGCCTACGACTATTCCGGCGGGGTGCTGGTAGACCAGGCTGAAATTGACATCATCCTGGTGGGCGACTCGCTGGCCATGGTCATGCTGGGGCACGAGAACACCGTCGCCGTGACGGTGGAAGAGATGCTGCACCATTGCCGCGCCGTCGCCCGCGGCGCAAAACACCCATTTCTGGTGGGCGACATGCCCTTCATGTCTTACCAGATTGAACTGGCGGAAACGGTGCGCAACGCCGGCCGTTTCCTCAAGGAAGGGGGCATGGATGCCATTAAGCTGGAAGGCGGGCGCGATGTGGCCCCAACGGTGCAGGCCATCGTCCGGGCGGGCATTCCCGTCATGGGGCACATTGGCCTGACGCCGCAAACCATCTCACAGTTGGGCGGCTTCAAAGCGCAGGGCAAAACGGCCGTTGCCGCCAAACGTCTGCTGGAAGACGCCCTCATCCTGGAAGAAGCAGGCTGTTTTGCCATCGTCCTGGAAGCCGTGCCCGCCCCCGTCGCCGCCGCCATCAGCCAACGGCTGCGCATCCCCACCATCGGCATTGGCGCCGGCGCGGGCTGTGATGGGCAGGTGTTGGTCTACCACGACCTGCTCGGCCTGTTCGACCGTTTCACGCCCAAATTTGTGAAGCAGTACGCCCGCCTGAACGAAGTCATCGTCAGCGCCCTCACCGCTTACCGGGAAGATGTGGTCAACGGCCGTTTCCCCACCGACGAACACATCTACCCCATGCCGGAGGCGGAAGTAGCGGCGTTTAGGCAGATGTTGGAGAGTAATTCGTGATGCGTAATACGTGATGCGTGACCAGAGAGGCATCACGCATCACGCATCACGCATTCCACTATGAAAATCGCCATCATCGGCATCGGCGCGATGGGTAGTTTGTTTGGCGCACATTTGCACTCGTTGGCAGATGTGACTCTGCTTGGCGAATGGCCGGAACAGTTGGCGGCGCTGCGCGAAAATGGGCTGCTGGTGGAAATGGCCGACGGCCGTACCCACCGCACCCTCCTTCGCGCCACCAACATCGTCGCCGCAGCCACCCCCGCCGACCTGGCCCTCATCCTGGTAAAAAGCCACAAAACGGCCGCCGCCGCCAACGTCGCCCGCCAGGTGTTGGCCGAAGACGGGCTGACCCTTACCCTGCAAAACGGCCTGGGCAACCTGGAAACGCTCGCCCATGAACTGACGCCGCACCCAGCGGCTCTGGGCATTACCTCGGCCGGGGCCGCCATGGCCGGGCCGGGGCATGTGCGCGTGGCCGGCATGGGGCACACCTACCTGGCCCCTCCCACCGGGCCTGGGGCGCGCGTCACATTGGCGGAAGTGGCCGCCTTATTCCAACAGGCCGGTTTCCCCACCGACCTGACAGACAATCCCATCAGCCTGGTGTGGGGCAAGCTGGCCATCAACGCCGGCATCAACCCGCTGACGGCGCTGCTGCGTGTGCCCAACGGTTATCTGGCCGAAGAGCCGGCGGCGCGAGCGATTATGTTTCAGGCGGCCAATGAAGCCGCCGCCGTCGCCCAGGCACAGGGCATTACCCTGCCCTATGCCGACGCCGCCCAACGCACCCTAGAAGTGGCGCGGGGCACCGCCACCAACCAATCCTCCATGCTGCAAGACATCCTGCGCGGGGCGCGCACTGAAATTGAGGCGATTTGTGGCGCGGTGGTGGCTTACGGCCGTGAATACCACGTACCCACGCCGGTGAATGCAGTGTTGTTGGCAGAGATTAAAAGATTGGAGATTGGGAGATTGGAGAT